>JAEVYX010000147.1 GCA_023392515.1 Bacillota bacterium | reverse complement strand
GACTATAATAAAAAGTAGTTTAGCGCTATACCATATCGACGAACAGAAATGACCGAAAAAGGGAAAGGAAGAATATCATGAAGAAGAATGTTTCACGAATTGTTTCCTTGGTGCTTACTGTTGTGATGTCCACTATGCTGATGGCCTGCGGCGCAAATGCAGCCAGCGCACCGGTAATGGGCGGCGCGGTAAAGTATGATCCTACTCAGCCTGTCAATAACGGCGAGAATATCGACATTGAGTTTTGGTATTGGACAGGAGCTGAAAATCTATTCAAATCCGTTGTGGAACAGTACACCGCCATTCATTCAAATGTCAAAATTACTTTGGTGGAAAATCCATGGGATGACTACTGGACCAAACTTCCCCTGGCCCTGCAGGGCAACGACGGCCCCGCAATTTTCAATGTTCACAACAGTCATCATGAAAACCTAATCGGTTACATGGCCCCGTATGACATATCTGTTGAAGATTTGGGAAAGGACTTTGTCGGTGTTTCGGCGCACGTGATTGACGGCAAGGCTTACTACACCGATTACGGTCTCATGACTGCCACGATGTATTATAACAAGGCTATGTGGGCAGCAGCTGGTTTGACTGAAGCAGATATTCCCACAACGTGGGATGCATTCCGTGAAGTGGCGAAAAAGCTGACCATCCGCAACGACAAGGGTGAACTGGTGCAAGCGGGCTTCAGCTTCAACGGCGGCGCGCAGGGCGATGTCCTGGGCATGCAATACCAGTACGGACAGAACCTTTTTACTGCCGAAAACAAGGTCACATTCAACAACGACGCCATCAAAACAGTTGTTCAGCGCATGAAGGACATATATGAAGTGGATGGCAGCGGCGACTATAACTTCGGCAACAACTCCGGCGACAACTTTGGCCAGGGTACTGTTGCCTTGTACCTGGGCTGGGGCTTCATGCACAATGTACTGAAAAACAATTTCCCTGAAACCGAATTTGGCAGCTTTGAAATTCCAACGCCCTCTGAGGATGTGCCTTTTGCATACCACCGCTATAACGGCGAATCCACCTTCGGTATTAACAAAAATGCCTCGGCGCAGCAGCAGGCTGTTGCGCAGGATATCGTACGCTTCTTCCTTGCCAGCGATGCGCTTCAGAAGGAATTCTGCCTCGCCAACTCGGTGTTCCCTGCCAAGAATTCTCTGGCATCCGACGCCGATATCCTCAATGTTTCTAGCATTGCCGTTCTGGCCAAACACATTGATCGTTATATTTGGCCCGGCCCCATGCCCAGCGCAGTAGAAAACAATATGAAGATCGCGCTGGAAGATATCTTCTATAACGGCGCTGATATAGAAACTGCGCTGAAAAACGCAGAGGATACCTGCAACCAGGAACTGGCCGCCAGTGATTTTGTAACCGCTGAACCGCAGTACAAATACGCAAGCGAAGCAAAGTAAGACATGCTATAATGGCACCAGGTTTAATCAATGGCCGGTGGGTGGTCCACAGATACCCACCGGCCATTTTCGCAATGAGGTGTAGTAATGATAGCTGTAGCGAAACGAAAAAACCCTCTTCGAAGTCGCAGTGAAATCATTTTACGAACAACTGTGGTTGCTGCGCTTGCCTTGTTTTTTGCTATCTTCTTCATTTTCCCCATTATCATGGCCCTTATAGGCAGCTTTCACCTGTGGAATCCACTGAAAGGGCAATTTAGATTCAATGGTTTGGAAAACTGGAAGATGCTGTTTACAAACAAACTTTTTTGGCATGCCATGAAAAATACAGTGTGGTTTGCGGCTGTTGCTGTAGCTGTCCGCGTAGTGCTGGGGCTTTTGCTGTCCAGTGCCCTATACTCCAAGCTGATCAAAAAGAAATCTTTGTATCGGACGCTGTATTATTTGCCAACCATAACGCCCATGGTAGCAGTTGCTTTTGTGTGGAGATTCATGTATGACCCGCAGTTTGGTCTGCTCAATCAAATTTTGGCAACCAAGATTAATTGGCTTTTCGATGCACGGTATGCCATGATTGCTATCATTCTTTTAACTATCTGGAAGGATTTTGGGTATGCAGTAGTGATTCTGCTGGGTGGCATGTATTCTTTGCCCCTAGATTGTTATGAAGCGGCTGAGATTGATGGAGCCAATGCATTGCAAAGATTCAGGCATATGACTTTACCCCTGCTGAAGCCGACGATCCTTTTTATTGTAATCACCTCTCTCATTTCGTATTTCCAGACCTATATTCCGGTAATGGTGCTTACACAGGGCGGACCCGGAACCCAAACCTATCTGGCTTCTTATATCATATATGACCAGGCATTTGTAAAATATAATTTTGGTTATGCGTCTGCCATATCATTTGTTCTGTTCTTCATCATTGCTGTGCTGACGGCTGTTTCATTTAAGGTGTCGGGCAGCAGTGAA
The DNA here is from genome assembly GCA_023392515.1 of Bacillota bacterium. Taxonomy (GTDB): domain Bacteria; phylum Bacillota; class Clostridia; order Christensenellales; family Aristaeellaceae; genus JAEVYX01. Next base: position 19,406 of record JAEVYX010000147.1, on the reverse strand, counting down.
GTATAAGGAGGAGTTTGATATGACAAAACGCAAGATTTCCTCTGTAACATTGAATAGTTTTTTGCTTGTCTGCAGTATAGCAACCATTTTGCCGTTTTTGTGGATGCTTTCTTCGTCGTTTAAAACCAATATTGAGATAAGCGTTCTGGAACAACATTTTCTTCCCCAGTCAGCAACTGTGCAAAATTATATCAACGCCATACAAAAAATGAATTTTCTTCGCTATTTTGCAAATAGCCTGATTTACGCGATAATTTTATGTGTTATTACCATTTACACCAGCACACTTGCGGGGTTTGTGCTATGCAAATACCGTTTCCGGGGCCGCGGTTTTCTATTTGGTGCAATTCTTGCCACCATGATGGTGCCGGGCGTGGTTACCATCATTCCACGATACAGCATCATGCAGTGGGCTGGCTGGCTGGATACCTACCAGGCGCTGATCGTGCCCAGCATTTTCACTTCCTTTGGCATCTTCATGATGCGGCAGAGCTGCACCGGCATTCCCGATGAAATGCTTGAGGCCGCGCGAATTGACGGCGCAAATGAATTTTACATCTTTCACCGTATCGTATTCCCGATGCTTCGCAATGCGATTTCAAGTATTGCCATCTTTCAGTTTCTGTGGGCTTGGGAGGATTATCTTTGGCCGTATTTGATGCTGCGTTCAGAAATAAAGCAGCTGCTCAGCGTTGCGCTGAACATGTTTAGCGGACGCTATTCCACAGACTATGCCGGGCTCTTTGCGGCCACCAGCATTGCTATCATCCCCGTGGTGATTTGCTATCTGATTTTCCAGCGCAGATTCATTGAGGGCATCGCGTCTTCTGCTGTCAAAGGATGAACAAAATTTATCGGGAGCGTGCAACATGGCATTTGACACAAACAAAAATCTTCGCAACCAGGTGATGTATTCGGTATATGTGCGCCAGTACAGCAAGGAAGGCACATTCCTCAAAGTACAGGAGGATTTGGACCGAATATGCGCCTTGGGTGTGGATATAATCTGGCTGCTGCCCATTCACCCAACCGGTGAGAAGAGCCGGATAGGAACACTGGGAAGTCCTTACGCCATCAAGGATTATCGCGCAGTTAATCCGGAATTCGGCACCATGGAAGAGTTCAAGCATTTGGTAAATGCTATCCATTCGCACGGCATGAAGTGCATTATCGATGTGGTGTACAATCATACCTCGCCCGATTCGTGGTTAGCACAGCATCACCCGGAATGGTTCTACCATAAAGCAGATGGCTCCTTCGGAAACAAGATTGGGGAGTGGGCTGATATTATTGATTTGGACTATGCTCAGCCTGGCCTGTGGGATTATCAAATCGAGACGCTGAAGCAGTGGGCCGCCATTGTAGATGGCTTCCGCTGTGATGTGGCGCCGCTCATTCCACTCAAATTCTGGCTGCGCGCAAGAGATGAAGTGGAGATGGTGCGTCCCGGCTGCATATGGCTGAGTGAATCGGTGGAGCCTGTGTTTACGGTGGACAACCGTGCCCGTGGCATAGACAGCCTGTCTGATTCTGAAATTTATCAGGCTTTTGACCTGAGCTACGAGTATGACATTTATGCCGACTTTATCAGATATCTGACCGGGAAATGCTCATTGGCTGAGTATGCCGGGAAGATTAACCAGCAGGAATACATCTACCCCGATAACTATATCAAGCTGCGATTTCTGGAAAATCACGACCGGCAGCGCGCTGCGTTTATCATTACTGATGCCAAAGAGCGCCGCAACTGGACAGCTTTCCTCTATTTTCAAAAGGGCATGACCCTTTTGTACAATGGGCAGGAAACCGAAAACGTATTTCGTCCCAGCCTGTTTAACAAAAATGATATCCTTTGGGATACGGGATTTGATATCACACCCGTGCTTAAACGGCTCTATCAAATCAAGAAGAATCCCATTTTCACAAACAGCAACTACCGTGTCTGCGATGCCGGAAACGGCATACTGAAAGCTGTACATAGTGTTTTTGGCAAACAAATGGTGGGTTTGTTCAGCACAAAGGGAAAATCATCGTTGGTTTCGGTGGATGTACCGGAAGGCAACTATGTAAATCTATTGGACGGAAGTATTGTTTCGGCGGAAGGCGGGCTGATGCCATGCAGTGGCGAGCCTATCATTTTCTCCGCTGATGCAGAGGTTTAGCTATGAGCCAAAATCGATTCGATCAAGGAAACGGACGCTGTCGGCCGGACAGTGTGATTGAGGGAGAGCATTACCGTTTTACCATTTTGACAAGCAGACTTGTGCGTATGGAATATTCAGAAGATGATGCCTTTGAAGACCGCCCAACCCAGGTGGTGGTGAACAGGGATTTTCCGATTCCTGAATATGACGTTTGGAAAATCAACGCCGGCATCGAGATCAAAACCGAATATATCAATATTTTTTATAACGAAAAACCTTTTTCGCCGCATGGCCTTACTGTGGAAAATCATAGCGAGTGTCGCGGCATCTATTGCACATGGCATTTTGGTGATCCCCTTAACGAAAACCTCGGCGGCACTGCGCGAACGTTGGATGAGGCGGATGGCGCTGTGGTGCTTGAGCCCGGCATTCTGTCACGCCTGCAGGGATTTTCCGTTTTAGATGACAGCAAATCCTTGGTTTTGACATGTGACGGCTGGGTCGAGCCGCGCAAGAGCGGCATTCAGGATATCTATTTTTTTAGTTACGGGTATGATTTCAAGCAAGCTCTGCGGGATTTTTTCCGGCTGTGCGGACCTGCACCGCTTTTGCCCCGCTATGCGCTTGGCAACTGGTGGAGCCGCTTTTATGCCTATAAAGATACCGAATATTTAGATTTGATGGATACATTTCAAAAATACGGAATACCGCTGAGCGTATCCGTGCTTGATATGGATTGGCATATCACCCAGCCGGCGGGCGGAGGGAAGGGCTGGACAGGCTATACCTGGAATAATGATCTGTTTCCCGATCCTAAGGAATTTTTGAGGAAACTGCACGATCGGGGCCTCAAAATTACGCTCAATCTTCATCCTGCCCAAGGCGTTCAGGCTCACGAGGAAATGTATGCGGCTATGGCTCAAACGTTGGGCAAAGACGCATCCCGCCGCCAGCGCATCCCTTTCGATGCGGGAAACAGGCTCTTCATGGAAGCTTATTTTGAATATTTGCATCATCCCCGTGAAAAAGAGGGTGTTGACTTCTGGTGGGTTGACTGGCAGCAGGGCACTTCATCGACTATTCCGGGCTTGGACCCCTTGTGGATTTTAAATCACTACCATACCCTGGACATTGTCCGCGATGGGAAGCGCCCGCTGATCCTGTCCCGCTATGCCGGTCCCGGCAGCCATCGGTATCCTGTCGGTTTTTCGGGTGATAGCGTCATCAGCTGGGATTCCCTGAAATTTCAGCCCTATTTCACGGCCACAGCCTCCAATATCGGGTATGGCTGGTGGAGCCACGATATTGGCGGGCATACGCATGGCCGGTGCGATGAAGAACTGCAAATACGCTGGCTGCAATTCGGTGTATTCTCGCCAATCATGCGCATGCACAGCACATGTAATCTTTTCAACGGCAAGGAACCCTGGCGTTTCAGCCAGGAGGCATGCGCTGTTATGACAAAATTTTTGCGCCTTCGGCATAAGCTGCTTCCCTATCTGTACACCATGAATTGGCGCAGCCATGCGCAAGGCGAGCCGTTGGTGCAGCCTATGTATTATGGTCATCCCCGCCGGGAGGAAGCATACCATGTTCCAACGCAATACTACTTTGGCAGCGAGCTGATTGTTTGCCCCATTACGGAGCCAATGGACCGGATACTGATGCGATCAAGCGTCAAGGCATGGCTGCCGGAGGGTTTGTATATTGACATATTCAATGGGCTTATATATCGTGGCGGAAGATGGTTAGAAATGTTCAGACCGCTTGCTGAAATGCCCGTGCTGGCCAAAGCAGGTGCGATTATACCAATGACTGCCGATGAGGTGCATATTTCCAACGGAACGCCGATTCCGCCGGCTTTGGATATCCATATTTATGCGGGTGCAGATGGCATGTTTGAAATGTATGAAGATGACGGCGAAACAATGGCATACAAAGCTGGGGAGCAGTCGGTCACAACATTTTCATTCTGCTGGCGGGTTGGAGGAAGAACGGAATTTGAGATTTCACCCTGTGCTGTGAAAAGGTTTATGCCAGCCTCGCGGACATATACGGTTTCATTCGTGGGGGTGGAGGCTAATACTTCGCTCAGGGTTTGCAAAAACGAGGAGGATACGATTGAGGCTTGTGCTGCATATGAGACAGAAAGCCACACCCTGCGGGTTACGATAAATGACATTCTTTGTGGTACGGGGCTAAAATTGATCTTTGATCATCCGCTGCACCTGGCTGCAAACAAGGCCGACAAACGATTTGAGCGCATTCTGGGCAGTGCGCAAATTGACTATGAATTGAAAGATGAGATCTACCGCATCCTGACGGGCAATTTTGATGAACGCTTGGCTCTAAGCAATCTGCAAGCACTCAAGATTCCGTATGGTTTGCTGAATGCGATCTCGGAAGTTCTGCTCGCTTGATATGGCTGGCGGCTTATACATAATGGTTATTCTTTATAATAAGCAGCCCGCCTTCGCACGGATTATGCGAAAGGCGGGCTGCTCTTAGCTGTTCTATGAAATTAGATCAAATTGCCTGATGCATCATACAAGGGCAGATGGCCGAGGCGAATATACCCATCCTGGTTATTTTCAAGGGCGGCGCCTTCCGTGGCTACACATACGCAAAAGGCAAACTCCTTGCCTGTGGCCTGGCGGTAGAGGTCCTGAGCGGCGACGTAAGTCGCACCGGTAGAAATTACGTCGTCCACGAAGCAAGCGGTCTTTCCGTGGAGCAGAGCCAGATCCTGCCTGTCCAGAATCAGCTGCTGCGCGCTGGTGGTAGTGATGGATTTAACTGTGGTGACCAATGGATCCACCATATACGCCTTGCGGGATTTCCGCAGGATCACGTAATGATCGTGCCCCAGCAGCATGGCAAGTTCCTGGATCAGGCCGATTGACTTGGCTTCGGCTGCAACCAGCACATCACAGGCAAGCTTTTTGTGCTGTATCACATCGTAGAGCGCTTGGGCTGCGCGGTGATTAATCAGGGCATGACCCATGAGATTGAGCGAGTAGAAGCACACGCCGTCCGATGCCACTAGATCCAGCGCCATCTCTATATCCGGGCCAAGTTTCAATGCGAGTTGATTGGGAATATTCTTTGGAATTTTCAAATCAGCCATGTTTTGTGACCTTTCTTAAAGCCCGAGCATAGGGCCAATCAGCTTTACGATGACTCCGGCGATCATGCCATAGAAGGGATTCTTGCTGATGATGGTCATGCCCAACGCAGCCATACCTGCCGCAATCGCGCCGGAGGCGATCACGCTGCCAACGCTGGGAAGCACGGTGAGAACGAAGCCGATCACGAGCAGGAAGCCGCTGATGGATTCCGGCGGTACATACTTGGCCAGCTTTTCCACTGCGCCGGTCAAAATCAGGATACCAATAAACAGCATCATCAGCGCACCGGTAAGCACGGGGTTGGGCGCGCCGGCGGTTCCGCTGATAATACCCTCCAGAGGCAGACCGCCAGCCGGGACACTCACAAAATCCGCTACGGCATTGACGATGGTCAGGTGGTTCAGGTTCTGCGTCGTGCCAGCGATGCTTGCGGTGATGTTGCCAAAGGAAATATTGCAGCCGATGCCCATACAGATCAATCCCAATGCTGCCAGAATGGCAGTCTTGTTAAAAATCATGCTGCGCCAGCCATCGCGCCACTCCTTCCATAGGGGCTGATCTTCGACTAATTCAGCTGTAGGTTTTAAAGAAGCTTTCGGTCCGCTTATCTTCATCCGCACAACATAAAAAATGGTGGAAACCGCCACGGATATGCCAATCGTATACACCACAGCGTTGGGATCATTCTTGAGCAGCATCCAGGTGCCCACGGCAGACAAGATGGAGACCACGCTAATTTGCCAATCGCTTTTGGTGAATGAATAGGAAACCTCACATAGCATGAAGCCCACGCCGGCCATCATGCCAGCAACAACGCCGGCGCCTACCCAGTCCGCAATCCTGCTGACCAGCCCGAACATGCCCAGAAGGGTCATAACGATAGCCGCTAAAATCAGCGCCGTAATCCGGGCGCGTGCATCCTTGGTGCTGCCTGCCACTGTAATGGTTTCGGCCTGAGCTGAAATAGGGGTGACAGAGCCAAGCATCATATTGAGCCCAGCTGCGATGAAATAAGCGTACGCAACAGATTTGAGCTTAAAACCCCGCTCCTTTGCGTACAGCAACTGAGGAATTCCATTGACTGCAACTGCCAGGATGGCAAACACCATGGTCCCTATCATGCCCCAATTCATTTGAAATCCGTCCCTTCTCTTCCCTTGCTCGCTCGTGCGAATGTTCGGGTTTTTGACAAGGTGGCAGTCATAGCAGGGCGCTCAATGGTGTTAAATATTTCCTGCTTTTTCCAGCATCCATGAGTCCTGGATCAATTTGCGCCGAGTGATGCCACGGATGTATCATAGCAGATAAATCCGAATGCTTCAACTATATTTTCAAAAAATATTCGCATTTTTACGCCCTGTATGGTATTGTCAAGTGAGATTCTGTTCTGCTTCCGCCGCAAACTGGGTCGGTGTCTTGTTGGTTGCCTGATGGAACACCTTGCTAAAGTAAGATGGATCGTCATACCCCACACAGGCGGCGACGTCCCGAAGAAGAATGTCTGGATGCTGTCGGATCAGCGACATGGCGGCATCTATGCGGCATTGGGTCAGGAAGACGCTGAAGGAGGTGCTGCCGTAGTTGCGCAGCAGGCGGCTCATATAGGTTTGAGAAACGCCAATTTCGTTGCAGACACTCTGAACACTCAGCGGCTTTGCAAAGTTCTGGCGGATGTAGGTCATGATATATTCGCAAAGTTCCTTTGGAGAAAGATTCTTATCGTGAAAATCATTATCATCATAGAGCATATCGTACAGGCCTGCCATCAGGCTGCCATAGGTGGAGGAATACTGGAGCAGCTCGGCCGTCTCACGCAAGATTTGATCCTGTTTTTTATTTGGGGCAGGTGTGGCGAGAATGACCTGCTGTACCAGCGGATAAACCACGCCTGAGATCTGCTGCTGGGTATGCTGCTGCTTCTCCCACTCGGCAGCCAGGTTGACAAAGGCCTCCTTGACCATCTTCATGTTTCCGATTGCTGTGAAATGCTCTATTTTATGCAAAACCATGCCCGGGTTTTTCAAGGGAAGCAAGACGGAATCACCGTCTTCGATGTAGAGAAGCTGCCGTTTGCCAATGATAAGGCGCTTATTGATGCAGATCGCTGCCTTCTCAATAAAGCTTCGAAGAGAAGTCAGCGGCATTGGAATATGGTTGAGCACTGCGGTATAGGGCGTGGGATTCATGCGCGAAGCAAATGCGATGAAATCAGCATAAAATTCATCGAAGGATTGATTGGATACAACAATCTGCTCATCTTCATCAACGCCTTGCAGAACGGTAAAAGGATAATTGGAAGAAGGAACAACACAGGTGGTAAACAGGCGGGACGGCTGGGCGGAACGCAGATTTCCCCAGCGGATCAGTGCAAAGCAGTGGGGCTGGGATAGCAGTTTGCCGGGCACGGCGGAAGATTTGGAAATGGCCAGGTCACAGATGATCTCATTTCGCCTGGCATCATATTCCACTGCCAGCTTTTCTGCCACCTCGTGAAGGGTTTTGGTCGCGTTCGGTACGCTTAGCGGCTTGAGCAGGTAGTCATCTGCAGCCACGTTAAGAGCACCCCGCGCATAGTCGAATTCTGCATAGCCGCTGACGATGACAATATGTATATCAGGTAGCAGTGCCCTGGCCTGTTTCGCTAGGGTAATGCCATCCATACCAGGCATGCTGATATCGGTAATCAATAGATCAACGAGGCGTTGGTGCAGATAATCCAGTGCATGGGCACCCGTCGTCACCTTTTCTACTACGGTGAATTCGGGCAGGTACTTGTCAATGATAGCCTGCATGAAACGCAGGGCGGGCATTTCGTCATCCACGAGAAGCACACTGTAAGTCATTTTTCCCCCTCCTTCCCAGTGGGTAAGATCAGTTCAATCACCGCTCCTGCATTGTTGTACAGCTTCATCAGAATTCGCCCGCCGCTGTAATACGTCACGCGCATATAGGTGTTTGCCAGGCCGATGTGGCCTGCTGCATCTTTCTGGTCATAGGTTATGCCGTTGGTGATCTGCTCAAAAGCTGCATTGAGCTTATCAAGGGCCTGGGCGGAGAAGCCCTGGCCGTTGTCGCGGATTATCAGACGTAAACCGCTCGGGACGTATTCACCCTGCATATGGATGTGAATGACCGGATTCAAGTCGTTGTAGCCATGCTTGATGGTGTTTTCCACCAACGGCTGGAGAATCAGCTTGGGAATCAACAATTGTTCTGCATCTTGCGGAACATCAATCGTATAGCTTAGTCGATCCTCATACCGTGCTTTGGCCAGATGGAGGTAGTTACGTACGTGGTTCAATTCATCACCAAGGGTGGCAGTGGCATTATGCAGGTTGGTGGAGTAGCGGAGCATCTGGGCAAACTGGTTACAGATATCAATGATTTCCTCGTTGCCGCACTCCATCCCCTTGGCACTGATGATATTCAGCGTGTTATAAATGAAATGTGGGTTGATCTGCGCCTGCAAAGCGTCCAGCTGCGCATGGAGATTGGCTTGACGCATGGCAATTTCGTTGTTCATTGACACCTTCAGGCGTGCTGCCATGTCATTAAATACGTATTCCAGCTCGCGGATTTCAACATCCCCGCGGGAAGTGACGGTTGATGCGGCTACAGGCATATCCAGGTGGAGCATATCGCTGATGGAAACAGTGCGGACCTTTTTCGTCAGCCTGCGGATGGAATTGGTGAGCCGGAAGGAAAACAAGGTAATGATGAGAACGGCTCCAGCCAGTATGATTCCAGCAATAGATACATACCGCAAGATAAGCGCATGCACCAGCTGATTGTGAGCTGCGGCACTCTGTGCAATATAAACCTTAAGCCCCAAAGGCTTATTGTGCAGTGTAACCACCAGCGCTTTGTCACCTGAGGGTGTCTGGCAGGAAACCATGCCTTCACAGCGGATACTGGAATAGTCCGCCAGATCATCCTGCGCTTTATACAGGATGTTGCCATCATCAAAGATCGCTTGCACCGTAAGTCCGTCCATGGATGAAATACTGAAGATCCTTTCCAGATCGCTGGCATGAGCGGTCACCTCAAGTAAGCCGATGATCTTGCCCCGCCAGACGGCTGCGCGGATGGAGGAGAACACTTCGGTGTCCTTGGCGGTATTCCATGGATCATGATGAGGCGCAATCAGGTGGGAATGGTAAACATCTTTTTCGACGGCAGCTAACCAAGGCAAGTTTGCAACTACCTCCCTGGCTTCGTCGGAAAGGCTCACAACCATGCCTGTATTTTCGAATTGGCTTGATACGAACAGACCATTCCTGTTAAATAGGCAGACGCGGTAGAACCTTCTGTTGATTGGGCTATGATAAAGAACCTGGGTCACCATTGTCTGCGCTGTCACGATATCGGCATCGCTGCCCAACTGGTCAAGCAGATGCATTGATTCCATGAATTGGGCGTTGGAAGTCATGCTTTCCATCGCATAATCCATCATTTGTACATATTGCTCGATTTCGTCGATCATCTTTTCGCCGACGGCCGTCAGGTTATCGGCGGTATTGCTTTGCAATGCTTCCATTTCCAGGTTTAAGAAATAAAATGTATTGACTCCTGTTGTCATGAGAGCCATTAGGGAGAACAACAAGATCAATTTTTGACTCATCTTCATGGGAATGAATCCCTTCTATATTTATATGACTATTGTCTATAAATCCATCTGTTATTGTACGCATCATAAGAGCCATTATATCACACAAGGATATGGGAATAGGCCAAAGTGCCTGATTTTGCAAGTCAAAGTGCTGAATACTCCACACGTTTGCCGTGAGGGCACAAATTTCCAACATAGTGTGTTTGATATTCCATTGATGTTCTTGATGCTTCCATATAGAATTCAATTACAAAGTGGTCCCGGTGTCGGGGCGACGACGCAAGAGGAGGATACAGTTATGAAACACGGGACTCAATACAGATGGATGAAACGATCTCTTTCGTTTGCCATTTCGCTGATGGTAGGATTGGGACTTAGCGCCAGCGCACTCGCATACAGCGACAAGACGATGACAGCTTACAAGACAGCTTCCGAAATCACAATTGATGGCGATCTTGGAGAATGGAATACTTCATCACCTGCAACGATCAACGAAGAAAATCAGGTTATTCGCGACCAGGGGCAGTGGACAGGTCCTGAAGACAACAGTGCCCAAGCATACCTGATGTGGGATGAAGAGAACCTTTACCTTGCCGCTAAGATAATGGATGATACACCTTTTATGTACCGTGAGGGCTTTCCGCCCGATCTGGCCGATTCCCTGGTTTTATTTTTAAGCACTGATCCAGCCGCTGATGCGGATCGTTCAAGCTATACTGCCAATGATTTCAGGCTCACAATGGTTATTGATGATTACTACTTTAATACCGGCATCGACCGGGAAATGATTGCCGATAACAAGGGGTATGAGAGCAAAGGTTCAGATGGTGACGAGCAGGTGCTGGACGGCTACGAATGCGCCATCGGTGAAATCGAAGGCGGCTATATCTTTGAGAGCAAGATCCCGCTAAGCAATTTCTCCAACGATCAGCTGCCTGCACTTGTTCCCCAGGCCGGTATGACCGTGGGCTTGGAGCTATCCATGTTTGACCTGGATTTCCCGTGCCCCGGCGTGGCCACTGCTCGTATCGGCTGGAGCGCCAGTGCTGATATCGATACTAATCCCAGCCTGTGGGGCACTGTAACCTTTGCTGAGTAAGGAGCGATCAACGTGAAGAAATTTATCCCGCTTATTCTGGCTGTGATGCTGGCGCTTTCTCCTCTTGGCGCCCTGGCCGCCAAGAATCAGAAAATCGAATCCCTGGATACTGCGGCGGTACTGTCCGATACTGCGGCGGCGGGCAAGTTCAACGTATACCACTGGTGGACTGCCGGCGGCGAAAAGGAAGCCATCGAGACGATCATCAGCAGCTTCAAGCGCATGTATCCTTCCACCGAGCCGGTATCCAACGCCATCCCTGGCGGTGCTGGCGGTGCCATGGTTATGAAAGTCAAAGTGCTGGCCCTGTCCGGCAAATCCCCCGAAACCTTTCAGGCGCATCCCGGGCTGGAAATTGATCCGTATCTCGAGCCTGACATGCTGTTTGACTTAAGTGATTTATGGTCCTACGCAGGCTTGAAAGACCGGATGCTGGATAGCGTCGTTGACTTGTGTCAGGTGGATGGCAAATACTACATCGTTCCTATCGGTATTCATAAAACCAACACCATCTTTTACAACAAGCACATGTTTGAGGAATATGGCGTGGCCGAGCCTGAAGGCGAAGTTACGTGGGATCAGCTTTGGGCGATTTGTGATGAACTGCAGTCCAAGATGCCTGATGGCAAGTATCCCTTTGACCTGGGTGATCGCAAGGGCTGGACGGCTACACAGGTGTTTGAATCCATCATGATGGGCACAGACCCGCAAATTTATGAGGACTTCATTAACGGCAAGGCCACCCAGGAGCAGGTGCAAACGGTTCTTGAGCAGTTTAAACACCTGATGCAGTATGTTGCGCCGGACCATTCCGCCCGCTTGTGGGATGAGGCGGCCGGCCGCGTTGTAGCCGGTGACTACACCATGATGATGATGGGTACATGGATGCAGCCCTTTATGACGAAACAGGGCTGGGTCTATGGCAAGGATTACGGAGTGTTCTCCGTCCCCGGCACAGATGGCTACTTCGGCCTATGCATCGACGCTTTTGTGGTACCCAACGATTCAGAAAGCGTGGAAAGCGGTTTGCGCTGGGTATACGCCATCACCGATCCGCAGGTGCAAATCGACTTCAGCAAGGCCAAGGAATCTGTTTCGCCCTTCAAGGATACGCCTGACGACATCTACGATGAATTAACCAAGAAGTTTAAAGATGAATTGACCGACCCCAATACCATTGTTTATCCCAGCTTCACCCACGGTACGGCATTGCCCTGGACTGCGTCTACAGATTTGCACAGCCGCATGACAGACTTTGCCACCAGCACCGATCCCGATACAGCCCGTTTTGCCAAGATGATTACCGAAGCACTGAACGAAGCCGGAGTGGAAGGAGTTTGGGACATTGTTAAGTAAGCATATAAAACAGTTTGGCCGCACCGCCTTGAGCATGGGTGCGGCGCTGACCCTGATGCTGGGCATTATTTCCCCAGCCATGGCGGAGGAAGCCAAAACAATTCCTGTTGCCGCCAGAATAAAGAACATCATCACCGTGGACGGCTTGGAATTTAAAGACCTTAATAGCAATGGTACGCTGGATATTTATGAAGACTGGCGCCTGGGTGCCCAGGAGCGTGCGGCGGATTTGCTTTCCCAAATGACAGTTCGGGAAAAAGTTTCCCAGATGCAGCACCCCACCTTTGTACCCAAGGCGGATGGCAAAATCCCGAGCTACCTGAAAAAGTGGTCACAGGATGAGGATGTGGGCTTCCTGCTGGTTCGAGAACTCCCTGATGTAAAGAACGCAGCGGAAACCATGAACCAAATCCAGGAATGGTGTGAATCCTCCCGCCTGGGCATTCCGGTTGTCGTCAGCATGGATTCTGTTCACGGGTGCAGCTATGTGTATGGCGCTACTGTGACACCCCATAATCTGGGCCTGGCTGCGACCCGCGACACCGAACTCGTAAAGGAACTGGCGGATATCGCCCGTCAGGAACATATCGCCATCGGAACCCGGATGACCCTCTCGCCCGAGGCGGATATCGCCACTGAACCCCGCTGGGGCCGGGTGATGGAAACCTTTGGTGAGGACGGGGATTTGGTCACCGAGATGATTGTCGCACAGATTGAAGGCTTCCAGGCCGGGCTGGACGGGCTCAACAACGATTCCATTCTTGCCTGCATCAAGCACTTCCCCGGCGCTGGCCCTCAGATGGAGGGCGTGGACATGGCCCCCATCATTTCCAGTGAGGAGTCCTTGCAGACACATCTGAAGCCCTACTACGCAGCCATTAAGGCCAATGTGGCCAGCGTGATGCCCTATTACAGCATTCCAATGGTTTTGGATACCACCGCGGCCCTGGGCAGCAAGGCGACGCTGCAGGACCTGCTCCGCAGCGAAATAGGCTTTGACGGAATCATTCAAACCGACTGGGGCATGATTTGGGCCATTCAGCAGAGCGCTTCCTTGTTCGGCAATGAAATCAGCGAGGAAGAGGCTGTTATTATCGGTGTGGCAGACGCCAAGGTGGACGGCATTGGCGGCGAATCCATCCGCCTGATCGATACCATTGTTGATTTGATTGATAAGGGCAGCATCCCTGTGGAGGGTATAGATGAAAGCTGCATGCGAATTCTGAAGGCCAAGTTTGAATTGGGCGTGTTTGAAAACCCCTATGTTGATGTGGATTATGCCGTTTCCTATGTAGGGAATGAAAAGAATCAAGCATTGAGCCTACGTGCTGCCCAGGAAAGCATGACGCTGGTGAAAAATGACGGTATCCTGCCCCTAAAGGCGGAAGGTCAAATCCTCGTAGCCGGATTGCGCGCCGGCGACATGGACAGCCTGACAGGCGGCTGGACCAGTGCCCAGCCCGGCAAGACCATGGTGGAAGCCATTACCGATCAGGTTGGTGACAAGGCCACCATCGTTTATGAGGCGGAGGATATTAACCGCATTGTTGAGCTTGCCAAAGAAAGCGACGTTGCCATCGTTGCCGTCGGTGAGCCCAGTTACATGCACACTGGCCCCTGGGGCCCCGATACCCTGGAACTGACCAGCTCCCAGCAAGAGATGCTGGAGGCAATTAAAGCCACAGGAACCCCTATCGTCGTAGTCGCTGTGATGGGCCGCCCCTACATCATGTCCTGGTGTGACGAGAACACCAGCGCCATTCTCTGTGCCTACTATCCCGGCTCCCAGGGCGGTATCGCAATTGCGCAAACCCTCTTCGGCGAGAACAATCCTCAGGGCAAGCTGCCTTTCCAAATGCCCCGAAACATGGAGCAGGTAAAAGCACAAAGCAGCGATTTGGCCTTTGACATTGAAGACCCGTTGTATGATTATGGCTTTGGCTTAAGCTATGATACGACAGCAAGCGCTCAGTAAAAATTGATCTGTGGGTGGGAAGCTGGATCCTGCTGGTGCCGGCTTCCCCCACACATCAGTTTCCCCGAAGGAGAGAGAGTCTTTGAAAGCGATACGCTTATACATGAAGCGGCATCCCATGTGGCCGATGATCATCCCGTTTGCGCTGCTTGTCTACTTCGTCTATGTAGGCATCGGCTGGAATCTGTGGGTATCCTTCGGCAGTTGGAAGGGCATGGAGCCCAACTATGCGTTTACCGGGTTTGGCCAGTATATCAAGATGTTTCAGAATGAAAACTTCTGGATTTCATTGAAAAACACGCTTTATCTTTTTCTGATCATCCCGATTTGTGTGGTGCTGGGCCTTGGGCTGGCCATCATCATGGACAAGGGCCTCAGAGGCACATCCATCTTTCGGAATCTGTTTTTGCTGCCCTTTGCCCTGTCCTATGTGGTGACCGGAACGGTTTGGGCATGGATGTACGAGCCGTCCAACGGCATCCTGAACTCCCTGTTCAAGATGATGGGATTGGATTCCCTTATGAGCGGATGGTGTACGCAGCAGGAAACCGTAATGGCTTCCATCATTCTGGCATTGGTATGGCAATTCTCCGGCTATGTGGCAATTATCTTCCTGGGCGGTATCAAGTCTGTGCCCCAGAACCAGATCAATGCCGCCAAGCTGGACGGGGCATATAATGTCCGCATTTATTTGAAGCTGATCCTTCCACAACTCAAGGGCGCACTGGTCAGCTCTATTACCATCATTGCGATGTTCGCCCTGCGCTCCTTTGACTTCATCTGGCAATTAACCGGCGGCGGGCCAGGCTATGCTTCCCACACACTGCCGATCCTGATGTATGAAGAGACATTCATGAAGTCGAACTTCTCCTATGGTGCGGCGATTGGCAGTTTCCTGTTGGCCCTGGTGCTGGTGCTGATCCTGCCTTTTACCTACAGAAGTAAGAAAAGGAAGTGATTGGAGATGGAGGCTTCCCTGATAACCCGACAGAAAAGTGTCATGCCCAAAATGCATGCAAAACAGAAGGCGTTGACGGTCGTGTACTACGCGCTGCTGGTGATTTACGCACTGTTTTGCCTGCTTCCCTTCTGGGGTGCGCTGACTACATCGCTTAAGACCATGCAGGATGTGAATACCACAAGCTCCCTGGCTATGCCGGAGACTGTAACCTTTGAAGCCTATCTTAAGGCATTGGATGAACTGAAAGGACCGCTGTTCAACAGTCTGATTATTACCGTTGGCGGTGCACTGGGCTCTGTTTTCCTGGGCTCGGTCTGCGCTTATGCATTGACAAAATTTCGATTCAAGTTCCGGGGCTTATTCTACATCATGCTGACGATTGCAATTTATCTGCCGTTTCAGGCGATCCTGATTCCGCTGTTCAGAACCGTCAACACGCTGAACTTGTATGACACCAAAACCGGCCTGATCCTTCTGCATACGGTGTTCGGTATGCCTATGTGTACGGTCATGTTCAGCGGCTTCTATGCCGATGTACCGGATTATATCATCCGTCAGGCGATGATTGATGGCAATGGTCCCTGGCAGATCTACCGCAAGATTGTCGTTCCCAGTACGAAAATTGCCACCATGACCGTGCTGGTGTTTCAATGTACATCCATTTGGAACGAGATGCTTTTCGCCCTGATATTCGGCGCTTCGGAAGCAATGCCGGCAACCATCGCCCTGAACAACATGGCAGGCACCCTTGCCGCCGAGCGAAATGTGCAGATGGCCGGTTCCATCTGGCTCGCGCTGCCGGTATTGGTCTTGTACATCATACTGGGCAAGTATCTAATCCGCGGATACATGGCAGGATCGGTAACGGCATCCTAATGATCCATACGGAATATTTAGGGAGGTTGCTTTTATGAAAAGACGAAACCGTTGGCTGGCCGCCGCTCTGACCTTGGTGATGGCGCTGCCCGCATGTAGCTTTGCGAAAGCCGAGACCACCGAAGCGCCAAAGCTTAAAGCCGCTTCGGTTGAGCTTCTTGCCTCGGATGGCCTGGATTTTAAGGATTTAAACAAAAACGGCGCACTGGACGCCTATGAAGACTGGCGTTTGCCGCCTAAAGAGCGGGCTGACGACCTGATTTCTCAAATGACGACTGAAGAAAAGGCTGCCCAGATGGTGCACCTCACCCTCGTTACGCTAAAGGAAAGCTGGTTCAAAGACTTAAATGTGGGCTTTGCGCTGGCGTACACCTATCTGGCTGAAGGCCCTGAACAGGCTGCGAAGCTCACCAATGAGCTTCAGTCTCTCAGCGAGGAATCCCGTTTGGGTATCCCGCTGGTAATGAGCATGGACTCTGTGATCGGTGCCAGCTGGGCTGACGGTACGACGATTCTGCCGGACCAAATTACGTTGGCAGCCACCGGCGACGAGGAAATTGTCCGCGAATTGGCAGAAATTCAGCGGGAGGAAATGAAGGCGTTGGGGATTCGCATGAGTCTGTCTCCTGTGGCGGACATCGCTACCGACCCCCGCTGGGGCCGTGCGCAGGAGTGTTTCGGCGAGGATGCGGAAATCGCCACAAAGATGGTGGTTGCCGCCGTCGAAGGGCTGCAAGCCGGCAACAGCCTTACAAGCGAATCAGTTATGGCGTGTGTCAAGCATTTCCCAGGCTCCGGTGCACAGACCGCAGGTGTGGACGGAACGCCGCTGGTGTTTGATGACGAAAGCTTCAAAATGCATTTAGGCATTTTCGAGGCTGCCATCAAGGCCGGCGCTGCTGCCATCATGCCTTATGGTTACAGTCAGGTGCCCTACCTGGGCGGTGATGCGGCAGATAACTACGCCCATGAATCCAGCACAGTCATGACGGAACTGCTTCGTGAGAAAATGGGCTATACCGGTATCATCCAGACCGACTGGGGCCTGAACCATGTGGTGGCAGCGCAAGCGGGTGCGGATGTACTGGGCGGCGCAGGACAGCGGGAGATCAAGAAGCTGGCAGAAAATCTGTCTGAGGACGTTTTGAACGATCGCGTCCGCCGCATTCTGATCGCCAAGTTTGAACTTGGCATCTTCGAAAACCCTTATGTGGACGAGGAAGCTGTCACGACTGTTGTCGGCAGCGAAAAGCACTACAACAGCGTGCTGAACGCTGCTTCCAAGGCCATGACCATGGTGAAGTATGAGAATGCCAAGCCCCTGGAAGGACAAAGGTTGATCGTCGCCGGATCTCTGGCAGAAGATGTGGCGGCGCTCTCCAGCGGCTGGAAGATTCCTGAATACACCGGAACCAGCATTCTTGCCGCGCTGACTGAAAAAGCGGGCAAGGAAAATATCAACTACATTGGTGATGATGTATCGCAGATCGCCGCCTCCTATCCCGAGGGGACCACGGCTGTGATCGTTGTCGGTGAGCAGAGCGGCACCCATGAGCCCAGCTGGGGCACGGCGACATTAATCTTTCCCGATGCTCAGGTTGATTTGATTAAGGCGCTGAAGGCGTCCGGAGTACCGGTAGTAACCGTTGTCATCATGAACCGTGCTTATGTTATGACCGAGATTGTTGAATACAGCGACTGCGTGATGCTGGCTTACCGCCCCGGTGCAACAGCCGGTGCCCAGGCTATTGCCAACGCACTCTATGGCACGGCACCCATTACCGGCAAGACGCCCTTTCAGATTCCCGCCGATATGAACCAGGTGCTCCTGCAGAAGGAAGACTACGCTAAGGATATTGTCAATCCGCTGTATGATTTCGGCTACGGCATTGATATACCTGTCTTCGGCAAGTGAGGCAGCAAGAATGAAAGGAAGGTGGCCTCATGGCTTCCATCTCAATCAAGGATATGCGCGTTTCTTATAATAAGCGCAAGACATATGCCCTCAAAGGGCTGAACCTGGAAATCAAGGATGGCGAATTCTGTGTGTTCCTTGGCCCCTCCGGCTGCGGTAAGTCCACTGCCATGCATTGCATCGCCGGCTTGATCCATCCCGATTCTGGCGAAGTGAATATCGGTGACACGGTGGTGACATCCGCTGAAAAGCGGGAGTTTGTTCCGCCTCAGGAGCGCAACATCGCCATGGTGTTTCAAGAATATGCCTTGTATCCCAATATGACTGTGCGCAAGAACATGTCCTTCGCACTGGAAACCAGAAAAGCGCCCAAGGAAGAAATCGACCGGCAGGTAGACAAGATGGCCAAGATGCTGGGAATCGAGCCTCTTCTGGACCGCAAGCCTGCGGAGCTTTCCGGCGGCCAGCGCCAGCGTGTTGCGCTGGGCCGTGCATTGGTCCGCGATCCCTCGGTGTTTCTACTGGACGAACCCCTGGGCAACCTTGATGCCAAGCTGCGCGATCAGGTACGTTATGAGCTGAAAAAAATTCAAACCCAGATGGGCGTCACCACCGTCTATGTCACCCATGACCAGACCGAAGCCATGACCATGGCAGATCACATCGTGCTGATGAAGGACGGTGAGATCATGCAAGAAGGCACGCCCAACCAGATGTATGATCATCCCCAAAACCTGTTTGTTGCCGGATTCTTAGGCACGCCCCAGATTAACACCTTCGACTGCATAGTCCGTCAGACGTCTCACGGCGCAATGTATTTTGATGTTGGTGATTTCAGCCTGCCCGTTCCGGATGATATGGTCACCGCGTTGGAAACCAAGCTGAACCAGCAAGTGATCCTCGGTATCCGCCCTTCTGACTTCATGCTGGCTGATGAGGGCGAGACGGAAGCAATCAAAGGAGCGGTGGACAGCGTTGAACCTTTGGGCGATGCGTATCTTGTCTACCTGAACATTGGCAGCCGTATGATGATTGTCAAGATTGCCGGCGGCAGCGGAAACTTCGGCGAGAAGCTGGTGCTGAAGGCTGACCCTGCTAAGTTCCATGTGTTTGATAAGGAGACCCAGGAACGAATGAACGCATAACCGTTCCGGTGAAATATGAGCTCTGCAGCCACCTTGCTAGCGGTTGGCTGATCGTGCTAAATCTTACCTATCTTGAATCTGGGGGGTGGTCGATGCGATTTGCCCTTCAGAAAGAACACCGATCCATCGCAAGGACCATATTTTGAAAGGAGACAAACAATGAAGAAGGTTTCATTGCTTCTGGTCGTCGTCATGCTG
>JAEVYX010000122.1 GCA_023392515.1 Bacillota bacterium | reverse complement strand
ACCTGCAGCCTCTTTTCCATGGGCATATGTTCCTTTTCCCCCGGGGCGGCCGCGGCCTTCCCAAAGGGCATCTGGGCCGTCAGCTTCCAGGAATCCGGCAGATTCCATTCCTTTTTGACCGCCTCATCAATGAGTGGATGATAATGCTGGAGCGAGGCGCCAAGGCCCGCTTCGGCCAAAGCCGTCCATACCACGAGTTGATGCATGCCGGCGGTATGCTCCGACCAGACCGGGAACCGGTCGGCATACAGGGAGAACTGGGACATCAGGCCCTGGATAACGTCCTGATCCTCGAAAAAGAGTACGGTGCCGTACCCGGATTGGAAATCCCCCCGCACCTTTTTTTCGGAGCTTGCAAACTGCTGGTCGTTGGTCACCTTGCGAAGGGCGTTAAGCACGATATCCCACAGCTTTTTGTGGTGTTCGCCAAAGAGCACCACTGCCCTTGTGCTTTGGGAATTAAAGGAAGAGGGGGTTAGGGTCAGGGCGTATTCTACGATTTCCACAATCTTTTCCTGGGGGACCGGTTCTTCACCGCTGAAGCCGTATATGGACCGGCGCTTTTTCAATGCATCCATCAATGCTGCCATATCATTTACCTGCCTTTATCGTAAATTCCGGCGCTGCCGGAGTGCTTGATTGTTTCTACGTACATTATAAACGAAAAGGGCAGTAATGAAACAGGTTTATAAAAAGAGAGAGGACGCTTTTCCTTTTCAACCCTTTGGGACAGCCGGACTTTGTAAATCTTGCAATATCCCCGGTTATTGTGGTACAATCAACCTATTCCGGGCATGGAAAAAAGGAAAGCAGGGTTTTACGGCATGCATATTTTTCTGGATGCTATGGGCGGTGACAACGCCCCCCGGGCAACGGTGGAAGGGGCCCTGGAGGCATTGCGGCAGGACCCGCAGCTCACCATCACCCTGGCGGGGGATCAGGACGCCATTGCACCCTTTTTGAACGAGGCACAGGACGTGTCCCAAAGGTATACGGTGCAGCACACGCCGGAGGTTATTACCAACCACGACGCCCCGGTGATTGCAATCCGGCAGAAGAAGGATTCGGGTATTGTTCAGGGCATGCTGGCCCTTCGGGATAAAAAGGCCGACGGTTTTGTATCCGCCGGGTCCACGGGCGCGGTTCTTGCCGGCGGCATGTTCCGCTTGGGCCGCATTCCGGGCGTGGAGCGGCCGGCGCTGGCACCGCTTATTCCCAACGGCAAAGGGCACTTTCTTTTGATTGACTGCGGCGCCAATGTGGACTGTCAGCCGGAATGGCTTGCCCAATTCGGCCTGATGGGCTCCGCTTACATGGAAAAGGTCATGGGTATTGAAAATCCCCGGGTGGGTCTTGTAAATATCGGCGCAGAGGCCGAAAAGGGAAACGCGCTGGTAAAGGCGGCCTACCCGCTGATGGAGAAAAGCCCCTTTAACTTTATAGGCAATGTGGAAGCCAGGGACATTACCGGCGACATGGCCGATGTTTTGGCATGCGACGGCTTTGCCGGAAACCTGATTTTGAAATTTATGGAGGGCGTGGCCTCCACCCTGATGCACATCATCAAAAAGGAACTGATGAAGGATAAAAGGGGCAAGCTGGGCGGTGTCATCGCCAAGCCTGCTTTCCGGCGGGTTGCCAAAGTGATGGATTATACAGAAGTGGGCGGCGCGCCGCTGCTGGGCGTGAACGGGGCTGTTGT
This sequence comes from Bacillota bacterium, assembly GCA_023392515.1. Taxonomy (GTDB): domain Bacteria; phylum Bacillota; class Clostridia; order Christensenellales; family Aristaeellaceae; genus JAEVYX01. Next base: position 10,100 of record JAEVYX010000122.1, on the reverse strand, counting down.
GAAGGCACACGGCTCCAGCAACGGGCATGCCATTGCCTGTGCCATCCGCCAGGCCTCCCGCATGGCGCAGGGCCATGTGGCGGAAGTCATCACCCAAAAAATGGAAGAAATCTCCTTGCAGGCATAAACGTATACAGCAATCATAAACTCCTGCAAGCGGATATATCAGCAACAATAAAGGAGGAAAACCCTTATGGTTTATGAAACGGTAGCACCCATGATTGCAAAGCAGCTTCGGGTGGATCTGGAAAAGGTGACCAGGGAATCCCGGCTGGTAGAGGACCTGAAAGCCGACAGCGCCAACATTATGGTGATGATTATGGATTTGGAAGACAAATTCGGCATCATGGTGGAGGACGACGTCATCGTGAAGATGAAAACTGTGGGTGATGTGGTGGAATACATCGAGGCTCATCAGGCCTGACAAGCATGTGGGCGGCTATGCCGCCCATCCTGCGCGCTGCCGCCCTTGGATGGCAGCGCTTTTTCATGAACTGGCACACAACCGTGCCCGGAAAGGGAAACCGTATGGAACAGTTAATGAAAGACCTGGGCTACACCTTTCAAAACGAGGCGCTGCTCATGCGTGCGCTGACCCATCCTTCCGTGGGCGGCAAGGAGGATAACCAGCGCCTGGAGTTTCTGGGGGACGCAGTGCTGCAATACTGCATGTCCCGCATTTTGTACGACAAGCACCCGGATCAAAACGAGGGCGGCTTGACCCACCGGCGGGCACAGCTGGTGTGTGAAGCGGCACTCGCCAAGGTGGCACAGATGGTGCATTTGGACCGGCACCTGCTGCTCAACAAATCCCAGGAGCAGGACGGCGGCAGGGAGAACCCGTCCATCCTGGCCGATGCCATGGAGGCCGTACTGGCTGCCGTGTGCCTGGATGGGGGCATTCAGGAATCCCTGAACCTCATCAAGCGGCTGTGGCCGCCGGAAGAAAGCTTCAAGGTTACCGTTCAGGATCATAAAAGCACATTGCAGGAGCTGGTGCAAGCCAAGGGCCAGCCCGCTCCCGTTTATGAAATCATCGATACGGAAGGCCCGCCCCATGCCCGCACGTTTACCGCCCAGGTGGTGATTGCGGGGCTATCCCCCTGCCAGGGCAAGGGAAAAACCAAGCGGCAGGCGGAACAGGCGGCGGCGGAGAAAGCGCTCGGCGCTTTTCAGAAATAGGCACAAACGCTGGGAGGAATTTCATGCGGCTGAAGAAGCTGGAGATATATGGGTTCAAATCCTTTGCCCAGCGCACGGAAATCGTGTTCAACCAGGGCATAACGGGAATTGTGGGCCCCAATGGCAGCGGCAAGAGCAATATCGGCGATGCTGTGCGCTGGGTGCTGGGCGAGCAGAGCGCCAAAATGCTGCGGGGCGCCCGGATGGAGGACGTCATCTTCGGCGGAACCCAAAAGCGCAAGTCCATGGCCTATTGCGAAGTATCCCTGGTGTTTGATAACGACGACCGGGCGCTGCCCATGGATTTTGCGGAGCTCATGGTCACCCGCAGGGTGTACCGAAATGGGGAAAGCGAGTATTACCTCAACAAGGGCGCATGCCGCCTGAAGGATATCGTTGACCTTTTTCGGGATACGGGGATTGGCCGGGAAGGGTATTCCATCATCGGCCAGGGGCGTATCGATGAAATTCTTTCCCAGAAGGGGGAAGACCGCCGCCAGGTGTTTGAAGAAGCGGCGGGCATCGTAAAGTTCAAAGCCCGCAAGGAGGAAGCGGAACGCCGCCTGGAGCACACCCGGGAAAACCTGACCCGGGTGGAGGACATCCTGGACGAATTACAGCGCCATATCGAGCCCTTGAGCCGCCAGGCGGAAACGGCAAGGGCGTATTTGCTTTTGTCGGAGCAATTGAAGGGCCTCGCCCTGAACATATTTTTAATCCGCCATGACAAAACAAAGGAGCGCATGACTTCCCTCAGCCAGTCGCTGGAAGGCTTTCGGGAAGTGCTTGCGCAAAACGCGGAGCAATTGACGCAAAAAACCCTGGAGCGGGAAACCATCGAAAATGCTTTGGCCCAGCTGGAGGAAGAAATCAGCCTGGCTAGGTCGGACTGGATGACAAAAAACGACCAGTGGCATGAAAAAAAGGCCGAATTGGAAAAATACGCGCAGCGCCTGGAAAATGGGCAGGAAAACGAAGCCCGGCTTCGGCAGGAAGCGGAGGAGCTGGAACGGAAGCTTCTTACCCAGGAATCCGCCCAGACCGACTGGGAAGGCAGCCTGCGGGAGAAGGAGGAGGCTGTTCAAGCCTCCTTGAAGGCACTGGAAGCGGATCAAACCCGCCTTCAGGAAGCTCAGCTGGAGGCCGAAAAGCGGGAGGAAGCCTTTGAAAGCCATAAGGCGGCCATCCTGGAAGCAATGAACCGCTTGAGCAGCGTGCGCACGGCCCAATCCCGGCAGCAGGCGATCAAGGCGCAAATGCAGGACCGGCTGACAGAGCTTTTAAAGAGTGAGGAAGAGCTTGCCGGTAAGGAACAAGAGGCATTAAAGAATCAATCATCCGCCATAGCCCTGAGCGAGGAGACGAAGGCGGGCTTTTGCCGCCTGCAAAAGGAAGCGGCGGACCTGGACATTGCCGTTCAAACCCTGGGCGGGGAAATGGCAAAGCGCCAGGAGGCCATGCAGCAGGGCGCGGCCAGGCGGCAGGATTTGGCCGGCCGGCTGAAACTGTTGGAGGAAATGGCCCGGGAGTATGAGGGCTATACCCAGTCGGTGCGCAAGACCCTCACCTATGCCAAGGCCCGGGGGGAAAACGGAGTCAAGGGCGTTGTGGCCATGCTCATGCAGGTGCCCAAGGACCTGGAAACAGCCATTGATATGGTGCTGGGTGGTGCGCTGCAAAACATCGTCACCCAGGACGAGCCCACCGCCAAGCGGATGATCGACTATCTGCGCCAGAATCAATTGGGCCGGGCAACCTTTCTGCCCATGAACACCATCCGGGGCCGTGTGCTGACAAAAGAAGAGCGGGCAGTGCTGCAAATGCCCGGCTGCCTGGGGGTTGCCAGCGAACTGATCTCCTTTGAGCCCCAATACCGGGAGATTATGGAGAACTTGCTGGGCCGCACCATTGTGGCGGAAAACCTGGATGCGGGTATCGCCATCATGCGCGCGGGGAGGCAGGCTTTCCGCCTGGTGACACTGCAGGGAGACGTTATGCACAGCGGCGGCTCCATTACCGGTGGCTCGGTCAAGGCCAAGGTAACGAACCTACTGGGCCGGGAGCGGGAGATTGGCGAAATGCGCCAGTCCCTTACGCAATTGGAGGCGCAGCTTGCAAAAGAGCGCCAGGCGCTGGAAGTGCTGGAAAACGAACGCCAGGAGAAAAAGCGCCTGCGGGGCGAGGCCATGCAGCGGGTTCATCAGGAGGAAATTGCCGTTGCCCGGGATGAGGAGCGCATTGCAAACGCCCGGGCGGAGCTTCAGGATATCAGTCGCCGCCTTGAAAAAACCCGGGATGCCCACCAGCAGCTGACTGAGAGCATTCAGGAAATTGAAGAAGACCTGCAGAAGATTTCCAGGCAGACGGACACTGAATCCATGGACCAGGAAGCCATGCAGCAAAAGGCTCAAACCCTGCAAGGGGAGATGCATGCGGCCCGGCAGGTGATGGAAAACTTGCGCGAAGAGGTTACAAGCCGCCGCCTTAATCATTCCCAGCGGGAGCATGAGCTGGAAAGCCTGCAAAGGGACAGGGCGCGCCTGCAGGAGGAAATGCATAAGAGCCGCGCGGCGCAAAAAAGCATTCGGGATCAATTAAGCCAGGCCGAGCGTGCGTTCAAGCAGGATGAATTGGCCCTGGAAGATTGCCGCCGGGCAGAATTGGAGCTTTCCCAACTGGTGGAAAGCGCCAAAACGCTGGTGGACGAGCTGGAAAAGAAGCGGGCGGAGCAGCAAGCGCAATTGCGTGCGGTTCAAAAGGATATGGAGGCGCTGCACCAGGAAAGCGCCGAGCAAACGGAAAAGCTGCACCGGGCAGAACTGAACTACGCCCGGGTGGAGGCGGACCTTACCGCCATGCAGGAGCGGATTTGGAACGAGTATGAATTGACCTATGGCGGGGCAGAAACCTTCCGGGCTGAAAAGTTTGACCTGTCAGCTGGAGAAAAGCAGGCCCAGGAGCTGCGGGAGCAGATCCGCGCCATGGGTACGGTGAATGTCAACGCCATCGAGGAGTATGCCGCGGCCAAGGGACGCTTTGAAGAGCTTACCACCCAGGAGCAGGACCTGAAAAAAGCGGAGGAGGACCTGCATACCCTCATCGAAAAGCTGCTGGTTCAAATGGAGCAGCAGTTTGTGCAGCAGTTTGACCTCCTCAAGGGCTATTTTCAGGAAACCTTTGTGCGCCTCTTTGGGGGCGGGATGGCGGAACTGAAATTGTCCGACCCGAACGACGCGCTGAATTGCGGCATTGAAATCATTGCCCAGCCGCCGGGAAAAAAGCTGCAATTGTTGTCGCTTTTGTCCGGCGGAGAGCGGGCGCTGACGGCCATTGCCATCCTCTTTGCCATGCTGAAGTTGAAGCCCACACCCTTTTGCATCCTGGACGAGATTGAGGCGGCCCTGGATGAGGCAAACATCGGCTATTTTGCCGACTATCTTTCCGAATACGGCAAGAAGACGCAATTTGTGGTGGTTACCCACCGCAAAGGGACGATGGAGCGCTGCGATGCTTTGTATGGCGTGGCCATGGAAGAGCAGGGCGTATCCAAAATGGTATCTGTGAACCTGACGGATTATCAGGCATAGCCGAAGGAGGGAGTTCCATGGAGGAAAAGAAAGGCCTTTTTGCACGGCTGAAGGAAGGGCTGAGCAAAACCCGGTCCAACCTGGCAGGAAAAATGGATGATCTGGTAGAGCATGCCGGCGTTGTGGACGACGATTTTTATGAGGAACTGACCGACATTTTAATCCTGGCGGATGTGGGCACAGGCGCTACGACGGACATCCTGGATAAATTGAAACAGCGCGTCAAAAAGGAGAACATAAAAAGCGCCGTCAGGGCGAGGGAAATCCTTCGGGAGATTATTGCCGAGGAGATGAACATCCCCCGTCCGCCGCTGCGCTGGCCTATGGTCATGTTCGTGGTCGGCGTCAACGGGGTCGGCAAGACCACCACCATCGGGAAGCTGGCGCTGCGCTTTCAGGCCATAGGCCGCACGGTGATGCTGGCCGCGGCGGATACCTTCCGGGCAGCCGCGGCAGACCAATTGAGCATTTGGGCAGAGCGGGCCAGGGTGCCCATCGTGCGTCACGGGGAAGGGGCTGACCCGGCTGCGGTGGTGTTTGATGCGGTGCAGTCGGCCAAGGCACACAAGGCCGACCTTCTGATTGTGGATACGGCGGGACGGCTGCACAATAAAAAGAACCTGATGGATGAATTGCAGAAAATGCGCAAGGTGATCGACCGGGAATACCCCGAGGCCGATGTGCGCTGCATGCTGGTACTGGATGCCACCACCGGCCAAAATGGCCTTTCCCAGGCCCGAACCTTTAAGGAATTTGCCGAAATCAACGGCATTGTGCTCACCAAGCTGGATGGGACTGCCAAAGGCGGAATCGCCATTGCCATCCGCAGGGAGTTGAATGTGCCCGTGTGGTATGTGGGGGTTGGGGAAGGAATAGACGATTTGCAGCCCTTTGACAGCAAATCCTTTGTGGATGCCTTGTTTTAGCAAGATTCTCCGTTTCAGAGTATACCCGCCATCGATTGAATCAGCAATATCGGCATTGTCCAAACGAAGAACCCTTGAGCCCATAAGGCTTGAGGGTTTTTTGCTGTTTACATATACAATCAGCAGTCATGTTTTCAAAAAATGCACAGAACATTCATGCAATGTTCACCGCCTCTTTAGCTACATTTACGGTGATGCTGTTACGATAGGACCGTACCAAGATTGAAAGAGGAGAAATGCATGGGGATTTTAAGGAAACCCTTCGGATGGGCAATCATGTATTCACTTGTTCTGGTTTTGTTCAGCACGTATGTGCTGCTTGATACCTTTGTGATCCCGCGGGCACTGGTTTCCACCGCCGGAAATCTGTACGTGAGTGCGAGCGCATCGGCGAAAGCGGATACCGGCGCAGTGGAGACAGACGATACATCTGAGGCGGGAACCGCTGCAAATGCATTCGTGACCAACATTTCCTATGAGGACGAAAACATCCGGATTACGCTGGAAACGGTTGATATCTCCGATACGACCGCATACATTGCCGATATTCAGGTTTCCGATGCTTCGTATCTTAAAACTGCGCTGGCAAACGGCGCCTACGGGCGAAACATTAAGGAAGCGACGTCGGCAATGGCGGAAAGGAACGATGCCATTTTTGCTATCAACGGGGATTATTACGGTTTCAGAAACGATGGCTACGTCATCCGGAACGGCGTTTTGTACAGGGATACCTCGGGAGGCAATGATGATCTGGTGATTGACAGCGACGCCAATTTCTCCATTGTAAATGAGCGTGATACAACCGCGCAAAGCCTGCTGGACGCCGGCGCATGGCAGGTGCTGTCCTTCGGACCTGCGCTGATCAACAACGGCGAGATTGTGGTATCCAGAAACAGCGAAGTGGGAAAAGCCAAGAGCAGCAACCCGAGAACAGCTATCGGACAGGTTTCGGCGCTCCATTATATCGTGATTGTATCCGATGGGCGCACAGCCCAGAGCGCCGGACTGTCCCTGTTGGAACTGGCGCAGCTTTTCGCAGAACACGGCTGCATGGTTGCCTATAACCTGGATGGGGGAGGTTCCTCCACCATGTGGTTTAACGGCCAGGTAATCAACAACCCGACAGATGGAAGATCCTATGGGGAGAGGAGCGTGAGCGACATTGTCTACTTTGGCTTATAGGCTCAAACGCGGGCGGCAGCTGATGAAAACCCTGTTGGTTTATCTTGGCGTCAGCGCTTTATGCATTCTGATTGACACGGTTTACGCACTGTATGGTCATGGCGTTTATTCGCGCTGGATGTCGCTGATGTTCCTTTATCCGCTGGTCGGGGGTGCGTTGGTTTTCTCACTGCTCTGGCTGCTGATGCCTGCGGCGGACGCAACGCCAAATTACAGAGTGCATTACACCCTCTACAATTCCGGCGTTGCCACGCTGACCATCGGCAGTCTGCTGCAAGGCATATTCGATATCGCAGGCACATCGTCTCCATATACGGTGGTGTTTTATATTGTAGGCGGCCTGTTTGCCGCTGCCGGGGTTGTTGGATTTTTTGCAAGGGAAAAGAAGTACAAAAAGAACCACTCCCCTGTGATTTGATGCAAGCACTGGATTTTGCCGGAAAACAGATTAAAAAATGACTTTGGGATAACTGCAAGGAGGGCAACTTGATGGCTGACAATATGAGCACCTTTATGCGCAATGAGTTGAAATATATGATGGACGATCAGCAATACAAAGCTTTTCGCAAAGCGATTAATCCGTATACCAGCCCCGATGAATATGGCAGGTATCCAATCTGCAATCTGTACTACGATACGGATAGCTTTCAAATAGTGCGAATGTCCATCGAAAAACCTGTATATAAGGAAAAGCTCAGAGTGCGCAGCTACGGAACACCCGGCGCTCAGGACACAGTCTTTTTAGAGCTGAAAAAGAAGTTTAAGCAGGAAGTGTTCAAGCGGCGCGTCTCCATGCGCATGCAGGATTTGTGCGACTATCTGGAACATGGTATACGGCCGGACGTGCCGCAGCAGGTGATGCATGAGATCGAGTATTTTATGTCGCTGTACCATCTGCGGCCTAAGGTTTATATCGCGTATGACCGCGTTGCCCTCAAAGGGATTGGTGATGAGAGCCTGCGCATTACTTTTGACGAGAATATTCGGTTTCGGTGTGATGATTTGAACCTGAGCAGCGGGGACTACGGGCAGATGATACTCGGGGAATCGCAGCACCTGACCGAAATTAAAGTGCTTGGTGCCATCCCTCTATGGCTTTGCAGAGCGCTTGATGAGCAGAAAGTCTATCCGACTTCCTTTTCAAAGTATGGGTATTGTTATCAAAACTATATGATGGGCAGCAATATACCGGTGATCTTACTGGCAGCAAGGAAAAATGTAGCGTAAAGGGGAGAATTCTATGTTGGATAATTTTGATTTGGCGGCGACGCTGTTGCATACGGGTGCGGGATTGCTGCTCGGGTTTGTGATTGCTCAGTTTTATATGTACAGGAACAGCTATAGCAAGCAGTTTGTCGCTATGCTGGTGCTGCTGCCGGCGATGGTCGGCGCGGTGATCTCCATCGTCAATGGCAGTGTTGGCACAGGGATAGCGGTGATGGGCGCTTTCGGCCTGGTGCGGTTCCGCTCCATTCCGGGCACAGCAAAGGAAATCGGGTTTATCTTCTTCTCAATGGCTGTTGGTTTGGCAACTGGGATGGGATATATTCTGTATGCAGCAGTGTTTACGGCGCTGATCGGCGCGGCTGCCCTGCTGCTGTTTGGCAGCACGTTTGGCGAACCCAGGCAAATGCGCAAGCAGCTGCGCATTACCATACCGGAGAGTTTGGACTATGCCGGCCTGTTTGACGATTTGTTCGCCGAATATACCGAGTCGCACAAGCTCAAACGTGTGAGGACGACCAACATGGGCAGCCTGTTTCAACTGTCCTATGATATTGTCCTGAAAAATGAAACCAGGGAAAAAGAACTGATCGACCAATTAAGATGCCGAAACGGCAATCTGGATATCATTTGCGGATATATATCGGACGCAAGCGATGTCCTGTAGGAGGGAAAAACATGAAACAGAAACTCATCATCACAGCCGTTGCTTTCATGCTTGCTTTGATCGCGGTGGGCGAAAGCATGATTGGCGGCGCGGCGGGAGCCAATGGCGGCAATGGGCTGATTACAGCATCCTCGGCGGAATCCGGTACTGTGCTGAGTACCTCGGCAACAAATACCACCCCGGCTGCCATCCCTTCATCGAGCGGCGGTTCGGCTCTTGATGTTTCGGGGATGTTCACAGAACGGGATTTGGAACAGACGGCCAATACGGACGGAGCGGAAACGGTCACACTGGTCAGCGGCGAAGACGTAACGATTGACCAGGAGGGCGTATATGTAATCAGTGGCGAGGTAAGCGAGGTTACGATTGTGGTCGATGCCGGCGATGCAGCCAAAGTCCAGCTTGTACTGGACGGGGTCATCATCACCAACGCAAGCGCCCCCGCAATCTATATCGAATCGGCCGACAAGGCGTTTATAACTTTGACCGACAGCGTCAACAGGATGGAAGTATCGGGCAGCTATGAAACCGCCAGCCTGGATTCCGTAATCATTTCCAAATCAGACCTGACACTGAATGGAACGGGCTCGCTGGAAATCGTTTCTGCGAAAGGCAACGGCATTACCTCCAAAGACGATTTGAAAATCACCGGGGGTACATATAAGCTTGCCGTAGCTGTAGACGGCTTAAAGGCGAATGATTCCATTCGCATCTATGACGGCGCAATCACCATTACGGCCAATAAGGATGCGCTGCACAGTGAAAACAAGGAAGATACTTCCCTGGGATATATCTACATATACAATGGGACGCTGGATATTTCCGCCGCGGATGACGGCATTCAGGGAAACGCGATTGTCCAAATCGACGGCGGCGTTATCAACATCAACACAAGCTCGGAAGGTATTGAAGGTACGCACGTCCAAATCAACGGCGGCGAGATCAGCATTTACGCGACCGACGACGGCGTCAACGCGGCAGAGAAAAGCACCTATGGCATATTGCTGGAAATCAACGGCGGTACGACAACCATCAGCATGGCCGGCGGCGATACCGACGCTTTGGACTCCAACGGCAGCCTGTATATCAACGGCGGCACACTTCACATTACGGCTAATTCCGCCTTTGACTATAACGATTCGGGCGCCCTCAACGGCGGCAGCGTGACCGTGAACGGACAAACCGTAACACAGATGACCCAATCGCAGATGGGGGGCAGGGGCAATATGGGCGGACATGGCGGGAAACCCTTCAAATAGCAAACCTAAGATCCCGAAAACAGATTAGGAATAGTGCCACGAACAAGGCCGGTAATACACCGGTCTTGTTTTT
>JAEVYX010000109.1 GCA_023392515.1 Bacillota bacterium | reverse complement strand
TCATTCATGGACAGGTTGGTAAGCAGGTTGTTTTCCAGCACGGAATCCAGCAGGGAGATTGCCTCATCCTGGGTGATGGCCCGGCATTGATCGGCCAGGGTGGAAAGCACCGTACGCACACGCTGGGTCCGCATCAGGTCTCCGCCGCCGCCTACCTTGCGGATGCGCATATAAATCACTGCCGCGTGCCCCGTGAAGTGGTAGGTTCCTTCATGGTTCATCCGGGGCTTTGTCGAAGTGGGACTGATGGCATAGCGGCGAAGATAGGCGGCCTCGGTATTGGTAACGGTAATATCCACACCGCCCAGGGCGTCGATAATGGTTTGAATCTGGTTCATGTCAAAGAGCATATACTTTTCGATTCTTATTCCAAAGTGGGTGCTTAAAACCTGGCAAAGGGCATCCAGGCCATAATTTTTCGCAATATAGTTCACCCGGCCGATAACCCCATCGGGCCGCTGCACCAGCATCTCTCGGCTAAAGGAGGTGAGCATTACCCGCTTGGTACGTGTATCCAGGGTGACCAGTACAATGCCGTCGGTATTGCCCAAGTTTTTCACTTTGCCTTCCCATTGGTCCACGCAAAGCAAAAGATAATGATGCTGCCCTTCCAAAACTTCGGGCAGTTCTTCCCAGGGGATAGGTGTAATAGGCTGCGGCAAGTCGGCATATGCGGCGGGCAGGAGGGCCATAATGAGCACAAGCGCCAGCATCCACGCGATCCATCTTTTTTTCATATAAAGGTTCTCCTTTTGCACTGGAAAATAAATGCAATTCCCATCATATTAACGGAGCCTTGAACCAAATACTTCCCCTGCATGGAAATATACGCAAGTTAAAATTTATTATAGCACATGTTAGATGGATTGGCAAAAAAATACGCCGCCTCCCTTAATGGGAAAGCGGCGGGGAAAATATAGGGTTCAACGCCACCAGCGGACTTTTATGACGCCGGCCAGGGCAGACAACTCGCCGATTAGTTCTTCTGTGGGAATCTGGCTTAACTCCATCACGGTGACAGCCATTTCCTGACGGCTCTTATTGAGCATGTTGTTGATGTTGATGCCCTCCCGGGAAATGGCGGCGGAAATGGTGCTGACCATGTTGGGCACATTTTCATGAATCAGCAAGATGCGGTAGCCTTCCGGCTGACCGGCCAGTACGATTTCCGGCATGTTCACGCTGTTGCGGATGTTGCCGTACTCCAGATAATCCCGCAGCTGGGCAGCGGCCATCCTGGCGCAGTTTTCTTCACTTTCCGGGGTGGAAGCGCCCAAATGGGGGATGCAGACCACCTTGTCCACATTCAGCATATCCTCGGTGGGGAAATCCGTTACATAAGAGGACAGCTGGCCGGTTTTAAGGGCTTCCCGGCAGGCTTCCCCGTCCACCAGCTCCGCACGGCTGAAATTGAGCAGGTGCGCGCCCGTTTTCATGTGGCTGATCAGGGCGGTATCAAACATATTTTTGGTTTTCGGGGTCAGGGGCACGTGGACGGTTACATAATCCGCCTTTTGAAGAAGCTCCTCCATGGAAGCAGCCCTCTTAATGCCCCTGGACAAGGACCAGGCATGCTCTACGGAGATAAAGGGGTCAAGACCAATGACCTCCATGCCCAGGCCGTTTAGTGCACTGTTGGCCACAAGCGCACCGATGGCACCCAGGCCGATAACGCCCAGGGTTTTCCCGCGCAGCTCCGGCCCTACAAACTGGCCCTTGCCTTTTTCCACCAGCTTGGGCACAGCGTCACCCTGGCCCTTAAGCCCCGCGGCCCATGCAATGCCCCCAGCGATGTTGCGGCTGCAAAGTAGAAGCCCGGCAATCACCAGCTCCGCAACGGCGTTGGCATTGGCGCCGGGGGTGTTGAAGACCACAATCCCCTTTTTGCTGCACGCCTCAATGGGAATGTTGTTGACCCCGGCGCCGGCCCTTGCAATGGCAAGAAGGCTCTCGGGCAGCTCCATTGTGTGCATATCTGCGCTGCGCACCAGAATGCCGTCCGGTACCGGCTCGTCTCTGGTGACGGTGTAGGCGTCGGCGGAAAGCTGGGAATGAATAATATCGGATATTTCGTTAAGAGTTTGAATCTTGTACATCAATCTTCTCCTCTTTCATCAACACGGAATCCGAAGGTTTCCAAAGGGCGATCGGAAAGCCCTTTGGTCGCACCTTTAGGTGCGAAATCCTCACGGTTCGCTTAATTCATTCGCCCTGCCCTTTTTTGCTACAGGCGAGGACAGGATTCAATTACCTTTGACGAGGTCCAGGAGCAGCGCTCCTGGTTACCGGTTCTCTATTTCAAACTGCTTCATGAAATTGACAAGCTTTTGCACACCTTCCACGGGCATGGCGTTATAGATGCTTGCGCGCATACCGCCCACGGTACGATGGCCTTTCAGGTTGACAAGGCCCTGCTTTCCGGCTTCCTTGACAAACTTCTCGTCCAATTCCTCATTGCCGGTCACGAAGGTGACGTTCATACGGCTTCTGTACGCCTTCTGGGCGGGAGCTTTGTAAAGGCTGCTTTCGTCCAGGTAATCGTAAAGGATGGCGGCCTTTTCCTTGTTGATCTTTTCCATGGCAGGCACGCCGCCCAACCCTTTGAGCCATTCAAAGCCCAGCTTGGCCAGATAAATGCCAAAGGTGTTGGGGGTGTTGTACATGCTCCCGTTTTTGCTTTGTACCTCCCAATTGAGAAGCTTCGGGCAAAGGGGATGGGCGTGGCCCAGAAGGTCCTTCCGCACGATCAGCACACACAGCCCGCTGGGGCCGATATTCTTTTGCGCACCGGCATACATTGCGCCAAACTTGGTGATGTCGTATACTTCGCTTAGAATATTGCTGCTGGTATCTGCCACCAGGGGAACGCTACCCGTATCGGGCAAGGATGCATACCGCGTACCATAAATGGTGTTGTTGGTGGTGATGTGGCAATAATCCGCGTCAGGGTCCAGGGATAAGCACGTAAGATCGGGGATATAGGTGTAATTGTCCTCCCGGCTGGATGCGGCAATGTTCACCTGCCCGTAGCGCTTGGCTTCCTCGGCGGCCAGGTGGGCAAAGTTACCGGTATCCAGATAATCGGCCTTGCCGCTGCCTGTGAGAAGGTTCAGCGGGATCGCGGAAAACTGCTGGGTGGCACCGCCCTGCAAAAACAGCACGTCATAGGTGTCGGGGATGGACATCAAGTCACGCAAAAGGGCAACGGCCCCATCATAAATTTCCAGGTACATTTTGCTGCGGTGGCTCATTTCCATAACGGACATGCCGCTTGTTCCATAGCATACCAATTCCTGCTGGGCTCTTTCCAATACAGGCAGCGCCATTACTGCCGGCCCTGGGGAAAAATTATACACGCGTTCCATGGGGGAAAGCCTCCTTTACTTTTTCAAAGCCTTGCCCGGGCTACATTTCTTGCGCGGGACGTTTTTTACCCGCCGGGCGAAAACTGAACCAATACATCTATTATGATCTTCAAAGGGAGAAATTGCAAGGGGAGTACAAAAAAAAAACAAACTGGTCTCCTTCAACCAGAGGGCTTGACAAACAGAAAAAAATCCGTATACTGTTCAAGGTGTCAAGTGAAATTCCTTTACAGGCTGCCGATGGAGGTGCTTTTGTGGAAGTCCTAGGCACCGAAGTGGAAAAAAAGATTGAAACGGGCTGGCTGCTGGCCTTTTATGGGCCGCTGCTTACCCAGCGCCAGCAGGAACTGATGCGCCTAAGCTGCGAGGAGGACCTGTCCCTGGGGGAAATTGCTCTGCAGGCGGGGGTCAGCCGCCAGGGGGTTCACGATGTATTGCACCGGGCTACCCTGCAATTAAAGGATTTCGAAGATAAATTGGGCATGCTGGCCCGCTTCCGGCGTATGCAGGAAGGCCTTTCCCAAAGCCTTCAAGCCCTTGAACGGGTACAGGCGACGGATGATACGAATAAAGAATTGTGTAAAGCGCGGCAGGTCTTAGGTTCGCTGCTGCGGGAGGATGAGGAGGAACCCCATGGCCTTTGAGGGTTTGTCTGAAAAACTGCAAAATACGCTGAAAAAGCTTACGGGCCGTGGCAAGCTGAGCGAGCAGATGGTAAAGGACGCCATGCGGGAAGTTCGCATGGCCCTGCTTGAAGCCGACGTCAACTATGCCGTAGCCAAGGATTTTATCAAAAAGATTACAGACAGGTGCGTAGGCACAGAAATATTGGAAAGCCTGACCCCGGGCCAGCAGGTGTTTAAAATCGTCCAGGAGGAAATGACTTCTCTCATGGGCGGCTCAAACGCCAGGCTCACCTGGTCTTCCAGCGTGCCGACCATCTACATGCTGTGCGGCCTGCAGGGTGCGGGTAAAACCACCATGGCCGCTAAATTGGCAGGCTTCCTGCAAAAGCAGGGCAAAAAGCCCATGCTGGCCGCCTGCGACATCTACCGTCCCGCCGCTATCAAGCAATTGCAGGTGGTAGGCGAGCAGGTGAAGGTGCCGGTTTACGAAAAGGGGACCCAAAACCCGGTGCAAACCGCGAAAGAAGCGGTGGAGCAGGCCAGGTATTACGGGCGGGATGTTCTCATCATCGACACCGCAGGCCGGCTGCACATTGACGAAGCGCTGATGGACGAGCTGGCGAATATCCGCGAGGCCGTAAAGCCTCAGGAAATCCTGCTGGTGGTAGACGCCATGACCGGTCAGGACGCGGTGAATGTAGCCAAGTCCTTCAACGAAAAGCTGGAGCTGGGCGGTGTCATCCTCACCAAGCTGGATGGCGACACCAGGGGCGGCGCGGCGCTTTCTGTTCGCGCGGTAACGGGCAAGCCCATCAAGTTTGCGGGCATCGGGGAAAAGCTCCAGGATATCGAGCCATTCCACCCGGAGCGCATGGCATCCCGTATCCTGGGCATGGGGGACGTAATGACCCTCATCGAAAAGGCTCAGGAGGCTTTCGATGAAAAGGAAGCCGACAAGCTGGCCCGCAAGACCAAGGTGCAGGACCTGACCTTGGAGGATTTTCTGGAAAACATGCAGCAGATGAAGAAAATGGGCCCGCTGCAAAACGTACTGGGAATGCTCCCCGGCGTGGGCGCCAAGCTCAAGGACGTGCAGGTGGATGACAATGCCCTCAAAAAGCCGGAGGCCATCATCCGCAGCATGACGAAACGGGAGCGGCGCAACCCGGAAATCCTCAACGCCAGCCGGCGCAAGCGCATCGCCGCAGGCAGCGGCACCACCGTTCAGGACGTGAACGCCCTCATCCGCCAGTTCGATCAGGCCCGGCAGATGATGAAGCAGGTCATGAACATGAAAAAGGGCGGCAAAGGCCGCATGCGCATGCCTTTCTAAACGCTTGGTCATCATAATTTTATGATTTCCATAAATAACAACCCCATCATACAAGGAGGAAGACCATGTCTGTAAAAATTCGCCTCAAGAGAATGGGCATGAAAAAGAAGCCCTTCTACCGTGTTGTCGTTGCCGACATCCGCTGCCCCCGGGATGGCCGCTTCATCGAAGAAATCGGCTACTACAATCCCATGACCCAACCTGCCGAGATTAAGATCGACAACGAACGGGCCAAATATTGGCTGGGGAACGGCGCACAGCCCACCGATACCGCGCGCATCCTGCTCAAGAAGAGCGGCGCCATCGAGGGCTGAGCCGCCGCTTCCGGGAAAGGAGCGCCATGCAGGAACTTTTGTTATTTGTCGCCAAATCCCTTGTAGAAAATCCGGATGCTGTCCGCGTCCGTGAAACCGAGGGGCCGGAGGCCATTATCCTGGAGCTGAATGTGGCCCCGGAAGACATGGGCAAGGTCATCGGCAAACAAGGCCGCATTGCCAAAGCCATCCGCGCGGTGGTAAAAGCGGCAACAGCCAAAAACAGCAAGCCTGTGTTTGTAGAGATTCAATAACAGTCGGGGCCGGCCCCCACATAAGGCGTTGAAGCGCCCGCCCGGCAGCCTAACAAAAGGCGCGGGCGGCGCGGTTTTGCGCTTGAATGGGCGGCGGGCTTTTCTTTTTTCAATCAAGGAAGGAAAAACGCACGATGCTCACAAACTTTCTGCTCATCGGGGAAATATTAAAGCCCCAAGGCGTGGCGGGCGAAGTGAAGGTTAAGCCCTACACCGACGACCCGGACCGTTTTCTCCGCTTAAAGGAGGTCTTTTTTCAGGAAGGGGAGGCCTATCATCCCCGGGGCGTTCACTGCTCCAGAGTAAATGACGGGTTTGCCTACCTTTCGGTTGAGGGCTTTGATACCAGGGAAGCGGTGGAAAAGCTGCGGGGTGAAAAGCTGTTTGTCGACCGGGCCCACGCGGTGCCCCTTTCCGAAGATGAGGTGTTTATCTGCGATCTCATCGGCTGTGAGGCGGTGGATACGAAGGGGAACGCAATCGGCACGCTGGTCGATGTAATGCAGCCCGGCGGGACGGATGTATATGTGTTTGACACGCCCAAGGGACGTATGCTGATGCCTGCGCTAAAGGCAGCCGTTCCAACGGTGGACGTAAAGGCACGCAAGGTGGTTTTGGATGAAAGCAAGCTTCCCGAGGTGGCTTTTTTTGAGGATTAAAATACTGACCATTTTCCCTGAAATGTTTGAGAGCGTCCTTTCCGCCAGCATCCTGGGCCGGGCTCGGGAAGCGGGCCTTTTGGATGTTCAGTGCGTCGACATCCGCCCCTTTTCCCAGAAAAAGCATCATAACACCGACGATTATCCCTTTGGCGGCGGGGCGGGCATGGTGATGATGGCTCAGCCCATTGCCGATGCCATCGCCTCTGTCACAGAGCCCCCTTTTTCCGGAAAGCGCATTTACCTGGGACCCAGGGGAAAGACCCTCACCCAGGACATGGCCCGGGAGCTGGCCAAGGAAACGGAACTGGTGCTTTTGTGCGGCCATTACGAGGGTGTGGATCAGCGGGTGCTGGACGCGTATATCGATGAGGAAATCTCCATTGGGGATTATATTCTCACCGGCGGGGAACTGGCGGCCATGGTGCTGGTGGATTGCGTGGCAAGGCTTGTGCCCGGCGTGCTGGGCAGCGAGGACAGCCCGGAGGAGGAATCCTTTTCCGATGGGCTTTTGGAATATCCCCAGTATACAAGGCCCCGGGTGTTTGAAGGGGTGGAGGTGCCGGAGGTGCTGGTGAACGGCGACCATGCCAAAATCGCTGCCTGGCGGCGTCAGCAATCGCTGCTGGCTACAAAAAAGCACCGCCCCGATCTTTTGGAGAAAGCGCCGCTTACGGAGAAGGACAAGAAGTTCCTGCGGGAACAAGCGTAGGGGAGGGAAACCTTTTGTTTTTACGAAAGCTGCTGGTTATTGTTTTGCCACTGCTCATCTGCCTGGCGCTGGGGTTTTTGTTCCCCTTTATGAGCGAGCAGCTCCCTGATCTTGGCTTTTTTCAGAATGTACTGAAGGGCCTCTTGCTGGGTGCCGCCTTGGCGCTGATGATTCCCTTGGCCGGCGGCCGGCGGCGGGACCCTTTTGCCAAGCTTTTATGGGCACCGGCGGGAATCCTGTTTTTTGTGGTGCTGTACCAGTTTTTGCATCAGGCGGGGCAGGCGAATGTGGAAGGCTTGAACCTGCTTTATACCAATAACGGCCAGGTTGTTCTGGTGGAAAACGCCTTCTTGGGCTTCCTGTTCACCACGGCGCTGAGAGCCAGCCGGTAAGCGGAACAGACAGATATGGATTTCTTGACAGAAAATGTTCTTTTCCCTTATAATGTAGCGAATTGCA
Source organism: Bacillota bacterium (assembly GCA_023392515.1). Taxonomy (GTDB): domain Bacteria; phylum Bacillota; class Clostridia; order Christensenellales; family Aristaeellaceae; genus JAEVYX01. Next base: position 2,298 of record JAEVYX010000109.1, on the reverse strand, counting down.
CAGGGCAGAAACAATGCCGCCGGGCCGAAAAGGCAAAGGCGGCATAAAGGTTAAAAGGAGCGAAGGTTATGAAAAACATGACGGCCAACGAATTACGGTCGCTTTTTTTGAAATTTTTTGAGAGCAAGGGGCATGCCATTATCCCCAGCGCATCCATTATTCCCGAAAATGACCCCACAGTATTGTTTACCACCGCGGGGATGCATCCCCTTGTGCCTTATTTGATGGGGGCTAAGCATCCTGCCGGGAAACGGCTGACGGACGTGCAAAAGTGCGTTCGCACCGGCGATATTGACGACGTGGGCGACGCCTCCCATTTAACCTTTTTTGAAATGCTGGGCAACTGGAGCCTGGGGGATTATTTCAAAAAGGAAGCTATCGCCTGGAGCTGGGAGTTTTTAACGAGCCCGGAATATTTGGGCATTGATAAAGACCGGCTGGCCTTTTCCGTGTTCGCCGGGGATGAAGACGCTCCCCGGGATATGGAAAGCTATCAGATCTGGCGGGACTGCGGTGTGGCGGAAGACCGTATCTTCTTCCTGCCCAAGGAAAACAACTGGTGGGGCCCTGCCGGAATCACCGGCCCCTGCGGCACGGACTCCGAAATGTTCATTATTACCGACAAAGCTCCCTGCGGCCCGGATTGCTCTCCCGCCTGCTCCTGCGGCCGGTATTTGGAAATTTGGAACGATGTGTTCATGCAGTACAACAAGCAGCAGGATGGCACCTTTCTGCCCCTGGCCCAGAAGAATGTGGATACGGGCATGGGCCTGGAGCGCACCATCTGTGTGCTGACAGGCAAAAAATCGGTATATGAAACTGACCTGTTTGCAAACATACTGGCTAAAATTGCGGAGCTTTCAGGGAAAGCCTATGACAGCGACCCGGAAACCACCAAGGCCTTCCGCATCATTGGCGATCATACCCGGACCGCCACCTTTATCCTGGGTGACCACCGGGGGGTCAGCCCCTCCAATGTGGACCAGGGCTATGTGCTCAGGCGCATCATCCGCCGGGCGGTGCGCTATGGGATGCAGTTGGGCATGCCCGATAACTTTACTGCCGACATCGCCCAGGTAATCATTGACCAGTATAAAGAAGTCTATCCCGAGCTTGAAAAGAACGCCGCCTTTGTGCTGGAACAGCTGAAACTGGAAGAGGCCCGGTTTGCCCGCACACTCAAGCAGGGCAACAAGGAGTTTGACAAGGTGGCATCCAAGGTGGAAAATGGCATCATTGACGGCCTCAGCGCCTTCCACCTGTACGATACGTACGGTTTCCCCATTGAAATGACGGTGGAGCTGGCCAAGGAACGGAACCTCAAGGTGGATACGGATGCCTTTGCTGAATGCTTCAAGCAGCACCAGGCTACCTCCCAGGCGGGGGCTGAGCAGCGCTTCAAGGGCGGCTTGGCCGACCATACCGATGAAACTGCCAGGCTGCATACAGCCACCCATCTTATGCACGCGGCGCTGCGCAAGGTGCTTGGCCCGGAAGTGGCACAAAAGGGCTCCAACATTACCGCCGAGCGGCTGCGCTTCGACTTCTCCTTCGGCCGGAAGATGACCCCGGAAGAAGTAAAGGAAGTGGAAAGCTTGGTCAACGAAGCCATTGCCGCCAAAGCTCCCATCACTTTGGAGGAAATGACCGTGCAGGAGGCCAAGGAGCAGGGCGCTATCGGCCTTTTCGAAAGCAAGTACGGCGAACGGGTGAAGGTTTACACCATGGGCACCTTCAGCAAGGAGATCTGTGGCGGCCCCCATGCGGAGAACACCGGGGATCTGGGCTCGTTCAAGATTCTCAAAGAGGAATCCTCTTCCGCCGGGGTACGGCGCATCAAGGCAGTTATTGGACAATAAAGCAATATAATCAGCAAGGGGCTGTCCTGTTTTCGGGACAGCCCCTTTCAGACTGTCAAAAAACCTCTGGGAGGTGTCGGAGGGGCACCCCCTCCGACTGTAAATCCGAAGCCAGCGACATGTGCGGTGGCTTCGGAAGCCTTGCGTAGCAAGGTTTCCTTACACCCTTCACCGCACGTAGAGCATGGCTCACAGGTGAAGGGTGCAGACTCGAAAAAGCGGTGTATCCACTTTTTCGACACGCTGAGGGCTGTTCTGTTTCCAGAACAGCCCTGCTGATGTAAATACCTTCACTATTCTTTGGGGGCGGTGCCGACGGAGTTCCTTACAAATAGGGCGCAGGGAAGGATTTGGCTTTGAACCTCGGCATCCTTGTCATTGAGCAGGGTTAGAAGCATTTGGGCGCTTTGACAGCCGATTTCCCGGTTGGGAAGGGCGA
>JAEVYX010000148.1 GCA_023392515.1 Bacillota bacterium | reverse complement strand
AGGGGAAAAAGGCCAATCATGTAAAACTTGTGGATGCTATGCCCCCCAGCGGGATTGTGTGGTGATATATGAAAGCGACCATATGGGTGATTTGTATTTCCCTGGTGCTCGTCATGGGCATGGGTATCACCACTTCGATTTTGAGCTCTCATGTAGCGCGGGATTACGCAGAATTGGCTGAGCAGTTGGAGGATTTGGTGCGCGAGGAGGAATGGGATGAAGCCAGAAAGCTGCTTAACAAAATTGAAGTTCGATGGGAAGATACCTGCCAGTGGCTGCAATTTTGGGTAAACCATGGTGATACGGACGATGTCAATCTAGGACTCGGGCAAATGGATGTGGGGATTGAACTCAAAAATATATGGATCTGCCTGACGGCAGGGGCAGAACTGAGAGAATCATTCCGCCATTTATATCATCGCGATGCTTTGACGTTGAGTAACATTCTTTAATTATTGCAATGTAATGATATGAATCTGAGGTTTTGCAAATAGCCTGGCGGGAATCCATGATGTTCCAACACCATTGGATATCAGTATATGTGCTCTGTTTTCCTGCAGCCAGCCGGAAAGATACCTGTCGGAAACAAGGGAGTAAGTTCTGAAAAGAGGCATTCCCAGCAAGGTGACCTGCCCGCCATGCGTATGCCCGCATAGCGCTATGTCAAACCAATTGATGCTGCCGGCGCGGTTGGCAGTAGTGAAAGCCTTGGGAAGGTTGTCGGGGGAATGGGTCAAGAAGATTGTAAAATCTTCCTCGCTTATCTGAGCGGCTACTCCGTTGATATCCGGGTAACCGTTATTATAATCGTCCACCCCAGCCAGGCATAATGTTGCCGTACCAATTTTAAGGGTTTTCACGGAATTGACCAATGGCAGCACGCCAGCGTTGACCATGGCGCTTTGCAATGCTGCAAGATTGCTTTCAGGAGTGGTGCGGTCATGATTTCCTACAACGCCGGCTACAAGATACCGTGCATGAATTTTTGGCATGTTTTGAAAAAATGTAATTGCGCCATTTGAATCGTTTGCGTAGTCGCCTCCCAATAGTACAATATCCGCGTTGTAAGAATTGATTTGTGTAACGAGGTTGTCAACGCGGCCTTGGGAATAAAACGAGCCCTGATGGATATCCGTAAGGTATATAATTTTCAGCCCCTTCAAGGAAGAGGGTAACCGATCGATGCGAAGGGGATGGATATCTTCCGTCAGGTGATATGCTTCCCAAAAGGGGTAAACAAGCGTCAAAACCAGGATCGCAAACGTTAGAATCCGGGTTAGGCAACAACCTCTGGCATGTCTTCTTCTGGCCAAGTCATTCCCTCCCTATGAGTTTATAAAAGCATCAGTACCGCCGGAATCGTGAGAACAGACAGGGCGGTGCTTACCGCGACGCTCCGGGAACCAAGTGCGCTGTCTCCATGAAAATATTCGGCTTGCATGGCTGTGACGGCAGCTCCGGGCATGGCGGAGCAGACAAATATGGTAGCTTTCACCGGTTCCGGAACATGAAGCAACGTCATAATCCCTAATAGAAGCATAGGCAGCAATAGGAGACGCAAAAGGCATGTTCCCAAGAGAGTCCAATCTTTTAAATCCCGAACCTTCAGGCTGGATAGGTGGCTTCCCACTACAAGCATGGTGAGGGGCGTGGTGGTATCTCCAAGCATCGTCATGGCAGACAAAATTGCTGTGGGAAGCCGTACAGAACCTACAAAGCATAAGATTCCGGCCACAACCGCCAACAGAGTTGGGTTAAGCAGTACGCTTTTTAGTGTCACGCCCTGGATTCCGGCGTATAAATATACACCAACTGTCCAGGTGAGCAGGTTAAAGGAAGCCACGTACATAACCGCATAGATGATGCTGCCCTCACCCAGCGCTGCGCTGATGATAGGGTAACCCATAAACCCGCAGTTTGAAAACATAATCAAATGCATGAATACAGGCCAGCGGGATTTTGGCTGCTTTCGGTAAAGCATAAGGCCGATAGCGCCGCAAAACAGCATGGCAGCGGTTGCCAATAAAAATGTCAACCCTAGTTCGCCCATACGGCCGGGGTCGTAGTCTTGCTGGAGCTTGACAAACGATAGACACGGAAGCGTAAAATACAGCACCAGTTTATTTATACCTTGAAAGGTTTCATGCCCTATGAGACGCCCCCGGGCAGCCCCACATCCCAACGCCATAAGCAAAAAGAGAACCAACACCTGGGTCAGAACCTGCATACGATTCTCCTTGTTTAATGCATAATAATCGTGATAAATCTAACTTTATAACGCTATATCCCCTACACCTTGCAATACATACTTGGGTTGATAGGGGAAAGTTTGCATTTCTTCCACACTGGTGACCCCGCTTAACACCAAAACGGTATCAATGCCGCTTTCGATGCCGGATACAATATCCGTGTCCATGCGGTCACCGATGATTACTGCTTCCTCATTGGTAACACCAAGCAGATGAATGCCGTGGCGCATCATTAAAGGATTGGGTTTGCCAAGGTAGTAGGCGGTGCGGCCGGTAGCCAGCACGATGGGGGACATCAAAGCCCTTGTTGCAGGCGCGATACCGTTTTCAATTGGACCTGTAAGATCGGAGTTGGTACCGATCAGCTTGGCACCCTTCAATACCAGCGAAACGGCCTTCTCAATTTTGTCATAGCTGTAGGTATGTGTTTCGCCCAATATCACATAATCGGGATTCACATCGTTCATGGTAAACCCGGCGTCATATAACGCGCCTACCAGGCCCGGCTCACCAATTACATAGGCGCTTCCGCCGGGGCATTGCTCCTTCAAAAAGGCTGCGGTGGAAAGCGCGCTTGTGTAAAAGTGGTCTTCAGATACCGTAAGCCCCAACCGCTGCAGCTTTTGTGCCAATTCACGGGGAGCCCGCTCTGAACTGTTGGTTAGAAAAAGATACTCTTTGTTCTCACGCTGCAGAAAATCCACAAAAGCCTGTGCGCCGGGCAACAGTCTATTCCCGTGATAGATAACGCCATCCATGTCACAAATGTAGCCTTTTTTATTCCGCAGGGCTTGAAGCGCCTGATTTCCCATACCCATCCTCCTGTGCCACATAACTGTAAATCAGTATACCCTGTTTTTTTCAAAGAGGCAATCCTTTCCCTATAATGGTTTAGCTGATGACTGGAAAGAAGTCCTGTGATATACTATCCTTAGTTGAAACATGCGCATGAAAGGAAACCCAGTCTATGGATATGATCCGGATCATTGAAAAAAAGAAAACGGGCGATGTGTTGACCCAGCAGGAAATCGCCTTTTTTGTAAACGGTGCGGCAACAGGGACAATCCCGGATTATCAATTGGCGGCGCTGCTGATGGCCATTCGCCTAAATGGAATGACACCTGAGGAAACGACAAAACTTACATTGGCCATGGCCCATTCCGGCGATATGGCGGATTTGAGCCAAATCCCCGGCAGGACTGTTGACAAGCATTCTACCGGAGGCGTTGGCGATACCACAACCTTGGTATTGGCTCCTTTGGTAGCCGCTTGCGGCGTGCCTGTAGCAAAAATGAGCGGGCGTGGTTTGGGACATACAGGCGGTACACTGGACAAATTGGAGAGCATCCCCGGCATGCGGGTGGAGATAGGCCAGGATGATTTCATTGCTCAAGTGAAGCGCATTGGTTGTGCGGTGATTGGCCAAAGCAAAAATATGGCACCTGCGGATAAAGCGTTATATGCCCTCCGGGATGTGACTTCCACTGTGGACAGCCTGCCGCTCATTGCCTCTTCTATCATGAGCAAAAAATTAGCCAGCGGCGCGGGAGCCATTGTGCTGGATGTAAAGACAGGCTCAGGAGCTATCATGCATACCCTGGAAGGATCTATCACATTGGCCAAGGCCATGGTGGATATTGGTGCATTGGCACAACGTCCTACCGTAGCTATTGTTACCGGTATGGCGCAACCGTTGGGATCGCATGTGGGAAATGCGCTGGAAGTGAAGGAAGCCATCGACGTATTGTCCGGAAGGGTGCAAGGAGCACTCAAGGATGTTTCACTTTTGCTTGGCAGCCATATGCTGCTGTTGGCCGGGCGGGCAGACACACTTTTCCAAGCCCATGATATGCTTCAAAAAGCGCTGGATTCGGGAGCAGGCCTTGAAAAACTAAGAGAAATGATTATGGCTCAGGGTGGCAATCCCAAAGTTTGCGACGATGTGACACTTTTACCGACTGCGCCTATCATACTGCCTGTAAAAAGCTCCGTTTCAGGATGGTTGCAGGCTATGGATACGACCCGGCTTGGCCTGGCGGCGCAGGATATGGGCGCCGGCCGCAAGAAAAAGGAGGATGTAATTGATCCTGCGGTAGGATTTGTGTTGCACAAGCGGATTGGTGACCGCATAGAAAAGGGAGAGGCACTTTTTACCCTGCATGCCAGGAATGATTCCTCCGCTGAGACTGCACGTCAGGATATTTTGGAAAGCATAGCCATTGGGGATGAAGCGGTAGCCGCCGAGCCCTTGGCATATGCTCAGATTACAAAAGAGGGTATTTCCCGCTTGACTTAAGTGCGAGGGCTTGGTATAGGTGTATTGATATCCTATAAAGACGTTGTCGATATAATTTTTTGTTTGTACTGCACGCCTGAGAGATTACGCTTGGCTCTATCAGCCTTCAAGCCTTTGAATTCCAACGGGTTTGAATTGGTTTGAAATTATCGCGAGAAAAAAGTAAAAAAGGTGTTGACAAGCTATGTGTGCTGTGTTAGACTAACAAGCGTCGCCTCAAGCGGCGCCGGACCTTGAAAACGATACAGAACAAAGGGAAGAAAGAAGAAGTCAGTTGATTCTTTAAATGAGTTTAAACTTTGTCGAGGGAAACCGAGATAAAGGATAAAGGATTGAACACAAGAGTTTGATCCTGGCTCAGGACGAACGCTGGCGGC
>JAEVYX010000013.1 GCA_023392515.1 Bacillota bacterium | reverse complement strand
GTATACAATCATATCAACGATCCGGGGGTCATGCTGTCGCTGGCCGCGCTGTACCAGGAAAACGGCTTTTTCAAGCTGGCATCCGAAACCGTTCTGCGCTCCATCAAAGAGTTGAATGTATTGGATCCTGTCGGTGCGCAGATTCTGGCAAACGCTTTATTGGAAGAAAAGGCCGTGGGGTAAGTGCAGTGAAAATTTTGTTTTAAAAATTGCCATCCGATTTTAATCATCGGATGGCAATTTTCAGTGAAACCCCTTTTCATCTCAGGGCTGTGAATTCCAGGGCATTGCTCCGGCCGGATGGATTTGCGTGCCAGAAATTTTCACAAGCAAAAAATGCCAGCTTTTTTTCTAAAGTCTATTGACTTAGAGCAAGCTAAAAGTTTTATACTTTCCGTATAGGCAAGTCAGGAGGATGAATCGGTAAGCGGCAGAAAGTGTTTAAAGCGTACCCACATAAGTAAAACCATTCATTGTTCGGGCGCAGCTGCTTTCCATCATCAACAAGCAGGAGGCAATACATGAAGGTACTGTTTATCGGCGGAACCGGAACAATCAGCACGGCCATATCCGCTTTGGCTGTCAAAGAGGGTATGGAACTGTATTTACTCAACCGGGGAACAAACAGGGATTTTGTGCCGGAGGGCGCAAAGGTGATTACAGCCGATATCAATGACGAGCAATCCGTTCAGGAAAAGATAAGCGGAATGCACTTTGACGCCGTTGCGGATTTTATCGCATTCACCCCTAAGCACCTGGAAAGGGATTACCGCCTGTTTTGTGGAAAGACAAATCAGTTTATTTTTATCAGTTCCGCATCGGCATACCAAAAGCCCTTGTCCAGCCCCTGGATTGTGGAAAGCACCCCGGTCGCCAACCCTTATTGGGAATATTCCCGCAATAAAATCGCCTGCGAAGACTGGCTGATGGAAAAATACCGTCAAGAAGGGTTCCCCATCACCATTATCAGGCCCAGCCATACCTATGGCAACACCTCCGTCCCCATTGCAGTCCACGGCAAAAACGGCAGCTTTTCGGTGCTGGAGCGCATAAGGAAAGGGAAGAAAGTAATTGTGCAAGGCGACGGCAGCTCCCTTTGGGTGCTGACCCATAACACAGACTTTGCCAAGGCTTTCGTGGGCATTATCGGGAACGCGCATGCCATCGGGGAGACTTATCACATTACTTCCGACGAACTGCTTACCTGGAACCAAATTTACGAAATCATAGGACATGCCATGGGCGTGAAACCGAAAATCGTGCATATCCCCTCGGATACGCTGTCCGCGCTGTGCGATGATTTTCGGGGCGCGCTCATTGGGGACAAGGCAAACACCGTTATTTTTGACAACACAAAAATCAAAAAAGCGGTCCCAGGATTTGCAGCCGCCACACGGTTTGATCAAGGCGTACGCACGACCCTCGAATATATCTACAGCCATCCGGAAATGCAAAGAGAAGACCCGGAGTTTGACGCGTGGTGCGACCAGGTTATTGAAATGTACGAGAAATGCGTTGCCCAAATGCCAATTTATGGAGGGAAGTAGACATGAAAACAATGCAGCTTGGAAAATCGGGTTTGATGGTACCGGTGATTGGGGTGGGTTGCTGGCGCATGCACAGGCAGAGCAAGAGCGGCGTGGAAACCATGATTCAAACCGCTCTGGAGCAAGGCCTGAACTTTTTTGACCATGCGGATATGTATGGCGGTGGAGCCTGCGAGGAGATATTTGCAAAGGCCATTCACATGACAGACGACATCCGCGAGAAGATCATTCTTCAATCCAAATGCGGCATTACCAAGACCTCCTTTGATTTTTCCAAGGAGCATATCCTGGAAGCGGTGGATGGCAGCCTGCAGCGGCTGAAGACCGATTATCTGGATGTGCTGCTTTTGCACCGGCCCGATGCGCTGGTGGAGCCTGAGGAGGTCGCGGAGGCGTTTGATATCCTCAAAAGCAGCGGAAAGGTGCACCATTTCGGCGTCTCCAACCAAAACCCGATGCAGATACAGCTTTTGCAAAAATATCTTCATCAGCCGCTTGTCACCAATCAGCTGCAGTTGAGCATTATGTTTGCCGGCATGATTTCCGCCGGTATTCATGTAAATATGCAGGACGAGTCCGCCGTCAACAGGGACGGCAGCATACTGGATTTCTGCCGTTTGAACGACATTACCATCCAGGCCTGGTCCCCCTTCCAGTACGGCTTCAATCAAGGTGTGTTTCTTGACAAGGAAAAGTTTCCGGAGCTCAATGCGGCCATTGATAAAATCGCCGAAAAATATCAAGTTCCGAATACGGCGGTTGTGCTTGCGTGGATTTTGCGCCATCCCGCGCATATACAGCCCATTACCGGCACAATGAACGCAGACAGAATCAGGGATTGCGCAAAGGCTGCCGATATTACCCTCACCCGCCAGGAATGGTATGACATTTATCTTGCCGCAGGCAATATACTGCCGTAACCTTGCCATGGGTTCGCTATGAAAACTGGAAATCCGCCAACGGCTCACATTCCCGCATCAAGCCTTGGCGCTGTAACATACGCTTGGTAAAGAAAGAAGGGAGGTTCTTTATGCAAAAGCAGCTGCTTGGAAAAACAGGATACCAGGTCAGCCCGGTCATTTTCGGAGGAATCATCAACACAAACGAAACCCAGGAGGATGCCAACCGGAATGTTGCCTATGCCATTGAGCGGGGGATAAACTATTTTGATGTCGCTCCCTCCTATGGCAACGCGGAAGAAAGGCTGGGGCCTTCGTTGAAGCCCTACCGCAGCCAGGTGTATCTGGCCTGCAAAACGCAAAAGCGCCAGGGTGAGGATGCAAAAAAAGAATTGCTCCAGTCGCTGAAGAACCTGCAGACAGACCATTTCGATGTGTATCAGCTCCACGCGATGACAACCAAGGAAGACCTGGATGGGGTCTTTGGCAAGGGCGGCGCGATGGAGACCGTACTTTGGGCCAGGCAGGAAGGGCTGATCCGCAAGATCGGCTTTTCGGCCCACAGCGAAGAGATTGCCTTGATGGCATTGGATTTGTTTGACTTTGACACGGTGCTTTTCCCCATGAACTGGGCGCTGGGCATCAACCGGGGCTGGGGAGACCGCATTGCCGACCGGGTAAAGGAGAAAAACATTGGGCTCCTCGCCATGAAAACGCTCATCCAGCGGGAATGGCTGGAAGGCGAGGAACGCACCTACCCCAAGTCCTGGTGCAAGCCGATTTCCGGGAATGACGCACTGAGCGTTGCCGGGATGAAATACGGTCTGTATAAAGGAGCCGCCACCCTTGTCCCGCCGGGCAACCTTGAACACCTGAACTTTATGCTGGATCATATTGACGAATGCCTGGCAAACCCCCTCACAGAGGCGGAATGGCGCTTGCTGCGGGAAGAGGCGCAAAAGGTGAAGGACCATATGATATTTGGCTAAATATTTGTAGATACACTTATTATAAAGGCTGCAGGGGCTGTCGTGCCAAGCGTATATAATGTAAAACATTGTTTAAGAGGAAGGATTTCGCGCCTTCGGGCGCGACCAACGGCCTTTCCAATCATCCGCCCTGCCCATTCCCGTCACCGACGGGGGCAGGGCTTCTTCACGTTTGGAAACCTTCGGATGCCATCCTCTTGAATACTTATTACATTGTACGACAGCATGATAGCCTCTGCAGCTTTTCCTTAAAACGCATTCATTGAAATAATATTATATATTTCCAAGCAGCACCGTATCCAGGTTTTCCTTTGCGATCCGAGAAAGGCTCCGCATAAGGCTCACATCCGTGGGTGCTTTGTCTTTCATTTTTCTTCTGGGGAAAAAGCGTGTGATATGCAAAGGAATACTTCTGTCAACTCCCGCAATCCAGTAAGAAAGCGCATGCATTTCATCGGGAGAATCATTCTCCCCGGGCACAATCAGCGTTGTGATTTCCACATGGGCGTGTTTTGCAGCGATGCGGATAAATTCCTGCACGGTATGCAATTCCCCGCCCAGCTTTTTATAGTATGCTTCCGTAAACCCTTTCAGGTCTATATTCCAGGCATCAATATACGGCAAGACCTCCTGCAAGGTTTCCTCACAGACGGAGCCGTTTGTAACAACCACGTTTTTCATACCGTGGCCGTGAACAAGCTTTGCGGTATCCCTTACAAATTCAAACCCTACCATGGGCTCGTTATAGGTAAAGGCAACACCGATATTGCCCCTTGGCTTCAGCTCCTCCGCAAGGGCTGCAAGCTCCCCGGGCTGCATGATTTCTGCCTCCACCTCATTTTGACATGCCGCGGCAATGGAGGCGTTCTGGCAAAAGGGGCAGTCCAAGTTGCAGCCAAAGCTGCCCACCGACAAAATCATGCTGCCGGGGCAAAACCTGGCCAGCGGCTTTTTCTCAATGGGATCCAGCGCAATGGATGTAAGCTGCCCATAGTTTATGGAAACGATCTTCCCGTTTTCATTCTTTCGCGCCCTGCACCGTCCAACCTGCCCTTCCCGTAAACGGCAGTGGTGCATGCAAACGCCGCATACGATCTCAGTGATGGCGGATCACCTCGAATCGTTTCAGGGACACCTTTTCATTATCGCGGATACCGGCCTTCCGTTTGGCAATGGCAATCTGCTCTTCCACCGTATCAATGCCGTCCAGGTTGGGGAGCAGCAACCCCCGCTTATGCCCGCTTGTGACAATCACGCCGTACCGCTTTACATCAAGCATTTGAGGGGAATCGATATCCTCCGCCTCCGCCAATATATCCACACTGTACAAAAGCCCGTCCAGTTCTTCGGGCGCGACAGGCTCAAAGCGGGGGTCATGGGCGCAGGCGCTGATGGCGTTTTGAATAATTTCATGGGCGATGCTTTGCGTGGTGGCCGAAATCGTGCCGATGCAGCCGCGAAGCTGCCCGTCCTTTTTAAGGGAAACAAAGGCGCCGGCTTTGTGCGCTGTCATTTCACCCGGCAGCCCATCCGGAACATCAATGGTTTCGCCCCGAAGGACATAGGCCTCCAAAGACTTTCGCGCCAGGCGGACATAGGCATCCTCCTTGCGTTTTTTCGTGTCCAGCATCGCCTTTTGTCTATTCGCATACTCCGCAAGAAAGTGTCTTTCCGGGTCCTCCCCCTCCGGAAGATAGGTGCAGACACCATACCCCACCCCGAAGGGGCCCTCATAGCTCAGCCTGTCCCCCTTCACGCGCAGGCCGTCAAAACAACCTGCCAGGATCAGCATGGAGCGGTGGCCGCATTCCCCCGCGCTCTCACAAAAGTCCGGGACAAATTCAAAGAGCTCGCCAAACGCTGCGCGCCCCATTACATCCATAACCCGCCGGTCATACACGGGGCCTTCCTCCTTGAACCCGTAAGGGCCGTCCGGCTTCAGCCGGTGCGAAAGGTCCCCGCTTGCCACAATAGCGGTTTTCCTGCCCAAGTGCTCCGCCGTTTCCCGGATGAGCATGCCCAGCCTGTAATGGTCATGATACGGAAGCCCGGACAGCCCGATTCGGACAATCCTGCTCCTTATCTCCCCGCCGCAGGCTTCCCTTAAAAAATACAGCGGAACCATGGTTCCATGATCCAGCTTGGCGTCCCTTTCTCCCCGGGTTCCCGCGTGCAAGCCTTCCCCATCGGCCCGGCGGCACAATTCTGCCACGAATTCGGTGTCATACGCCACCGAAAAAGCTACTTCCCCCGCCTGGAACTGTGCAAAGCTCCCTTTGGCGTTTTTCCCGGGCGAAATGTGAAAATAATCCCCATACATGACGCTGTGGGGAGTCAATACCACAATCGTCTCCGGCTTATGGGAAGCAAGCAATTCCGCCGCCTTCTGATAGCTTTCGATGGTATGCCCTATGGCTTTTTCCTGCCCGCGCCCCACCTGCGGTATGATCAGCGGCGGATGAGGAACCATTGCGGCTGACACTATATGCATAGAAATGCCTCCTACGAAGCTGTTTGAATGGAAATGTTATTGCAATGTATCTTGATGGTATCATTCGCCGTTTTGCGGAAAAAACCTTTTGACGCAAACGCATCAAAAGGCTTCAAGCTGCACGCATTCTAAGCGTTGCAAAGTTTTTTATTCAATGGAGAGCCCGGCATAAAACCCTTCCCGGATTGCTCCGCCTACCTTGCCGACCTTGGTGCAATCGCCGATGATGCGCGTCCTCGTATGGTATTTGTCGTCAATAGCCCGCGCCGTTGCATCATTGGGTGCCATGCCGAAGGAGGCTACAACCGTATCCGCCTCAATAAAGAACTTTGTGCCATCCTTTTTCTCGGCTGCCACGCCATTTATCCTGATCTCGGCAACCTTGCAGCCCGTATATAGCGCAACGCCATGTTTTTGGAGCATGGGCAGCAGCGCCGCTTTGTTGATAAAGTGGTCGTTCACCGCCACTTCATCCAGCATTTCCACAATGGATACCTTTTCCCCCCGCATTGCGGTTTCAAGGGCGCTGTCGCAGGCAGAAAGCCCTCCGCCGCAGTATACGATTCTTTCGCCCTTCACCCTTTCCGGTTCGATGTGCGCAGAAATCACATCGACCGTGTTTTCTATGCCCTTGATTTTGGGAAACACCGGCGTCGCGCCGGTTGCAACAATGATGGCATCGACCCCTTTCAGTTCAGGGGAATCCGCCGTAATCCTGCGGTTCAGATGCACATCCACGTCCAACAGCGCCATTTGATGCCTGTACCAGTCCACCAGCTCCCGCAGCTGGCTTTTGAAATCCGGTGTCGCCGCGCTTTTCAACTGTCCGCCCAGCGCTTCATCCTTTTCAAACAGCGCTACTTTATGGCCTTTGAGCGCGGCTGTCCGGGCCGCTTCCATGCCGCCGGGGCCGCCGCCCACAACGACGACACGCTTGGGCCGATTCGTTTTTTCCAGCACCATGCGCTTTTCAAAACCGGCCACCGGGTTTACAGAGCAGCTGATCTTTGTAAGCCTTGTAATGATTCTGCCTATGCAATCCTCATTGCAGCGGATGCAGGGGCGCACCTCGCCCCGCCTGCGCTCCATCAGTTTTAATGCAATATGGGGGTCGGCAATCAGCGGCCTGCCAAACATGACAAAATCGGCGTTTCCCGATTCAATCAGTTTGACGGCCGTTTCCGGGGTATGATTTCCCGCATTGAGCAGCGGAATGCTCACGGCCTTTCTGGCCCCTTCGCAAACATCCTGCATGCAGGCGTCGCCAAGATAGGCCGGGGGAAAAATATATTCAATGTTTTCATAGCTTCCGCTGTCAATATCCAGGGCGTCCACACCAGCGTTCTCTAGGATTTTCAGCAGCGGCATCGTTTCTTCCAGCGTGCGCCCGCCCTTGAAATGGTGCTTGCACGCCATGCGGAACAAAATCGGATAATCGGGGCCCACCGCTCCGCGAATCGCCTGCACAATCTCCACAGCAAAGCGCATGCGCTTTTCGGGCGTTCCGCCGTACTCGTCCTCCCGTTTGTTCCAAACGGCGGACATGAATTGATCGACGAGATATCCCGCATGGGCATGCACTTCGATGGCGTCAAAACCCGCGTCTTTGAGCAGCTTTGCGGAGTAGGAAAACTGCTTCATGATCTGCTTGATATCGTCTACCGAAAGGGCGCGGCATATCACGTCCGGGTTGAACATGGAAGGGATGGCCGAGGCGGATACGGGCGGTTCGTCCAGCATGTTGGCAAAGGCGTTTTTCCCCGTGCCGCAGCTTAGCTGGGCGGATATTTTCGCGCCATGCTTATGCACCGCTTCGCATAAATCCGTAAGCTTGGGAATTACATGGGGCTTGTCCAGATATCCTTCCAGCGACCCCTGGGCCAATTCCTGGGTCAAAAACTGGCAGCCCATGATGATAAGGCCTGTGCCGCCCCGGGCACGCTCCTCAAAATAGTCGATTTCATCATCCGCAATGGTGCCATCCAAATGCGCCGCATTCAGCCCCATGGGGGCCATGACGATCCGGTTTTTTACTTCCATTTTCCCGATAGAAAACGGGGTAAAGAGTATATCGTAAACCACGCAATCTCCTCCTATTGGCCACATATTGTACCAATAGGATACCCCGCTTATGGATTGCTAACCCATCTTATTTCGCCGGGCTGGTATGCGGCTTCAGCCTTGCGCGGGCTTTTTCACCCTTTTTTGCACGCCTGGGCTACTGCCTCGCCATAGGCGGCACAGGCAGCCAATGATTTTTCATCGGGTACCCAGATCATTTTCAGCCCCTCGTCAATCAGCTCAAACCCTGCTTCCCCAAGGCCCTTGGACAGGAGTTTTACCGCCTCACCGCTCCATCCATAGCTTCCGAAAGCGGTCGCCCGCTTTTTCTTGAATTTCAAGCCCCGCATCATCTCCAGCAGCCCACCAATATCGTACAAAAAGCCGTTGTTGATTGTGGAGGAGCCCAGCAAAACTGCCTTGGAGCGAAACACCTGGGTCATGATGTCGTTTTTATCGTCTTTGGCTGCGTGCATCAATTTTACAGTGACGCTGCTGTCTTTCATGCGAATGCCTTGGGCAATGGATTCCGCCATTTTCCGGGTGGCATCCCACATGGTATCGTAAATAATGGTGATCTGATTTTCCTGATAGCCCTCCGCCCACTGGAGGTATTTCTCCACAATCTGCATGGGCTTGTCCTTCCAGATGACGCCATGGCTGGGGCAGATCATATCCACCGGCAGGGAAAGGGACACAATTTCCTGTATCTTCTTTATGACCAGAGGGGAAAAGGGCGTGAGGATGTTGGCATAATATTTGATGGCCTCCGCGTACAGTTCCCCTTCGTCCACCAGATCATTGTACAGGGATTCGGTGGCATAATGCTGGCCAAAGGCGTCATTGGAAAAGAGAATGTTTTCGTTGGTAAGGTAGGAGAACATGGTATCAGGCCAATGGAGCATGGGCGCTTCCACAAAAACCAGCCGGCTGTCCCCCAGGGAAAGGGTATCCCCCGTCTTGACCGGAACAAAATTCCAATCCTGATGGTAGTGCCCCTTCAACGATTTCACGGCGTTGGCCGTGCAATAGATCGGCGTGTTGGAAATTTCCCGCATCAGCGCAGGCAGCGAACCGCTATGGTCGATTTCCCCGTGATTGATGATGATATAGTCAATTTTATCAAGAGCGATCTCCTGTTTGAGCCTTGAAACATACTCCTTGTCAAAAGGCATCCAGACCGTATCAATCAGGGCTGTTTTCTGGTCTCTTACAAGGTAGGAGTTATAGGAAGAGCCCTTCCATGTGGAATACTCCTCTCCATGAAACCTTTTCAGCTCCCAGTCCACCTTGCCCACCCAGGTGACTTTTTCCGTAATCGCCTTGCCCATTGTTTCAACCTCCATCGTATCGTTCTTCATATGGCCGCATTTGCGATGATGCCGCCCATCCTGTATAATAAGCTTGTACTTCTTGATGATAGTATAACACAATCGTGATTTATGAGGATAAAGGAATGGGGATATATTTCATTGCGGATTTTGACCCGCATGCCATCGCCGCAAGCGGCCAATGCTTTCGCATGCAGACGGTTTCCCCCAACCGGGTGGAAGCCATGATGCGGAATCAGTATACCGCCATCACCTCGCTGGGCAGCGATCTCTATGAATTCAGCTGCTCCGATGCGGATTATCAGCATATTTGGCGGCCTTATTTTGACCTGGATACGGATTACGGTGCTTTTCACCGTGCAGTGGATGAAAACGACCCTTACCTTCTTCACGCGGCGGAATTAAGCCGAGGGCTGCGGATTTTGCGCCAGGACCCCTGGGAAGTGCTCATCAGCTTTATCCTTTCCCAACGCAAAAGCATTCCAGCCATCCAGGACGCAATTGAAAAATTGTGCGGCTGCTTTGGCAGCACAGTCACTTCCCAGGGCCGCAGTTTTAGCAGCTTTCCTTCCCCCCAGGCGCTTGCTGATGTGCCGGAGGAGGCGCTTAGAGCCTGCTCGGTGGGCTATCGCGCGCCTTACATAAAGGCCGCCGCCCAGGCCGCAGCAAAGGGCGAACTTGACCTTGCGGGATTTTCCCGCCTTACCGATGAGGAACTCACGAAACAATTATTGGCTATCTATGGTGTCGGCATCAAAGTGGCCAACTGCGTATCGCTCTTCGGTTATCACCGTTTGGCTGCCGCCCCCGTTGATGTTTGGATTCAGCGGGTGATTGACGACCAATACGGCGGCATTTCCCCTTTCGGCAGATACCCCGGTTTTGCGGGCATCATGCAGCAATTTATGTTTTATGAGCGGATGGTGAACAAGAAATCGCCAACCCGGCCGAAAAAGGCCAAAACAGCCTGAGCGGTGCGGGAACCGGCGATTGGTGCAAGCCATATGCCTTGATCCTATTTCTTTTCCATGCGCGTCAGCAGCCTGTCCAGATAAACCGACTTGAACTGCTTGCTGGCCAGCGCCTGCTTCAGCGGCGGAAGTTTCAGAATAGCGCCCAGGATAGCGGCCATGGCACGGTGGCTGGAAAGCGCCTGGTTATCAAAAATCAGTTTGGCCAGCGTCCCTTTTTCTATGGCCTGTAATACGTAGCGGTGTACGCTGTTCACCGGCGTAATGACCTGAATTTCCCGCCTTTTCAGCGTGACCGCCTTTGTGGGGCAGTTGCGCACGCAAACGCCGCAGCCAAGGCAAACCGATTCATCCACATGGGCGGCAAGCCTTTTCCCTTCACCGGCAGAGGCCATGGAGATGGCCTGCACAGGGCATACTTTGGCGCATTTTGAGCGGCCCACGCATGTATCATCCGATATTTCAGCCATAAAATTCGTGGTTGCCATGGGCAAAAGGGACCCAAAGCGCTTAACCGCCTGCAATGCCTCACAGCAGCAGCTGCAGCAATTGCACAAGAACGCAGGCGATTTGCGAACATTTTCACCGATTTGTACCAAATTATGCTCATAGGAGCGCACCAGCACATCCAGGGCTTCCTTTTCATCAATCCGCCGGATATGGTCATGGCGGGACAGGGAATCCGCCACATTGCCAAAGGAAAGGCACACATCCCAGGGTGCATCGCAAACGGTACCCAAATGAGAGGCTTTATGCCGGCAGTAGCAAAGCCCGAGGCCAATAAAATCCGCCTCGCGGATGATATGGGTTGCGCGCTCATAATCGAGAATATGCAAGGCATGGTCGGCAGACAATACAGGCTCCTGCACAAACACGCGCCCCATTTTGGTTTCCGTCGCGTAAAAGAGATCCTTAATAAAATCCTCTTCCACGCTCATGTACTGAAAATACAACTCGCTGATATACTTCTGGTCTATGTCGCCCCGGATACGCATGAGCGCAAATTCAAAAAATCCGGCCATGGGCGGCGGCATAGTAAAGAGCCGCTGGCCGTTCTGATCGGCATCCAATAGCAGCGCCTTTTCGCAAAGCCTGTCCAGCTGCTTCTCCGCCTCCACCGGGCTTACGCCCCACAGCATGGCGGCCTTTTCCAGTGTGAAAGGTCGTATGGGTAAAAGGGACACCAGCCGGGCCTCATTCTCGGTATACAGCACTTCCAAAATCTTGTATAATGTAGGGGTAGGCGATGCACCTTGCGCAAAATGATTGATGCGTTCCTCCAATGATTGATATGCTGATTTTGTGGTCAAATGCCCCATGCTTTTCCCCCTGCCGGCCTTTTTAGGATGATTCAGATTGTAACAGTATCACAGATCTGACACCTGGTCAAGAAATGGAACCTCGCTTACATACAACATTCAATTTACTCATTTTTCCAATATAGTACTGGGATTTCTCCTGCATTCCGGCGCTATTTGCCTGTCATGTTCCATAATGCGTTCGGAAATACTTTTAGAAGCAAAATGTGCGTTAGGATGGATTTATGAAAGAAATGATTTTAGGCCTCCTGGAAACCGAGAGCAAGGCATGGGAATTATCCGGCATTGCCGGGCATTTGAACATACCGGCAGACGAAGCGCAAAAAACGCTGGATACGCTGCTGCGCGACGGGCAGGCTATTCTTACAAAAAAAGGCAAATATACGATTCCCCGAGCCATGGGCCTCATCACGGCACGGGCCCAGGTTTTGCGAAGCGGCACGCTGGTCGCCCGTTCGTTGGATGACCGGGAAAACCTGCCCATCCGCCTGATTGGCAGGCTGCGCTGCCTGAGTGGTGATATCATTCTGGTGCGCCCTGATTCCCACCTAACAAACGGGGCCCGCCACTGCGAGCTTGTGATGGTCACCAGGCACGCCCACGAAACCTTCAGCGCGGTTCTGTCCGTTATGAGTGCACCCATCAGAAAAGAAAAGACTCGCCAGAAACCAAAAAAGAAAAAGCAGCCGGTTCGCGGCGAGAACAGCCTTATGCTAACCGCCAAGCCCTATGACCGTTCCATCACCTGTGACATACGGCTGGAAGGCGATCTCCTGGGCGCCAGGAACGGCGATATGGTAGTGCTGCAAACGGTGGCCTGGCCGGAGCAGGGAAGGCCCCTTCTTGCCCGTGTGCTGCGGGTGATGGGCGATGCGGAGCATCTTGCCGTGCAGCTGAAGGCCATCGCGGAGGACCACGATTTTGAAACCTCATTCCCTGATGAGGCGGCCGCCCAGGCAGCCGGGTTCCCCGATCACGTACAGGAACAGGACATGGAAGGCAGGCTGGACTTGCGCAGCCTTGTCCTGTTTACCATTGACGGTGAAGACGCAAAAGATTTTGACGACGCGGTATCCCTGGAAAAACTGCCGGATGGTGCCTGGCAGTTGGGCGTTCATATCGCCGATGTATCCCATTATGTAGCTGCAGGCCAGCCCCTGGACCAGGAAGCCCTTCGCCGGGGCACCTCATTATACTTGCCGGGGCTTACGCTGCCCATGCTGCCGGACGCGCTGTCCAGCCATCTTTGTTCGCTGATGCCGGATGTTGACCGGCTGGCCATGAGCCTTTTCATGAAAATTCAATCAGGCAATATCCTCTCCCACCAATTGGCGCCCTCTGTCATCCACTCCAGTGCGCGCTTGACCTACACCCAAGTAAACCGCTTGTTTAATGGGGAGGAAAACAGCGTTCCCCAGCCGCTTCACAAAACCCTTGAGGATATGCTGGCCCTCTCTCACGACTTGAGAGAAACAAGGCGGAAGCGCGGCAGCATCGACTTTGATCTTTCCGAAACCGGCTTTACCCTCAACGCCAACCATGAACCTATAGACGTCCATGCCAGGGAGCGTGGGGAAGCCGAAAGGCTGATTGAAGATTTCATGCTGGCTGCGAATGAGACCGTAGCGCAATTGGCGCAATCAAAAGGGCTGCCGTTTGTTTACCGCATTCACGAAAAACCGGATGCTGATAAGCTGTACGCTTTGGAACTGTTTTTGCAGGGTCTGAACCTGCCTGCCCGCATCGGACAGGACCCGCACCCCCGCGTATTGCAGGAGCTTGTGGCGAAAACAGCGCAAAACAGCAATGCCGATATCATCCGCATGGTCATGATCCGTTCGCTGAAGCGCGCCTGCTATTCAGAAAAGCCTGAGGGCCACTACGCGCTGGCTACCAAAGATTACTGCCATTTCACTTCCCCTATCCGTCGCTATCCCGACCTTCAGGTGCACCGCATGCTAAAGAAGCTGCTTGCCGGCAAAGCAGGCAGCAGCGAACAGCAGACAAAGCGCATGGCGGAGCTGGCAGCCCAATGCTCCCAGCGGGAATATGCAGCCACATCGGCCGAGCGGGAGGGGGATGACCTGCTGAAGGCCCACTATATGTCCAAGCACATTGGCGAACAATTTGATGGCATCGTTTCAGGCGTTACGGGATGGGGTTTTTATGTCACCCTGCCAAACACGGTAGAAGGGCTTGTCTCCATTTCTTCCTTGGATGACTACTATATTTACGATGATAAACACAGCACGCTCATAGGCCAGCGTACCGGCCATGTCATCCGGCTGGGCGACAGTGTGCAGGTACAGGTAAGCCGGGCCGATACGGTGCGGCGGGAAGTAGATTTTCAATTGATCACATCCCGCAGCAAGATATGGGAGGATGGATCAGAAGACAGTCGGGTCATTCATTAATCGCATGTCCCGTTTTTCTTTTACGCCTCGCCGCAGCTTCCCACGGCACGTACATGGCCAGCCAGACAATTAGGACCGCAGCCAGCATAAGCCCGATATATCCCGGCCAGCCCACCCACTCATCAAACAATTGGATGGGCGTATCCGCCGGGGCAAAGCGCACAAACATATAATTGCTGCCAAGTAAAAAGTTTATGCCGAAGCATGCGGCAGCAAGGCAAACCAGCAGCATTAGATTTTTGGGCAGCACGCGGATATTGGGGCGGAATCCGTCGCCATAAATCCACAATAAAGGAACCAGCACAAGCAGCGCATGTATGACAATGCTTTGCAGGTATTGAATATTCCAAAATGGATAACCGCTGGGCTCGGGCGTAATCAGGGCCATCGCCGCGCCGGGAAGCCCAATGGCATAAGAAAACTCCTTGAAGAAGACCTTGTTTGTAAAGACCGCAGCGGCCTCTACAAAAATCATGATACCGCATAAATGAAGCGGCAAATGGCGGGAGATTTCATAGTGGCCGATGAT
>JAEVYX010000135.1 GCA_023392515.1 Bacillota bacterium | reverse complement strand
TGCTCCGTATGGGGAAACATATCCACCGGCTGGATGGCTTTCACCTTGTATCCCCTGTCGTGAAGAATATGCACGTCTCTGGCCTGGGTTTCCGGGTTGCAGGAAATGTAGACAATCCGTTTGGGCGAAAAGGCACACAGGGCATTCAGGAAGGATTCGTCGCTTCCGGACCTGGGCGGGTCCATAAAAACGACGTCGGCGGTTTGCCCGGACTTCGCCATGGCCTGCATTGCTTTTCCGGCATCCCCCGCTTGAAAATGCGCATTTTGAATATTGTTAACCCGGGCATTGAGAATAGCATCTTTTACAGCATCGGGGTTTTGTTCAATGCCCAGCACATGGCCTGCATGGGGTGCGGCAATGAGGCCAATGGTTCCAATGCCGCAATAGGCGTCAATCACGGATTCCTTGCCGGTAAGATCGGCCAATTCCAGGGCCTTAAGATACAAGACCTCCGTTTGTACGGTATTCACCTGATAAAAAGACCGGGGAGATATACGAAAACGGAGCCCGCAAAGGATATCCTCCAAAAATCCGGGCCCATACAGCACACGTTCCTGAAACCCCATCACGGCGCTGTTCTGCCGGGGATTTATATTCTGCACCACAGTAGTAATCTCCGGGTGCTTTTCAAGCAGCCTTTCCACAAACTCCCGGTGCCCGGGGAAAAGGGGGCCGGCTGTTACCATTACCACCATATACTGGCCCGTATGGTATCCATGCCGCACCAGAACATGCCGCAGGATTCCTCTTTTCCTGTCCTCATCATAAGCTCTCAGGCGGCAAAATGCAGCCGCCTCTCGCACAGCTTGAATGATATCATCAGCGCCGGGGGCGTGCAGAAGGCATGTATCCACCGGAATTACACGATGGGTTCCTTCCCGGTAGATACCGGAAATCAGCTTCCCCCCCGCAAAAGCAAAGGTGGAAATCACCTTGTTCCGGTAATGGAAAGGGTCTTCCATACCCAGAATAGGCCTAGGTTTGCCAAAGGACGACAAGTGTTTTTTGATGTATGCCTGTTTCTTTTTCAACTGCTCCGGGTAGGGCATGGCAAGAAAAGGGCAGCCCCCGCATCCGGCAGACTTTGCATCGCAAGCCATTCTCTGAATCCCCTCCCGCAGCTTTATATTCATCAATTCATCATCAGTTCCCTGCATCGGTCCAGAACCGCAGCAGTTCTTTCGGCAAGGGTTTTGTAAAAGTCAAAATTTCTCCCGTTACCGGATGGCAAAAGTGCAAACGGTAAGCATGCAGCGCAAACCTCCCGGGGAGGTCAGGCAATTCCGTGCCGTACAAAAAATCTCCGGAAACGGGGCAGCCCAACCATTGCATATGCACCCGGATTTGATGGGTCCGCCCCGTATCCAGCCGGATGCGCAGAAGGCTTCGGCTTCCCCGGACAGCGATCGTTTCATACCGGGTTCGGGATTCCTTTCCCTCCGGCGATACACACCGCTTTACACCCGCAGGCTCGATTTTTGCAATGGGCATATCAATCAAACCTGACGGCGGGTTGGGTATACCCTCCACCACCGCTAGGTATTCCCGTACAAATTCCGGGGTATGCAATTGTTTTTGAAGCCGCTGCTGGGCATGGGCATGCCTGGCTACAACCATCAGCCCGCTGGTGCCTTTATCCAGCCGGTTCACCGGGCGGTATACGAAGTTCCCGTTCAAGCCCAAGCGGGCTGCCAAGGCATTCTCCAGCGTGCTTTGATCCTTTTTTGCGGAAGATATGCTCGGGAGGGGCGCCGGTTTATTCACGACAAGCAAGTCCGCATCCTCATAAACAATATCGATCGGTATGTCCCGGCATGGTATGGCATGATGAGCGTCCTCCGGCAAAAGTACAGTCACCACGTCGCCTGCCAGGAGCCGATAGTCGGCATGAACGGCTGTGCCGTTGACCAACAGCCCGTTTTGAAACTTGATACGGGAAAAAAGCCGCCGCCCCATCATAAGCCTGGCAGCGGCCACGTGCTTCAATTGCCGCCCCTGATCTTTCTCCTCTGCGGTGAAGGACAGGCTGCCCACGGCTTTCCCCCCAATCCTATGGCGGATGCTCCGTTACGCACAGATACCTTTAGGCGTGCTCCGCGGACGAGCTTTCCTTTTGTATGGCTGCTCCAGCCCTGAGGTATAAAAACAATCCAGCCAAAACCACGCCGCCCCCGGCGATAAGCAAAAGGCCAGGCTGTTCATTGAACATAAGCAGCGCCCAAATCATGGCCCCTACCGGCTCGCCTAAAAGCGCAAAGGAGACCACATGGGCGCTTACGCTGCCCAAGGTATAGGTGAATACGGCATGGCCTAATAGCGTGCTGCCCAGCACCAGCCCGCCAAGATACCAGACGGCCTTGCCCGGCAGGTGAAAACCGCCGCCTGCCGGAATCAAAAGGCCCAGGAAGCAGGCCGTTAAAAGGTATACGAACACCGTATATCCCAGAGAGGGCAGGCTTTTCCGGGCATATCGGCCGCACAGCCAATGGCCGGCCATGGCGACAGCGCCCACAAGGGCCAGGATATCGCCGCCGATATTCCCCCCAAGGCCGCTCAAGCTGTTGGCACCAATCATCAATGCCCCCAAAACCGCAACCAAAGCGCCTGGGCGGGCGCGTTTGGGCATGGGTTCCCGAAGCAAAAGCCCCGAAAATGCCGCCACAAACAAGGGCTGGGTGCATACCAAAGCTACGGAGGCAAAGGTGGAGGTTGAATTCAAGGAGGTCATCCAGGTATAGTAGTGCAGCGCCAGAAAGGCAGCGGCAAGCACCCCGAATGCCAATTGCCGCATGGGTGCATGCAATACAGAGGATAGGGAGGACCGCGCCTCCCCCGCTCCCCTTCTCAAAGAAAAAGGCAGGAGCAGCAGCCCTGCGCTAAGCATCCGCAAAAAGGCCACCGTGACAGGCGTTGCGCCCTCCAGGAGCGCCCCCTTCACCAGCGGCCCGCTGTAAGATACCATCACTACGCCCAGGATCACCAGCGCATGGGCTTTTCGTTGGGATGCAGGCATGTGCCTCTCTCCTCTTTTTTCTGCAGTACAGATATCCAACGTACTTCTCTTCTTTTACAGAAGAATATTATAAATATATAACAGGCTGTAAAAAACTTTGGGAGGTGTCGGAGGGGCGACCCCTCCAACTGTAAATCCGAAATCGGCGGCGTGTACGCCGATTTCGGAAGCCTTGCGCAGCAAGGTTTCCTTACACCCTTCACCGACCGTGAGTGTAGCTCACAGGTGAAGGGTGCAGATTCGAAAAAGCGGCGCAGCCACTTTTTCGACATGCAAAGAGGTCCCTCCCGCTGGTTCTCACCTATTTCCCCGTTCCTCCCGTTCCAGCCAGACCATTAAAACAGCGATATCCGCGGGAGACACGCCCGGGATACGGGCAGCCTGGCCTAGGGAGCGGGGCCGCTGCTTTTGAAGCTTCTGCCTGGCCTCTATGCGCAGCGCATCCATTTGAAGATAGGGCGCGTCTTCCGGAAGCAGGCGGCTTTCCATAGCCCTTGCCTTTTGCAATTGTGCATCCTGCTTGCGCAAATACCCTTCATACTTAACGGCAATTTCAGCCTGCTCCGCCGCGTCCCGGGGTACATCCCGAAGAGATGGAACGAGCCTTTGCATATGGGCAAAGGTCACTTGCGGGCGGCGCAGCAATTCTTCCCCAGTCAGGGTACCGGCACAGGGCGGCTCGCCCAGCTCGGCCAGCAAAGCCTCTCTATCAGGCGCAGGCGGAAGGGAAACGCCACTTAGCGTTTCCATGATCTTTTTTGTGTTCTCCAGCTTGGCTTCCATGCGGCGCATCCGTTCCTCCCCCGCAAGGCCTGCCTGAAAGGAGAGAGCGGTAAGGCGGATATCCGCATTATCCTGGCGCAGGGAAAGGCGGTATTCCGCCCGGCTGGTCATCATGCGGTAAGGTTCATCGGTGCCCTTGGTCGTCAGGTCATCAGTCAAAACGCCAATATAGGCCATATCCCGGGTAATGATCAGCGGCTCCTTTTCCTTCAGCTTCAGCGCGGCATTCATGCCGGCCAGCAGCCCCTGGGCGGCAGCCTCCTCATAGCCCGAGGTGCCGTTCACCTGCCCCGCAAAATACAGTCCGGAAATGTGAAGCGATTCCAGGGTGGGGCGCAGTGTACGGGAATCAATGCAGTCGTATTCGATGGCGTAAGCCAGCCTTGTAAGGATGCAATTTTCCAGGCCGGGAATGGTGCGGTACATGGCCCACTGCACATCTTCAGGCAAACTGGAGGACATGCCCTGCACATACCATTCGGCGCTGTCGATCCCCTCCGGCTCCAAAAAAATCTGATGGCGGTCCTTGTCTTTAAACCGATTGATCTTATCTTCAATGCTTGGGCAATACCGGGGCCCGGTGCCCTTGATATCCCCCCTAAAAAGCGGAGAACGGTGCAGGTTATCCCGAATGATTTGATGGGTGCGCTCGTTGGTCCAGGTCAAATAGCATTGCATACGGTTTTCAAGGCGCCTGTCCGTAAGGAAGGAGAAAGGCGTTACCGGTTCATCGCCAGGCTGGGGCTCCATACGGGAGAAATCAATGGACCGTACATCCACCCTTGCCGGGGTGCCAGTCTTAAAGCGGCGCAAAGCAAAACCCAAATCCGTCAAAGAAGCGGATAAGGCGTTCGCGGGCAAAAGTCCCTGGGGCCCGCCATCCCATTGATGATCGCCTATGACGATGCGCCCCTTCAGGTAAACGCCGCTGGCAACCACCACGGCCCTGCAGGGAATCATTTCCCCCATGGTCGTGCGAACGGCACACACAGCGCCGTTTTGCGTGCAGATTTCCGCTACTTCGCCCTGGCGCACGGTGAGATTTTCTTGGGAGAACAGCGCAGCACGCATGCGGGTTTGATAAGCCCTTTTGTCTGCCTGTGCCCGCAGGCTGTGCACCGCCGGGCCCTTGCCCAAATTGAGCATGCGGCTTTGCAAAAAGGTATCGTCAATCGCACGGCCCATTTCGCCGCCCAGTGCGTCCACTTCCCGGACCAGATGCCCCTTGGATGTGCCGCCAATGACCGGATTGCAGGCCATCAGCGCTACGGCGTCAATATTCAATGTAAATAAAAGGGTGGGGATGCCCATACGGGCAGCGGCTAATGCCGCCTCACAACCCGCATGTCCAGCCCCCGCCACCACCAATGCATAAGGCATAATAACACCTCTGTTGCTATAAAACGCATCCATTATACCATGCTATCCTGCAGGTGGAAAGGGGAATATGTAGTAAGCGGCGCCTTTTGACAGGGCTTTGAAAATGCCGGAAATAGTCTGCATTAATATAGAAGAAACCCTTCCATTTTTCCATGAAAAGTGCTATAATTAGAAGTCGGGATTTCGATAACCAGGAGGAAAGATTATGCTTTTGCACCTGGGGGGCAGCCGCTCCGTACCCGCAAGCCAGGTGGTGGCATTCGTGGACTTGAGCTTGGAAAATTCCAGGCACACTCAGGCGCTGCTTCAATCCGCCCGCTCTATTGGGCGTTTGCGCAGCTTGGGTGAACCGGCAAAGGCGCTGGTCATTTTATGCGAAGGCAGTGAATCTTTTTATTATCTATCCCCTTTATCCGTACGCACCCTGGCCCGACGCATGAACCAGGGGTTTAACTTAAGTGATATGGGGACAGGCCGTATTGATTGAAGAAGAGGTGCTTGTATGACCGATCAAACCACAGGCGGGCCTACCCAGGGCAGTTACGCCGGGGAACAGCCCCAAACCCACGTCAATCATTATGACGAAACACAGATCCAGGTACTGGAAGGGCTGGAGGCGGTTCGTAAGCGCCCCGGCATGTATATCGGCTCTACCGACGCCAGAGGGCTGCACCATCTGGTGTATGAAATTGTAGACAACTCCATCGATGAAGCCCTGGCCGGCTATTGCACAGAAATCCTGGTAACGCTGCAAAAGGACGGCAGCGTCACCGTACAGGACAACGGCCGTGGCTTTCCTGTGGGCATTCATCCCAAAATGGGGCGTCCCGCAGTGGAAGTATGCCTGACCGTGCTGCATGCCGGCGGCAAGTTTGGCGGCGAAGGCTACAAAGTGTCCGGCGGGCTCCACGGAGTGGGTGCTTCCGTTGTCAACGCGCTGAGCAGCCGCCTGCAGGTGAACGTATACCAGGATGGTAAAATTTATCAGCAGGAATATGCCCGGGGCAAAATCCTTTATGACCTGAAAGTGGTGGATTCTACCGACCGCACCGGTACCACCATCCGCTTTTGGCCGGATGTAAAAAGCGTTGAAAACCCTGACGGCATCTTCGAAACGGGCGATTTCCAGTTTGATGTGCTTATGACCCGGATGCGGGAAATGGCTTTTTTGAATAAGGGCATCCGCATTGTACTGAAAGATGAACGGCCGGAAGAAGCCGTGGAAAAGGTTTATCATTACGAGGGCGGAATTCGGGAGTTTGTAAAATACCTCAACCGAAACAAAGAGGTTCTTTTTCCTGAGCCCATTTATATCGAGGGCATGCGGGGCACTGTGTCGGTGGAAATTGCCATGCAATACAACGACAGCTTTGCCGAAAACATATATACCTTTGCCAATAACATACACACCCCGGAAGGCGGCACCCATCTGGTCGGCTTTAACAGCGCTTTAACACGCGTCATTAACGATTATGGACGCAAGTATAAAATTTTAAAGGATAACGACACCAACTTAAAGGGCGAGGACGTGCGGGAAAGCCTTACGGCCATTGTCAGCGTGAAATTGGTGGAGCCCCAGTTTGAAGGCCAAACCAAGAGCAAGCTGGGTTCCAGCGAAGTACGGGGCATTGTGGATTCACTCATGGCCGAGCAGTTGTCTACTTTCTTGGAGGAAAGCCCCTCCATCGCCCGGGGTATTTTGGACAGATGCCTGGGCGCCGCAAGAGCCCGGGAAGCCGCGCGCAAAGCCAGAGACCTCACCCGCCGCAAAACCGTGCTGGAATCCGCCAGCCTGCCCGGTAAGCTGGCCGACTGCTCCGAACGGGACCCCTCCCTTTGCGAAATTTTCATTGTTGAGGGCGACAGCGCCGGCGGCAGCGCCAAAACAGGCCGTGACCGGCATTTTCAGGCCATTTTGCCCCTGCGCGGCAAAATCCTCAACGTGGAAAAAACACGGCTGGACAAAGCCCTTTCCAATAATGAAATCAAGGCCATGATTACAGCCTTCGGCTGCGGCATCGGCGAGGAGTTCAATCCGGAAAAGCTGCGCTACCACCGCATCGTCTGCATGACGGACGCAGATGTGGATGGCAGCCACATCCGCATTTTGATGCTTACCTTCTTCTACCGCTATATGCGGCCGCTGATTGAAAACGGCTATGTTTACATTGCTATGCCGCCCCTTTACAAAGTGACAAAGGGCAAGCAAGAGCATTATGTGTATAACGATGAGGAGCTGGAAACGCTTCTGCAGAAAATCGGCCGGGATCCAAAGCCGGAAATTCAGCGCTACAAAGGCTTGGGCGAAATGAGCAGCGAGCAGCTGTGGACCACTACCATGAACCCCGAGACCCGGACCATGATGCAGGTCAGGCTGGAAGACGCCATGGCTGCCGACGAGGTGTTCACCCTGCTTATGGGCGATAAGGTGGAGCCCCGCAAGGAGTTTATTGAAGAAAACGCCACGCTGGTCACAGATTTGGACGTATAGCCGCTGTTGCAGCCTGGAATGGAGTACGCCATAAGAAGCCCTGGGCCTTGCGCCCGGCCGCATGAGGTGAAAGCATGATCGAGGATCGTTTGATACCTATTGACCTAGAGCATGAAATGAAAAAGTCCTTTATTTCCTATGCCATGGCGGTTATTATCAACCGTGCGCTGCCCGATGTGCGGGACGGGCTGAAGCCTGTCCACCGCCGGATTTTATATGCCATGAACGAACTGGGCATGACCTCTGACAAGCCCTTCCGCAAAAGTGCCCGTATCGTAGGCGACGTGCTGGGCAAATACCACCCCCACGGCGATTCCGCGGTATATGACGCCATGGTCCGCTTGGCCCAGGACTTTTCCACCCGTTACCTGCTGGTGGAAGGCCAGGGCAATTTCGGCTCGGTAGACGGCGACGGCGCTGCCGCCATGCGGTACACCGAAGCCCGGATGAGCAAGTTATCCATGCACTTGATCGGGGAAATCGACAAGGACACAGTGGATTTTTATCCCAACTTTGACGAAACGCTGATGCAGCCTGCCGTGCTGCCCAGCCGTTACCCCAACCTTTTGGTAAACGGCTCCAGCGGCATTGCCGTTGGCATGGCCACCAATATCCCGCCCCATAATCTGCGGGAGGTGATTGACGGGGTCATCTGCATGATTGACAACCCCGACGCCACCCTGGACGACCTGATGGAGCATATCAAAGGCCCCGACTTCCCTACCGGCGCCACCATTTTGGGCCGCAGCGGCATCCGGGAAGCATATCACACGGGCCATGGCCGTATTATCACGAGGGCAAAAAGCGAAACGGAACCTATGCAAAACGGGCGCAACCGGATCGTGGTTACGGAAATTCCCTACATGGTCAACAAAGCCCGGCTGGTGGAAAAAATAGCCGAGCTGGTTCACGAAAAGCGGCTGGAGGGCATTTCCGATATCCGGGACGAGAGCGACCGCAAGGGCATGCGCATTGTGCTGGAACTGAAAAAAGACGTACAGCCCGCCATTATTTTGAATTACTTATATAAACATACCCAAATGCAGGAAACCTTCGGGGTGAACATGCTGGCGCTTGTTAACGGCCGGCCCCAAGTGCTGTCTCTGCGCGATATGCTATATTATTACGTTCAGCATCAAAAAGAAGTGGTTACCCGGCGTACAAAGTACGACCTGGACAAAGCTGAGGCCAGAGCGCATATATTGGAAGGCCTCATAAAAGCCCTGGACCATATTGATGAAATCGTGCGCATCATAAGGTCCAGCAAAGACACCCCCTCCGCAAGGCAGGCATTGATTGACACCTTTGAATTTACCGAAAAACAGGCCCAGGCCATACTGGATATGCGTCTGGCAAGGCTGACCGGTTTGGAACGGGAAAAACTGCTGGAGGAATATCAGGAGCTGGAAAAGACCATTGCCCAGCTTCGGGCCATTCTGGCGGATGAAAGCTTGCTCCTAAACATCATCAAACAGGAAATCACCGCCATCCGGGATAAGTTTGGCGATGACCGGCGTACGGAGCTTACCGCCATCGAAGGGGAAATCGATGTAGCCGACCTCATCCAGCAGGAGGATATGGTAGTCACCCTCACCCACTTCGGCTATGTGAAGCGGCTGCCCAAGTATACCTACCGGGCGCAGAACCGGGGCGGCAAGGGTGTCTCCGCCATGACCACAAGGGAAGAGGATTATGCGGAACAGCTCAGGGTTATGAACACGCATGATGACATCATGTTTTTCACTAACCTGGGCAGGGTCTACACCCTCAAGTGCTATCAAATTCCGGAGGCAGGGCGTACCGCCAGAGGCACGGCCATCGTAAATGTATTGCAGCTTTCCGGCGGAGAAAAAGTCACCACCATGATCCCGGTGCCGGAAGAGACGGAAAACCATTTCCTGATGATGGCCACAAGGGACGGCATGATTAAAAAGACGCCTATGGCGGAGTTTGAAAACCTGCGCAAGAGCGGCCTGATCGCCATCATTCTCAAAGAGGGTGATGAGTTGGTAAACGTTGAGCTTACCGACGGGCAGCAGGAATTGATTATCGGCAGCCGCATGGGCAAGGCCATCCGTTTCAACGAAAGCCATATCAGAGCCATGGGCCGCGCCAGCATGGGTGTCCGCTCCATGAAGCTGGACGAGAATGACACTGTAATGTCCATGGTTGTGGTCGAGGAAGGGGCACAGGTTCTGGGCATTACCGCCAACGGTTACGGCAAGCGTACCGAGGTGGAGGAATACCGGGAGCAGGGCCGGAACGGCAAGGGCATCATCGCCATGAATCTTACGGAAAAAACCGGCCCCCTGGCTGCCCAGCTATTGGTGCGGCCTGAGGAAGATATCCTGCTCATTACCGATGATGGCACCATTATTCGCACCAGCGTGGCAGATATCCGTGTCTGCGGCCGCAACACCCAGGGTGTACGCCTCATGCGTGTGGCGGAAGGCAGCCAAGTGGTAGGCGTGGCCCGGGCAGAGGCAGAAGAAGAAGAAGCCGAAGAAGCCCTCACACCAAATGATGGCAGTGACCTGGATATGGAAGTGCCCGAAACGCCCGCAGAGCCAAGTGACGAACAGCTGTAAGGAAAGGAAGCGTTACCGATGGCGCTCAAGTTGAAACGCCTGACCCCCGAGGACGGGCAAGACGTATATGCGATGCTGCAAAGCATCCCGACAACGGAAAACGGATTTCAAAACAGTGCCAACGGCCTGACTTATGAGGAATATCTTCAGTGGCTGAAACGCCAGGACGAATGTTCCCACAGCATCAACCTTCCTGAAGGCTGGGTTCCCCAAACCATCTACTGGCTTTACGATGGTGACACACCGGTAGGTGTCTGTAAGCTGCGGCATTATCTTTCCGATGCTTTAAGAAAAAACGGAGGCCATATCGGGTATGGCATCGCACCTGGCTACAGGGGCAAAGGATACGGCAAGGAGCAGTTACGCCTGGTGCTTGGAGAAGCAAAGAAGCTGGGAATTGGCGAAGCCCTGATTACCGCAGATAACGGAAACCTGGCTTCCATTCATGTGGCGCTTCATAACGGCGGGGTGATTCAAAAGGTGACGGAAGACAAGCATTACATTGTAGTACCTGTTTGATTGATACAAAAAATGACTGCCATGGGCGGCTGATAAAAGCCGGGATGACAGTCGTTTTTTGTTTGCATTTTTTCATTCCTTCGAAAACCGAAGGCAGCCTACGCTCCAAGCGGCTTCAAATACCGCTTATTGGCCCATGAAAACATCGAAACGCACATGGCAAATGCGACTACTTCCGCAATTGGGAAAGCCCACCATACGGCATTCAGCCCAACAATCTTCGCCAGCAGCCAGGCCGCGGGCAGCAGTACCACCAGCTGACGCACGATGGATATCAAAAGGCTAAGCATCCCGTTTCCGATGGCCTGAAATACAGTAGAAAGGATGATTCCGCCCGCCGCCAGCACAAAACTAATGGAAATAATGCGCAGGGCCGGAATGCCGACGGACAGCATTTCCGGGGTGGCTTTAAACAGGCTGAGCATAGGGCCGGGTATGAGCTGGAAGATTAGCGTGCCTGTCAGCATGATCCCACCGGCATACATCAGCGCAAGCCGGATTGCTTCATAGATACGGGTCTTGTTGCCCGCCCCAAAGTTGTAACCGATAATCGCCACAAGGCCTCCGGTCAAACCGAAAACGGGCATAAATATGAAGCTTTGCAGCCTGAAATAAACGCCCAGTACGGACACCGCCGTTGCGCTGAACAAGATCAGGATCATATTCATTAGCGTTATCATGACAGAGCCTATGGACTGCATGATGATGCTGGGAAATCCCACTTGATAGATATGCTTGATGGTTTGTCCATGAGGCCGAAACCCGCGAAGGTGCAATTTCAATTCCTTATTTCTCGTCTGGTTCAAAATAAAGCCCAGCACCAAGGAGGAAATCTGCCCGATCACGGTGGCGATTGCCGCTCCCGCCACTCCCATCGCCGGAATGAACCCAAAGCCAAAGATAAAGATGGGATCCAAAATGATATTCACTATCGCACCGGTACATTGCATAATCATGTTATACATGGTATTTCCGGTGCCCTGCATGACCCGTTCCACAGAGATGGACAAGAACAGGCCAAAGGAGAATACCGTGCAGATGTACAAATAGTCTTTACCCATCTGAAGCGTTAATGGGTCATCTGTAAACGCTTCAAAGAAACGGGCGCTAAAAAAGAGGCCGAACAGGGCAAAAAGCAACCAGCTCAATATGCCAAGGAAAATGCCATTTGTGGCGGCGTCATGAGCATCCTCCCGGCGCTTTTCGCCCAGGCGGCGGGAAATGAGGCTGTTGATGCCGATCCCGGTGCCCACCCCAATGGCAATCATCAGCATCTGAACCGGAAAGGCCAGGGAAACCGCGGTAAGGGCCTCCAGACCGACCCTGGACACGAAAATACTGTCCACGATGTTATAGAGCGCCTGTATGGTCATGGAGAACATAATCGGCAGGGATATCTTCAATATCAATTGGGACATGGGCATGCTGCCCATCCGGGCGGATTTTTGCTGCATTCGGGTAAAGCCTCCAAGTTTTATGCTATTCAAATAGCATAGCATAAAACCGGAGCGGTTGCAATCCAAAATATGGTTTATGGTTCTGTCAAATGGAAACCGTATAAATCCTCACATTTTGACACCATTTCTTCTCTTCCCCCGAAGCAAAGGATACGCTATACAGCAAAACCATACCAATGGAAGCAAAGGAAAAACACCGCCAGCCTGAAAGCTTTGGGAAGCGTAAGCCGGCTGCACTCCATCTGCCGCCAAGGGATAAAAGGTATAGCACAAGCAAAATGACAGGAGGGCATGAAAAAGCCTGCCTCGAAACAAGAATGAAAATTGAACACCTGTTTCCTGATAAAAGGCAAGGTTCTGCAGCAAAATGGACAGCCCGCTAAAGGATACGGCTGCACAAACCAAAGCCGGCCGCAGGCCAGGAAGCTGGGCGGGAAGTTGCAAAGCGACGATGTCATTGCAGCCCGTGGTAACCTCCAGCGCCGTTTTCAGCCCTGCCAAGGCCGCCGGGGATAGGCCGGTGATTGCCAGGGATACCATTTTCGCGGCTACTCCGCCCACCACCATGCAGCCGCATACCGTCAGCATGGCCAGAGCGGCGTTTTGCATCACCTGGCCCAAGGTAGGCGGAGGCGTATCCGCTTGGGCGGCATCTGGCAAGCTTTTGCAATGAAAAAAGAAGCGGGATAGCTGCCCGGTTATAAACGCGGCCAGCAGATGGGATAAAAGCATCAGCCAGCCCAGCCTGATGTCTCCCAGCCACCCCCCCAGTGTTGCCACGATAAACATAGGGCTCATGGTTCCCGTATAGAGGGCCAGGCGTTTCATGGCATCCAGGCCGCATTGCTTCATACGATATAATTCCAGAGCCAGCCTGGCCCCGCCGGGTGAACCTGACAGCCAGCCCATAAACAAAACCGGGCAGGCAGCACCCGGCAAGCCAAAGAACCGGTTATCAGCATTGCGCCCCGACCGCTTGAGGTGGCCTGTAACCAACAGCATGCAGATTAGAAAGGGAAACAGTCCGGGCAGCACCGCAACGGCCCATAATCTGCACGCATCAAAGGATGCCTGAACCGCCTCCTGGGGAAAGCACAGCATGCAACCGGCCAGTGCGCCGGCTGATATGGGTACAAAAAAGCGCCTCACGCCCATCCCTCCTGCCCTAAGACAGTATATGGTATGGGGTAAGGCGCAAAACATGCCTCTTTTATGGGTTCAGCGGCAGGTACATGAGATAGCTGTCCCGATAGGTTCCATCGGCCAAACGCTTATCCCGGTATTTGCGGCCGGATACCTGAAAGCCCACATCGGTATAAAGTTTCACCGCCCGCAGGTTCTCTGTATCCACTTCCAGTTCCAGGTGGGACAGCCCATTTTCCCGGCCCCAAGCCGCCAGGATAAGCAGCATGCGTCTGCCGATGCCCAGCCCGCAATACTCCTGCCTGAGCGCAACAGCGACCGATGCTTTATGGGCATATCTTTTCTTTGCAGGGCAGGATGCCTGGCAGGAACCGATGGTTTTGCCCTCCACCTGCGCCGCCAAATACAAATTGGTCTTGGATTCCTTCCACCGGGCAAGCAATTCCCTTTCCTTCTCCGGCGTCAAATCAAATTCTCCGGGTTCACGGGATAAATAGGTTGTTTCCCGGTCGCAGGCATTTACAAGGTCGATCAGGGCTTGGGCATCCTCCGGCTCGGCATTGCGCAGCGTAACTTTACAGCCCTTTGCTTCAAATGACTCGCAATATAATGCCATACCCTTCACGCTCCCTTGTAAAGTTTTTTGATGGGGGTCCGGGGGAAGGCTTTATTTAAGAAGCCTTACCCCGTCATCCTCCCTCCCCCATCACTTCTTTTCAGCATCCCTTTGCCTTAGCTCCGTGCGGCGGATCTTGCCGCTGATGGTCTTGGGCAGGCTGTCCACGAATTCGATGATACGGGGGTACTTATAAGGCGCAGTGATATGTTTTACATGCTCCTGCAATTCCTTTTTCAGTGCATCAGAAGGCGTATAGCCCGGTTTCAGCACAACTGTCGCCTTTACGATCTGGCCGCGCATTTCATCCGGAACGGCGGTGATGGCGGTTTCCAATACTGCGGAATGCTCCAATAGCGCGCTTTCCACTTCAAATGGCCCAATGCGGTAGCCCGATGATTTGATAACGTCATCCGCCCGGCCTACATACCAATAATAGCCCCACTCATCCCGCCAGGCAACATCACCCGTGTGGTATATATCGTTGTCCCAGACGGATTTTGTAAGCTTTTCGTCCCGGTAGTAGCCATGGAACATGCCGCAGGGCGTTCCGTGATGCGTACGTACCACAATTTCGCCGCTGACACCGGGCGGGCAGGAATTGCCTTCCTCATCAATCAGGTCCACATCAAAAAGCGGAGAGGGCTTTCCCATAGACCCCGGGCATACCTTCATCCATGGGAAGGTGGCCAGTGTCACTACCAGCTCCGTCTGGCCGAAGGCTTCCCTGAGCTCAATGCCGGTGCGCTTCAAAAATTCCGCGGCCATATCTGGATTGAGGGGTTCTCCTGCTACGGAGCAGTGGCGCAGGCTGCTCAAGTCATAATTGGCAAAATCTTCCTGCAGCATATAGCGGTACATGGTAGGCGGCGCGCAAAAGGAGGTGATGGAAAAATCCTGAATGAGCTTCAGGATCTCCGCGGCCACGAACTTATCAAAGTCGTAGGCGAATACCGCGCAGCCTCCCAGCCATTGTCCGTAAAGCTTACCCCAGACCGACTTGGCCCAGCCGGTTTCAGAAACCGTCAGATGAAGCCCACCCGGCTGCACTTGCAGCCAGTACATGGCGGTAACGATATGGCCTAAGGGGTAGTAATGGTCATGCAGCACCATTTTAGGCATGCCGGTCGTACCGCTGGTGAAGTATAACAACAGCGGGTCCTCATTGTGGGCATAGGCATCCCCCTGAGGTTTTTCAAACACATCAGAGGCAGCCTCCATACATTCCTGATAGTTTATCCAGCCGGGTCTCCCTTCCCGGACAGCCACCTTGTTTTTCACCGTCGGGCACTGGGGCATGGCAGCTTCTACGGCTTCCATGATGTGGCTGTGATGGCCGGTGCAAACGATGCAGGTCACACTGGCAGCATTGCTCCTGTATACGACATCCTTTTCCGTAAGCAGGTGCGTGGCAGGCACGCCAACGGCACCCAGCTTGTGCAGCCCCATCAGGATGGGCCAGAATTCATGATGCCGCTTTAAAATGAGCATGACGGCATCGCCCTTTTTAATGCCCAAAGACTGAAAGAAGTTGGCAGCCTTGTCACTCAGGCTCTTCATATCGGCAAAGGTAAACTTGCGTACTTCCCCCTCGGGGTTTGTCCAGACCAAGGCCAGGCTGTTGGGTTCCTCCTCGGCCATGCGATCTACAACATCATAAGCGAAATTGAAAGACTCCGGCCTCTGGATGCGAAAATTTTTATTGAAATCCTCATAGGAGAGGAAATCCCCCTGCACGGTAACATAGCGATGGTAAAGCGGCGGCATATTCCTTCTCCTTTACTTACTTACTTCATCAGGTGCTTTCATGACTACGGCGATAAATTTGCAATCCCCGTCCACGGCATACATGGCGTGGGGCAGAGAGCTGTCATAATAGATGGAATCGCCCGGTGCCAAAAGAAGCTCATTGCCTCCCAGAATCAAGCGCAAATAGCCCTCCAGCACAAAGTCGAACTCCTGACCCTCATGGCTGTGTGCCTGCTTCTGGGTGCCTTGGGCATCCTCCTCCACCGTAACCAAAAAGGGTTCGGATAGCTTGTTGGCAAAATTGTAAGCCAGGTGCTGGTAATGGTATTGTTTGCGCCGGTCAAAGGCGAGGCCCCGGCCCTTGCGGGTGAGCAAATAGCCCTTCAGTTTGGGGCTTTCCCCGGTGAGCAGATCGGATATATCCACCTGGAGAACATCGGCAATATTGAATAGATGGGAAAAAGAAAAATCCCGCTCTCCTGTTTCATAGGCCAAGTACTCTTCCAAAGGAATGCCGGCCTTTTGGGCCACTTCGTCCGGGGTGAGGGCTACAACGTCCCGCAAATCACGGATTCGCATAGCAATCAACTGGATCTGATTCATGGGAAAACCTCCTTTTTTGTGGGGTAGCATGAGAACAAAAAAACCTTGCATCCTTTACGATGCAAGGCTTGTATGCCGATACTCCCATGCCCGGAAACATAAACTACGTTCCCTTCTCTTCGGCTCCAACAAGCCCTAGCCTATCACGCGGCACCGTCCGGCCCTACTGGAAGGTATTCCTTCTTTCGGCCCGGCTGCTCGGGAGTGATGCGCGCTTTTCGCTGCTACCGGCTTGCACCAACCGCCGGCTCTCTTGATGCAGGGAAGAAAAACGCTTGTCTCCGTTATTGCATTTGGGGTAGATATTTAATTGCGGTTATGATACCATGAGAAAAAAAGGGCTGTCAAGTCCTCATGCCAATGTTTTTCTGCTGTATTTTTCCTCCTGGCATGAAAGGTGCGGTTTATCCCGTTAATCCTATGGAAGATCGAGGAATGGAGGGGTATTGTGCAAGCGGACGAATTAATCGTGGCGCGGGCCAAGCGTGGTGACGCCGCCGCCTTCGAGGCACTGGTGACGCCCCATGAGCGGCTGATCTATTTTACGTGTCTGAAGTTGATGGGCAATGAGCAGGATGCCGGAGATTGCGCTCAGGAAGCGCTGATTCGAGCTTACCGGGCCATGCCCACTTATCGCCATGAATCCAAGTTTGAAACATGGCTATACCGCATCGCCTATAACGTATGCCTGGATGCGCTTCGCAAGCGCAAGCGCACGGCAGCGGAATCGCTGGAAGCTTTATCAGAATCCGGGTATGTTCCGGTGGACCGGGGGCCTACCCCGTACAGCGCGCTGGAGCAAAAGGAACGGATGGCAATGCTCAAGCAAGGCATCGATCTTCTGCCTGAAGAGATGCGCACGGTATTGGTGCTGTCCCAGCTCCAGGAATTAAGCTATGAGGAAATAGCAAAAATCACAGATTCCCCCGTGGGCACGGTTAAAAGCAGAATCAATCGTGCCCGATTAAAATTAAAAGAAATATTAACGCAGCATGCGGAACTTTTTTCAAGCGTTACCGTCCAAGAATATGAAAGGAGGGCAAGCAATTGAATTGCCAACGCTTTGAAGCCCTTCTGACGGATTATCTGGAGGGTGCGCTCACGCAGGATGAAACGGCGCTGATGGAACAGCACGAAAAGGGCTGCCCCTTATGCGCTGAAGAAGCAAAGGATATGCGTCAACTCCTCCAGGACCTTACCCAGATGGACGATTCCGCGCAGGTACCCGCGGAATGGAGCCAGAGCTGGAGACAAGCGATTCAGAAAGAGGAGCGTATGCAAAAACAACAGGAATCAGGAAAGCCCGCGCCTGTCCGTTCAGGCTGGCGCACCTGGGTATCAGTCGCAGCCGCAGCTCTCTTCCTGACGGTGGGCACACTGTCTGTCCAAAACTGGGTGCCCATGAAAGAGGGAAGCAGGCAGAGTACACAAAACTACTGGGCGGGGGACACTTACGGTTACACCGAGGATGAAGCCGCCGGCGAAAATTCATTGTACCGATCCGAAATCTCATCTGACATGGCAGCCCCGGCGCCCATGGCCGGCAGCGGGATATCCCTCAAGAGTGCGGCAGCACCCCAAAGCAATGAACAGGATGCGGCAGAAGCAATCCAGGGCGTAAAAATCATCCGTACTGCCAGCTACACCCTTCGCACCATGAAGTTTGATCAGGATTTGGAAAGCATCAAGGCCTTGACAAGCGCCCAGGGCGGTTGGGTGGAGTATGTTGGCGTGAGCGGCGACATTACGCTGGGTGATACCCGCTATGCGAACCTCACCCTACGGATTCCCGCTGAAAAGCTGGATACTTTTAAATCCGGCGTCACTCAGATCGGCCGCGTAACAGATGTTAGTGAAAGCGCCTCGGACGTCAGCGAAAGCTATGCCGATACCACCATGCGCCTGAATACGCAAAAGGTGAAAATGGAGCGGCTTCTCGCACTGATGGAGAACTCCGGAAGGCTGGAAGACCTCTTGGCCGTCGAAAACGCGATTGCCGATACCCAATACCAGATTGACAGCTATGAAAGCACATTGAAGGGGCTGGACAGCCGAATCAACTATTCCAACGTAAGCGTATACCTGCAGGAAGAAACCGCCAAAGACATAGCCAACGAAAAAAATCTCACCCTTGGGGAGCGGCTGCAAAAGGGCCTGATGGCCTCTCTGGAAGCAATCGGGCAGTTCTTTCAAGACATGATCGTATTCCTGGCCATGATCCTGCCGGTGGCCTTGCCCCTGGGAATTCTAATTGCAATCCTTACAAGGGTGCTGCGCCGCCGCAAAATGAAAAAGCAACAAAATAACGGAGGTATTTGATATGAAAAACTTGCTGAAGAAATTCTCCCTGGTAACACTGGTTCTCGTAATGCTGTTCTCCCTGACCGCGGTTCCCGCCCTGGCTGAGAACACGGCGCCTGTCCCCTCTGAAAAGCAGCTGATTGTTCAAGGCAGCTCCACCATTACCCTGACTGCGGACTATGCCAGTTTGAACCTTGGTGTCAACACCAAAGGCGCCACTGTTGAAGAAGCGCACAGCGCCAACAACGCCGTGATGGAGAAGATCATCGCCGCCATCAAGGAGCAGGGTGTAGAGGATAAGGACATCGTAACCAGCAGTTTCAATGTGTACCCCATCTACAATTACGAGTACAACAAGCTGAGCGATACGGAAACCGTAAGCGGTTATCAGGTGGATAACATGCTCATGGTCACTGTTCGGGACATCAGCAAAGTATCCCAGATCATGGATGCCGCCATGGCTTCCGGTGCCAACCAATCCTACGGCATCAACTTTGGTTCCTCCAAGCAGGCACAAGCCTATGATACCGCCCTGCAGGAAGCCGTAAAGGAAGGCATCCGCAAGGCAGAACTCCTGGCTGCAGCCAGCGGCAAAAAGCTTGGGGAACTGGTCAAGATGGAAGAAAAGGAAAACAGCTATAGCACCTATGCTCCCTCTGCCAAGTACGAAGTTGCGGACGCGGCTGCCGGTACCCCCATCCTCTCCGGTGAGATCACCGTATACGCCACCACAACCTTGACATACCTGTTCGAATAATCAGAAAACGCCATTCCGTAATTGGAATAAATCTTCTTCCCATTGCCTCCCGGTTTTCACCGGGAGGCTTTTTGTTATATATTTCACAATTATATGCAGTCTTTTTCTCTACTGGTGGATACAGGCGAAAAATAGCTATTCCTATACATTTGCACTATAATGATAAGGATACCGGCCGGGTTAGCGGAACCTGCACCGGGCATGAATATCAATCATGCCCGGTGCAGGAATAGTTTCGTTCCGTCATGGTATGAAGGAGGAAGGCTATTGGGCATCATCCAGTTCAAAGCAGCCAACTGTAAAAACTGCTATAAATGTATCCGCCATTGCGGCGTGAAATCCATCACCTTTCATTCCGACCAAGCCCGGATTCTGGAGGATGAATGCGTGCTATGCGGCAAATGCACCCTTGTCTGTCCGCAAAACGCCAAACAAATTGAAAGCGATTTGCCTAAAGTCAAGGATATGCTGGCTCGTGGGGAAAAGGTTTTTGTAAGCCTGGCCCCCTCCTATGTGGCTGCCTTCCCGAACGTTTCCTTTTCCGCTATGAGTGCGGCGCTGAAAAAGCTAGGCTTTTCTCATGTGGAAGAAACAGCCATCGGGGCCACCCATGTATCCAAATCCTATTCCCAGATAGCAAAAGCGGGGCTCATGCCGAACCTGATCACCACCTGCTGTCCAACTGTTGTGATGCTGGTGGAAAAATACTTTCCCCCGCTTCTCCCGCAGTTGATTCCCGTAAACTCCCCGGCAGTTACCCATGCCAAATTAATGCGAAGTGTAAGAAAAGAGGACATCCGGGTAGTGTTTATCGGTCCCTGCATATCCAAAAAGCAGGAAGCCCGTGCTTCCGGCGAAATAGACGCGGTGCTCATGTACGAAGAATTGCGGGAATGGCTGACAAAGGAAGAGATCAGCTTGCAGCTTCATGATGACCGGCCTTCCGAAATGCATCAGGTACTGAGCAGGCTTTACCCGGTTCCCGGCGGCATTTTGAAAACCATTCCCTTGGAATATCGGGATAAATACAAGGCGGTTGCCGTCGACGGGCTGGACAGGTGTATTGAAATTTTGCAATCCATTCAAAAGCATCATATTACAGGCTATTTGCTTGAAATGAGCGCCTGTGAAAATTCCTGTGTGGGCGGGCCGGGCCTGCACGAGACCGGAGAGCCCTTCCTGCTGGCTAAAAGCGATATTTATCAGGTATCCAAGGAGGCTCCCCTCACACCGGCCCCCTTGTCGGAAACATCCCGTGTAAACATGGACGCATCCTTTTCTCCTACCCTGGTCCGGGCTGGCATGCCAACGGATGAAGATATTGAAGCCATTTTAGCCCAGATCGGAAAAACCAGGCCGGAGCATATGCTCAATTGCGGCGCCTGCGGCTATGAAAGCTGCAGGGAAAAAGCCATTGCCGTATATCATGGGAAAGCCAACCTGAAAATGTGCCTGCCGTACATGCGGGAAAAAGCGGAATCCATGTCCAACATCATTTTGGACAACACACCCAACGCATTGTTTATGCTGGATGAGGATCTGACACTTGTGCAATACAACAAGGCCGGGGAGCGCATGCTGAACCTGGACAACACTTGCCTTGGGCTGCCGCTTGATATGTTCCTCAATATGTCAGCACTGGTTCACGGAACAAAAACAGGTCAAGCTGTGATGAATGTGCGCTGCAAAACAAGGATTTTCGACCTTACAGTGGAGCAAAGCCTGGTTCCCGTACCCAATGGCGGGTATCTAGTGGTGGCAAGGGACGTGACAAAGGAAGAGGAAAACCTAGACCGCATAGAGGCTATGCGCCGGGAGACCCTTCAAACAGCCCAGCAGGTTATCGACAAGCAAATGCGGGTAGCCCAGGAAATCGCAAGCCTTCTGGGAGAGACCACCGGGGAAACAAAGGCCGCACTATTAAAGCTGAAAAGCTCCATCACGAAGGATGGGAAATCATGAGCTGCTTTGCGGAAACCAGCTTTGGAAGCCTGAACAAAGCCGGGGAAGAGCTTTGCGGCGACAAGGTGGCGCTTTTGCGGGATGAAAGCGGCACGCTTTTGGTGCTATCCGATGGGCTGGGCAGCGGGGTTAAAGCCAATATTCTGTCATCCCTCACCACAAAAATCATCACCTCCATGCTGTCCAACGGAGCAGATATCCGGGATGTTGTGGAAACCATCGCCGACACGCTGCCCGTTTGCAAGGAACGCAAGGTGGCTTATGCCACCTTCAGCGTAATCCATGTGGATCAACATGGCTCTGCCTATATGGTAGAGTTTGATAACCCGGCCATGATTCTTCTTAGGGATGGGAAGCAGGTTCTTCCCCCCTGGAAGGAGATCACCATCTCAGGGAAAAAGGTTCGGGAAGCACGCATGCAGCTCGTGGAAGGAGACAGCTGTGTGATGTTTTCCGATGGCGTCGTCCATGCAGGGGTCGGCAAGGTTCTTAATCTGGACTGGCAATATGAGCAAGTGGTCCAGTATCTTATGGATATCTACAGCAAGGAAGCCGGCGCCTATGAAATACAAAGCCGCCTCCTGGCTGCCTGTGACAGCCTCTATATGGGCCAGCCGGGGGACGACGCCACCGTTGCAGTCCTGCATTTGCGCACACCCCTGCACGCCTATGTGATGATAGGCCCGCCTCAGCACAGGGAAGAAGACAGGCGCAGGGTGGCGGATTTGATGGCCGCACCGGGCCTAAAGGTTGTCTGCGGCGGCACTACCTCCCAAATTGTGAGCAAAATAATAGGCAAGGAACTGCGAGCACACTTGAACGATGCCTCCCCCGATGTCCCTCCCATTGCAGAATTGGAGGGCATTCATCTGGTGACGGAAGGCCTGCTAACGCTTCATAAAACATTGGAACTGCTGAAACTTCGTTTGAAGGGAGATTGGAGCAACCCCACCAGGCTGCGAGAAAAGCAGGATGGCGCGCATCTGCTGGCAGACGTACTGGTGAACCAAGCCACCACCATTACCATTGTGGCAGGAAGGGCCGCCAATCCCGCTTGCGTAAGCGGCGGCGAGCCCCCTCTTGTGCTAAAGCTCCGGGTTGTGAAAGAAATCGTCCACTGTTTAAAGGCTATGGGCAAACATGTAGAATTAAGGTATTGCTGAAAATTGATATCCGTATGATAAAAAAGAGGAGGCAGTTCAATTGCCCCCCTTTTTTGCTATATTGCTTTCCGCTCTTTTTACATAGAAAACTGTTCCAGAAACGCCCTTCCTGCTTTGATGCTGTTTGCCACCGCCTGAGGCGCCGGCCCCCCGGGCACCTGACGCAATTCCACACACGCCCGTAAAGAAATGGCATCAAACACGTCTTCTTCAAAGGCAGGATGAACGG
>JAEVYX010000082.1 GCA_023392515.1 Bacillota bacterium | reverse complement strand
AACCGGCAAAGGCTGAAGCATGAAATGCGGGCTATCGGGCTTTTAAGGTAAGTTAGGAGAGAATGCGAATGAACGTGTTGATAAGCGGCGCTTGCGGGCGCATGGGCCGGGAAGTGGCGTCGCTTTGTCGGGAGCAGGGCATTACGGTAACAGGCGGCATTGACGTGGCCGCCGCCGGAGGAGAAGCAGCCTTTCCGCTATTTGCATCCTATTCCTCCTGCACCGCAGCTGCGGATGTTTTGGTTGATTTTACAAGGCCGGAAAGCCTTCCGGAGCTGCTGGCATTTGCGGTGGAGAAGAGGCTGCCGCTGGTGCTTGCTACCACAGGTTTCAATGAAGCCGAACAGAAGCGCATTGATGAAGCAACCAAGCACATCCCCGTTTTTCAAAGCGCCAACATGAGCCTGGGCGTTAGCTTATTACGCCTCCTCTCCCAAAAAGCGGCGGCAGTGCTGGGAGAAAGTTATGATG
Organism: Bacillota bacterium; assembly: GCA_023392515.1. Lineage (GTDB taxonomy): Bacteria > Bacillota > Clostridia > Christensenellales > Aristaeellaceae > JAEVYX01. The sequence continues at coordinate 28,088 of JAEVYX010000082.1, read as the reverse complement.
TGGAAATAGTAGAACGCCATCATAAAAATAAAATCGACGCTCCCAGCGGAACAGCCTGGATGCTGTTTGAGGCGCTGAAGGATGTATATCCGGGAGGGCGGGAGCCGATGCCCGGGCGGAATGCCCGGGCCCAGGCCCGAAGCCCAAGGGAGATCGGTATCCATGCGGTGCGGGGTGGAACACTGGCCGGCACGCACGAAGTCGGTTTTTACGGCCCCGATGAAACATTGACGTTCACCCATGCGGCATCCAGCCGCAGGGTATTTGCCCAGGGTGCCTTGCAGGCAGCCGCTTACCTAAAGGACAAGTTGCCCGGAAAGTATGCGATGGAACAATTGATGGGAGAAAAGCTGGGCATATAAAAAATACCGGCCTGGAGAAGGTATAAGACCTTGTCCGGGCCGGTTTTTTAGATAAGAAAAGCGATCAGGGCTTGGGGGTAGCCGTTGCAAAAGGCTTGGGCGTAGCGGTAGCGCTAACGGGTTTATTTGTTGCCTTCGGCGTAGCTTTGGGTGTTGCGGAGGGGGTGGGGGACGGAGAAGGCGTAGCCATGAGAGAGGCGTTGATGGCTTCCAGCTCCGCAAGCTTGGCCTCCAGCTCCTCTGCCTTATCCGTAAGCTCTTTGACCTGAGCGGTTAATTTCGCCACATTATCTTCCAGGGTCTTCTTTTCTGTTGCAGAAACAGTAACCGTTTCCTGCGCGGCTTTCAGTTCTTTATCCAAATTCGCCTTTACGGCTTCCAATTCTTGAAGGGAGGCAGTGGCTTTTGTCAATTCTGCGGAAAGAGTTTCCTTTTCGGTGTCCATCGCAGTCTTCAGATCATCGGCAGCTTTCTTAGCCTCTTCCAAGGCGGCTTTGGCAGCCGTCAATTCTTCCTGAGCGGCGGTCAGCTGGGAAGCAGCATCCTGGGCGGCGGTTTCCGCAGCCTTCACTTCTTCTTCCAACGCTTGCTTATCTTCCTTGAGGGTATCCGAAGTTTTGGTTAAGGCCGTTAGATCTTCCGACAAATTGCCGTTTTCCTTCTGCAGGGAATTTTTTTGGAGCAAGAGACCAAAGCTCAGCACCAAAGCAGCAATAAGAGCAATTCCCAGGATAATGGCGGCGGTTTTGTGACTGCTGGGTTTCTCTGTCATGTGGATACCTCCTGTTATTTTGATATGCGCCGCGCCACCGCACAATATCATGCGATGGCAAAACAATGGATTCTGTTTGACATCATATCACATATTCATCAAATTGAAAACCAATATCCGTTAAGATGGTTTATTTTTTCCATAAAATATTGGACAGTATGCCTCTTCAAACCTGATTTATTTCTCTAATTCAAGAAACCCATGAATGGCCGCACCGATGACTCCGTTTTCCTGGGCCTGGTTGGAGTAGAGAATGTGCAAATTGTCAGCCGGGTAGGGCTTACGGGCATGATTGTAGATATATTTTTCCAACAACTCTGTGGGAAAGCCCTCCATTTGCAGCACGCCTCCGCCCAGTATGATATGATCCGGATCGAGAATATTGATTTCTGTAGCGATGGGAATGGACAGGCACTCCACAAAGGCTTGCAGCTGCGCTTCAACCCCATGACGAATGAACAATTCACCAATCGGGGTTTGGGGGAAATATTGATCCCGAATTTCTTTTAGATGCTTTCCGGAAGCGTACATTTCCAGGCACCCCGTATTACCACAGGGGCATGGAGCATTCAACTGCCAGCCGGGTATATGACCAAGCTCCGCCGCCACCCCGTTTTTGCCCACAAGAATTTCACCGTTGATGGAAATCACATTGCCAAGGCCTGTGCCTACATAAATACCCAGATTCACGCCAAGCCCATGAAGCTGATGGACATGGCAATCGTACAGGAAAAGCAGGTTCACATCCCGGTTGATAAATACAGGCAGCCCTAGCTCTTCCTCCATGATTTTGGCAGCAGGGACTCCGCTGAGCCCCTCAATATTCGGTGTGGATAAAAGCACCCTGCGCTGTTTATCCAGCGTGGAGGGGAATCCTACCGATACCGCACTGGGGAGAATGCCCGTTTTTTCAATATATTCTTTTACGAACACGGCAAGCCGCCCCGCCGCACCCGTCCCGCTGATCAGGCTGCTTGGCGCCATATTATATCCGGACAGCTGAAGCGATTCATCCACAAACCCCATGCGCATGTGGGTACCGCCAATATCCATTCCCAGAACCGCATTTCGCATGGTTGCCGCTCCCTTTAGCATGACTTGGTTTCCTTTTCAAATACAGCCAGCATTTTATCATACGCACGGTTAAGGTCTTCATCCAGGGAAAACAACCCCGAGGAGCCCATAACAAAAATGTCCGTTCCGGCGTTATGCAGGCGCTTAAAAGTTCTCTCGTTGCAGGAACCGTCTACCTGAATTTTGTAGTGGTAGCCCTTCTTTTCCCGAAGGGTTGCTGCTTCTTCAATTTTATCCAGCATTTCGGGGATAAAGGGCTGACCTGCATATCCCACATCCACCGTCATGATGGTTACAAGATCAAGCCTTCCGATATAGGGACGAATCGCATCCAGCGGCGTTGCGGGATTAAGCACAATACCTTTTTGGCAGCCCAGCTGCTCTACGCGGTTCAGGACGCGGAAAGCGTCGGTATTGATGGTTTCCGCGTGGGGGGAAATGATCTTTGCCCCAGCCGCCTGCATTGGTTCCAGCCAGTCGTTGGGGGTTGTCGCCATCAAATGGGCGTCCATAGGCAATGCGGCCACCTTGGATATGGCTCTTACAATATCCGGTGACAAAGTGATATTCTTGCAAAAGTGCCCGTCCATCAGGTCGATGTGGTACAAATCTGCCCTTTGATTCAAGATTTCAAGCTGCTCCCTGATTTTTAAAAAGTCCATGCACATGAGGGAAATGGCAAATTGCGATTTCATAGGATTCTCCTCTTATGATGATGCTTCTGTTCATCGAATCCGGCTATCCGGAAAACGAAAACGGAGACAGGCTCTCCGGTTTTACATCGTCCCGCACGAAGAGCCTTTTCATACTGATGATGTCTTTATTATTTTATACGATAGCCTGCCCTGGGGCAAGCAGATAGGAAGAATATTATTTATGACCTGGCATCTATGATATGAATCAGGCGGTGAAAGGGCTGGGAATAGCTGCTTAAAGGCCTGTTGTCCGAATCGGTTGTGTGGCAGGTGATAAGAATGTTGTTAAGGGCGGGAGGCGTGCCGGCTTGCACCACCAGAAGGGAGTGGGTGTAGCGTACCCCGTCCCAGCTTAACTGGATCACATCCCCAATGACAGCATGGGAAAGGGGGAGTTCCGTTCCATAAGGCCCGGCCCCCTTATTTGATACCAGAAAATTATAAAGGAACATAACCCCGGACCAGGCCGGTGTTCGCTTTTGCAAAGAAATGTAAAACCAGCCCATGACAGGTGTATAGTTCATAACACCGCTGCCTGCATACAGGCATTGGGAAATGAAATTGGTACAATCCCCGCCCATGGGATCGAAATCTGTATAGGCTGGGTTGCGTTCAAACGCCCACTTGTGGGCATAGGCAACGGCTTTTTGTCGGTCATAGCCCATGGGTTTCACCTGCCGTTTTTTTACCAGCTTATGCTTCGCCAATCTCTTTGGTACCTGAAATTAGTCAGAACATCTCCCGGGAAAAGGCGGCGTATACGGCGTTGTGCAGGAGTCGGCGCAGGCGCAGGTGCCCGCTGTTTTGCCGGGTGGGATGCACCCTGTTGGTAAGCAGCACGATATAAAGCCCGGTGGTTGGGTCCACCGCTAGCGAAGTCCCGGTAAATCCGGTGTGCCCGAAACTGCACGGAGGAAACAAATCCCCCATGAAATTTCCTTCTGTCCCAGCCAGGTGAAAACCCAATCCCCTGTGCTGGTCGTTTCCCGGTGTATAGTTTTGAATGGCAGTTTTCAGCATGGCAGGGCTTAGAAATTGCTTTCCTTCCAAAGCGCCTCCCATAGCCAGCATGGATGCAAAGCGCGCGCAATCCTGGATATCAGAAAACAGCCCCGCGTTGGCGCTGACACCGCCCAGGAACCGGGCGTTCTCATCATGGACGACGCCACAGAGCATCCGCCCTGTTTGAGGATCGGCTTCTGTGGCAGCAAAATTCTCACCTTGGGGACAATAGCCAGTGTTTTTCATACCCAAAGGATCAAAAACCAAAGTCTGCGCCAAAACGTCCAGGGGTTTGCCGTACACCTTTTCCAGAATAGCCCCCAGCAGGATAAAGCCCATGCAGCTATAAATGACCCTTTCCCCCACGGCAGCGGATAGAGGCCATGCGAGGATGCAGTCGCAGACCGTCTGCGGGTCGCTTATTTCTTCCGAAAGCATGATATGGTCTACAATGCCCCCGGTGTGGGTTAAAAGATGGCGTATGGTAATCCCCTGTTTCTCTGCGGGCGCATCCAAAAAGAGGCCGATGGAATCATAAAGGCAAATAAGCCCATGCTCCAGGGCATGAAAGGCAATCATGGAGGTGGCAATTACCTTGGTGAGGGAGGCCATGTCATAACGTGTATGGACATTTGCCAAGGGCCCGTCCGGAAGGGAGGTTCGCCCCCAGGTTTCCATGAGGAATACCGTATCCTTTATCCCTACCGCCAGCGCTGCGGAGGGAACAATTTTGTCTTGCACGGCTTGCGCCATCAAACGGCGGGCATCTTCAAAAGAAGGCATAAAGGCTCCTCTTTTCCTGTATTTTGCGTTTCAGTGTAGCATCGCTCCCCTTTCCTGTCAAATGGGTCGAAAATATTAGATAAGGTCTGTTGAGATGGGCTTGCTGCGTTGCGTGATAAGAAGCAGCATGTTATAATAAAAAAAATACAGGATGGGATGGGAAAAAGCAGCGCCATGATAGATGTTTTGATGGCTGCCTTCAATGGGGAGCGGTTTTTGCCTGAGCAATTGGATTCCATCCTAACCCAAACAGAGCAGGATTTTCAATTGCTTTGGCAGGATGACGGCTCCACCGATGAAACGGTGCATATCCTTGCGGCGTACGAAGACGCCCATCCTGATAAAATTCACCGGATATCCGGCCCGGATCACGTAAAAAGCGCCAAGGGAAATTTCATGAGCCTGCTTGATAAAAGCCAGGCGGATTACGTCTGCTTTTCCGATCAGGACGATAGGTGGCGGCAGGATAAGCTGGAAACCACACTGGCCGCCATGCGGGCGGGAGAAAAACAATATGGAAAAGAAACGCCGCTGCTTGTCCATACAGACCTTGCGGTGGTGGATGAAAACCTTGCGATCATTGCTCCGTCCTTTTTCCAATATCAAAAGCTGAATCCAAACCAAAATAATTTGAACCGGCTGCTTGTACAAAATCATGTAACGGGCTGCACCATGATGATCAACCGCAGTTTGGCCCTTCTATTGAAAATGGCCCCGGCTAAGGCTATGGCTATGCATGATTGGTGGGCGGCCATGGCTGCTTGTGCCATGGGGCATATATTGTTTTTGGACAAGCCCACGGTGGACTATCGCCAGCATGGCAGGAACCAGGTAGGCAGCCAGGGCGGCGGGCTTTCAAATAAGTTTTTCAAGGCGGTCTCCCAGGGAGGGGAAACCAGGCACCGCCTTTTTCAAAGCTATGGGCAGGCGGAAGATTTTCTTGCGTGCTATATATCTCTTCTGCCGGAAGAAATGGCCCGGTCCGTTGCCCGCTACAGTGGCCTTGGCAAGGCAGGCAAAGCCAAGCGGATCGAGACCCTGATTCGATTCGGCTATCTGAAGCAAGGGGTTTTCCCTTGCCTTGGGCAACTGTTTTTTTGCTGACGGCTGCGCATGCATCAATTCATTTTATTTCATCAGTCAGGAGAGATCATATGGCAAAGCTTTATTTTCGCTACGGGGCCATGGGCTCCAGTAAAACGGCCAATGCGATTATGGTGCAGCATAATTATCTGGAGCGCAACCAAAAGGTTCTCATGGTCAAACCTCAACTGGACAATCGGGACGGAGAGCGGACTGTCCGTTCCCGCAGCGGTTTACAAACCTCCTGCTACTTCATGGAAGAAGTGGAGCATATGGACCTGAGCGGATACGCCTGCCTGATTGTGGATGAGGCGCAGTTTCTTACAAAAGCACAGGTGGAAATGTTGGTGCATATCGTGGACGTGCAAAATATCCCGGTCATCGCCTATGGCCTGCGGGCCGATTTCCAGGGCAATCTGTTTGAGGGTAGCCAATGGTTGCTGGCTTGGGCAGATACCATTGAAGAAGTGAAAACCATCTGCTGGTGCGGGAAAAAAGCCATCTGCAACGCCCGGGTGATGGATGGCCGGGTTATCAAGGAAGGGGAGCAGATCGTCTTGGGAGGCGACAGCCGGTATGTCAGCCTCTGCCGCCGCCATTGGGCAAAGGGAGAGTTGGGCCCCTATAAGGAATTGAGCATGGAGGACTAAGCAGAAAAGACTTTCTATCGGATGATAGAAGGTATCACGAAAAAGCTCAAGGGGGACCTTTGTAATGGGTTTCCATTGGGTTTTTTTATTCATCTGATTTGTATGACAAGCATTCAAAAATCTAAAAATAGGCCTTGACAATCGGGCGAAATAAGGTAAAATAAAGAAGGTCAAAGATAGTCAAAATGTATTTTGCCCTTGGAGGTGCAATTTCGATGAATGTGAATAAATATACCCAGAAAACCCTGGAGGTTCTCCGGGAAGCCCAGCACATGGCAGTGGAATATCAAAATGTGCAAGTGGAACAGGTCCATCTGGCCTATGCGCTGTTGGCCCAGCCGGAAGGCCTTATTCCGCAGCTGCTAAGCAAAATGGATATCGACGGGAATCTATTGGCCGGCGCATTGTCCGAAGCGGTAGGAAGGCTCCCCAAAGTATCCGGCCCGGGCCGGGAAGCTGATAAAATCTACGTGGCTCCCGATGTGGAAAAGGCATTGCTATTCGGGGAACAGCGGGCTGCGCAGATGAAGGACGAATACCTGTCCGTGGAGCACGTGTGGATGGGGCTGATGGAGAAGGCCGACCGGGTCTTGAAGCCCATCCTGGACCGGTTTTCCGTAAAGGCCGATGATTTTTTGCAGGCCTTGTCTACTGTGCGCGGAGCCGCCAGGGTAACTACCGACAGCCCCGAGGGTACGTATGACGCATTGGCTAAATATGGGGCTGACCTGGTGGAGCTGGCCAGAAATCAAAAGCTGGACCCGGTGATCGGCCGGGACAATGAAATCCGAAATGTAATCCGCATCCTGTCCCGAAAAACGAAAAACAACCCTGTGCTGATTGGCGAGCCGGGCGTGGGCAAAACTGCCATTGCCGAGGGCTTGGCGCTGCGCATCGTACGGGGGGATGTGCCCGAGGGCCTCAAGGATCGGAAAATTTTTTCTTTGGATATGGGCAGCCTCATCGCCGGGGCAAAATTCCGGGGCGAGTTTGAGGAGCGGATGAAGGCCGTGCTGGCGGAAATCAAAAAGAGTGAGGGGAAAACCATCCTCTTTATTGATGAACTCCATAACATTGTCGGGGCGGGCAAAGCCGAAGGAGCCATGGACGCAGGAAACCTTCTAAAACCTCTGCTGGCCCGGGGTGAATTGCACTGCATCGGTGCCACGACGCTGGATGAATACCGCAAATATATAGAAAAGGATGCGGCCCTGGAGCGGCGGTTTCAGCCGGTGCTGGTGGGGGAACCCACAGTGGAGGATACCATCTCCATCCTGCGGGGCCTCAAGGAGCGCTACGAGGTGTTCCATGGTGTCAAGATTCAGGATGGCGCGCTGATTGCCGCAGCCACCCTCTCCAATCGCTATATTTCCGACCGGTTTTTGCCGGATAAAGCCATCGACCTGGTGGACGAGGCCTGCGCCATGATCCGCACGGAAATCGACAGCCTGCCGGTGGAGCTGGACGAAATTTCCCGCAAGATTATGCAATTGGAAATTGAAGAAGCTGCGCTAAAAAAGGAAGAGGATGAACTCAGCCGGGAGCATCTGAACGATCTGCAAAAGGAGCTTTCCGACCTTCGGGACGAATTTTCGCAGATGAAAGCCAAGTGGGAGAACGAAAAGACTGCCATTGGCAAGGTGCAAAAGCTACGGGAAGATTTGGAACGGCTGGGTGCCGAGATTGAGCGGGCAGAGCGGAATTATGACCTGAATCGCGCCGCAGAATTGAAATACGGCGAACTGCCCCGGCTGCAAAAGGAATTGGATGCGGAAGAGGAAATTGCCGAAAGGAACAAAGGTGCCCAAAGCCTGCTAAGGGACAAAGTAACCGATGAGGAAATCGCCAGGATTGTTGCCCGGTGGACAGGTATTCCCGTGCAGCGGCTTGTGGAAGGGGAAAGGGAAAAGCTGCTGCAATTGGAATCAATCCTTCATCAGCGGGTTATCGGCCAGGATGAGGCGGTGCGCAAGGTATCGGAAGCCATTCTCCGCAGCCGGGCAGGCATTGCAGACCCGAATCGGCCGATTGGTTCCTTCCTGTTTCTTGGCCCCACAGGGGTGGGCAAAACCGAGCTGGCCAAGGCGCTGGCCCAGGCGTTGTTTGACGATGAAAAGAATCTGGTGCGCATCGATATGTCCGAATACATGGAGAAATTCTCTGTATCTCGTCTGATCGGCGCACCTCCGGGATATGTGGGCTATGATGAAGGTGGACAGCTTACCGAGGCGGTCCGGCGCAAGCCTTACTGTGTGGTGCTGTTTGACGAGGTGGAAAAGGCGCACCCCGAAGTGTTCAATGTGCTTTTGCAGGTATTGGATGACGGGCGGATTACCGATTCCCAGGGCCGGACAGTGGATTTCAAAAATACCATCCTTATTATGACCAGCAACCTGGGCTCCGAATATATCCTGGAGGGCATAACCCCGGAAGGGCAGATTTCCGACAGCGCCCGCAAACAGGTGGAGGGCATGCTGAAAATGCAGTTCAGGCCGGAGTTTTTGAACCGTATTGACGAAATCGTATTCTACAAGCCGCTGGACCGCCAGGAGATCGGCCGGATTGTGGACCTGCTCCTTGCCCATTTGCAAAAACGCCTGGAAGACAAACAGCTTAAGGTGCTGCTAACCCCGGCGGCTAAACAAATGGTGATCGACCAGGGCTTTGATCCCATCTATGGCGCAAGGCCTCTGAAACGGTTTTTGCAAAGCCGGGTGGAAACGCTGGTAGCCAGGAGGCTGATTCAAAATGACCTTCAGCCCGGCAGGCAATTGACGGTGGATGTGAACGATCAGGGAGAACTGATTATCATGTAGCCTTATCTATTTAGTTATATGGAAAGTGGCTGCTGCGGTCATAAGATTGCGGCAGCCCCTTACAGACTGTCAAAAACCCTCTGGGAGGTGTCGGAGGGGTACCCCCTCCGACTATAAATCCGAAATCGGCGGCGTGTACGTCGATTCGAAAAAGCGGCGCAGCCACTTTTTCGACACGCCGAAAGGGGCTGCCGCAGTCATAAAATTGCGGCAGCCCCTTTTTATTTCGGCCAAGTCAAACCTTATTCAAATCAATAGCTGGCAGTTTTAAGCGCCTGTGCCAGAAGCCGACCGGATTCAGCCATCTCTTCAGGAGAGGCAATGACTTCCATAATGATGCGCCCATCAAAACCCTTCAAGTATTTTGAAAAGATCAAAGGGAAATCCAGGTCACCCTGGCCCAAAGGCAGATGCTCATGGGCTGCGCTGAATCGCTTATCCGCCACGTGCAAACATTTGGGGAATTTCATATTGACGATTTGCTCCAAATGTGCGTAGGAATCAATGTGAGCCAAATCCAGCAGCAACTCCAAATCGGGATTTTCCCCATGCACCAGCGATAATTCCTCAAGGGTATGATGCATGCCGTCTATAACGCTGTTATTTTCCAAGTACAGCGTAATGCCCTCCTGCCGCGCCTTTTGAAGCAGCTTGCCTACATGCTTGGATAGCACTTCGCTGGTTCTCGCTGTAACCGGCTGGTCCTTACATACGGGATGAACTATCAATTCATGATGATGCAAGGCGGAAGTTAAGCGAATCAAATCGCCGCCGTAGGCCTCAAAGTCATCCAAGTCAAACACGGCATGCAGGATTATGGGAAAATCACTTTCTAATAAGGCAGCCTCCCGGGGTTCCGGCAGGGTATCAACTATAATCTTTCCTTTTTGGTACCAAACCTGCATAAAGTCAAAGCCATTTTCTCTGGAAAACGCAATTTCATTTTCATAATTATTGTACCAGCAGATGCTTCGCCCTAAGCACATAAAGAAGCCTCTTTTCGTTTGCAGCTACTTAAGTATTTTCTCAATAATGTATCTGGGCCGGTGCTTGGTTTCATTATAAATCTTTCCGATATATTCCCCGATAACCCCCAAGCATAGCAGCTGAATGCCGCCGATCATCCAAATGGAACCGACAATGCTTGTCCAGCCGCTGTTTGCGTTGCCTGTCCACTTGGAGATGAGAGTATACAGCATCATGAAAAGGCTGAAAACAAAAATGATGAAACCCAGCACGGTAATCAGCCGAATGGGCTTGATGCTGAAGGAGGTAATGCCGTCAAAGGCAAAGGCCAGCATTTTTTTTAAGGGATATTTGGATTCCCCGGCAAACCGTTCATGGCGCTCGTATGTCACGATGCTGCTGGGGAAGCCCACCAGGGGCACGATGCCCCGCAAAAACAGGTTAACCTCCTGGTATTCTGCCAAGGCATCAAGCGCCCGGCGGCTCATCAGGCGGTAATCCGCATGATTATTGACAATATCCACACCCAAGGCCTTCATGAACTTGTAAAAGCCCTCAGCAGTAATGCGCTTGAAGGCGGTATCGGTTTTGCGGGCACTGCGCACCCCGTAGACGACGTCGCTTCCCTTCTCATATTCATCCAAAAACCGGTCGACGGCATCAATATCGTCCTGCAAATCGGCATCCATGGAGATGACCACCTCCGCCTCTTCCTTGGCGGTCATGAGTCCTGCCAGCAGTGCGTTTTGATGGCCCCTGTTCCGGGATAGCTTTACACCCAGGAACAGGGGATCTTTCTTATGCAATTCCTCAATTAAGCTCCAGGTGCGGTCTTTGGAGCCATCGTTGACAAGCATCACCCGGCTTTCGGGCGCTATCCTCCCGGCGCTTACCAGGGATTCCATTTTCGCCTTGAGCCGCTTCGAAGTTTCCGGAAGCACCTCTTCCTCATTGTAGCAGGGAACAACCACATATAAAATAGGATGCATCATGCTTCCTCCTTTTCATTTGCCCTCTATGTAGTATTTCCGGTTTCCCAGCTTTTTTCCTTCTGACCCGGAATATTTCAGCAAAAAAGGTCTTTACTGGATAAAACGGAAGAGAGGCCGGAAAGCATGCAAAGAGAGGACCTCTTTAGCCCAAAGAAGCCCTCTCTTATTTCTTGAAACCTTATAACGACTGAGCTAATTTTTGCAGGATACAGGTGAACCTGAATTCCTTTTCCAGGGGCTTGAAGGCCGGATTTTTTAATACCGCGTCCCTGAACCCCTGGCGGATGCTTTGATCACCCCGGGGAGCGTTTTCCTTTAAATCCATGGATTCAAACAAAGGGTGCAGCTGGTCCAAAAAGCTGCTTCCTTTTAGTTTCATAGGGAACAGATCCTCCTTGCAGGCGATCTGCACATAATGCTCCAGGGCATATAGCGCCTTTTCCGGATTCCCCTGCCCCATATACCCCTGGGCGGCTGCCAGATGGGTGGATAAAAGCGCTGCCGGATGCATGGATGCCAAGTCAAAAATTTTTGCCGTCTCCAGCAGCAATTGATAGCATTCCTCCATTTTGACGGCGTTTTGCGCGTATAGGCCAATCAAATGGGCCCCTGCATTGATAAGCCCCAAAATATTCTTGTAGATTCCGCCCTGTAAAAGTGCAACCGCCTTTTGCGCTTCCCCCTGCATCTGGTAAGCTTGGGCCACCAAGGTTTCCAAGGGCATGGGAGGCGGGGGCAGGCTGTCCAGGAGCCGAATCGCTTTTTCCGGTTCTCCAAGGCTTATGGCACAGGCGGCCTCCATCGGCAGGCATTGCTGCATAAGCGCCGCATCGCCGCTTTCTTTTTCAATTCTTAAGAAAATCCCCTCCGCTTCCTTGATCAAGTTCAGAGGTTCAGGGGCAAGGCTTGCATGGTTTAATAGCAGCAATGCCATGTTATACTGCAGTTTCCAACAGGATGCATATCTTTTTATATACTGCCGGCAAGCGGATAAAACCTCATTAAAGGATTTTTCTGAAAAGTCTTCTGCCAGGCGGTGATACAAATCGCTGATCTCTTCCTGGCTGAGCTGCGGCCGATAGCTCATCAGTGCATCCACCGTCATGTCAAAATAGGATGCAATCACGGGCAAAAGCGTAATATCCGGATAGCTTTGCCCTGATTCCCATTTGCTGACCGCCGGCTTGGATACCCCCAGGTAGGAAGCCAATGCTTCCTGAGTGATTCCTTTCTCCCGGCGCTTTTGAGCAATGGTCTCTCCCAGATGCAGTTCCTTCATATGACGCACCTCCTAATGACATGATATCAGCGCCAACCGGCACTAGCAAGGGAGGGAATAGAAACTTTGGATAAACTTTATTTCGTATAAGTCAACTTCTTTCGAAAATCATACAATGATTTGCAGCTTTTGTGAAAAATTCATTGCGGACTTCAAATATGTTCATTATAATAAATAGAAGGCAAGGGCAAGGGCCTGCCGCAAGAAATGCGAGGGGTACTTCGTTGCATAAAGGGAACAGCCCCCGCTTAGCCCAAAGGAGACCTCATGCAAAGACAGCGGAAAGATATACGAAAAAAGCGGTGGACGCTGCTCATTATGCTTGCCCTGGCGCTAGTCATAGCCATCCTTGGCATCCAAGCGCTGACAAGAATTGGGCAGCCTGTCAATGCTACGGCTTCCCGGCTGCCTTGTCTGGCCGGGCAGCAGGTAACGCCCTTTGGAGAATATGTGCTCTACTATGACGGTGTATCCATCCACTGCCTTACAACCACCGGCACTGTTCGATGGTCCCGCCAGATAGGCAGCGATGCTTCTTTTTCTGCCGGAACAAAAGAGCTGGTGGCTTGGGTGGGCAGCCAGATGTACATCTTTGACCAAAACGGCCAATCCACTTATAATGACAACTTGGGCGAAACGGTACAGTTTGCCCGTGTCGGGAAGCGGTATGCCGCTGCTGTAATCGGCGGCGATACAAATCCGAAGCTGGTCATCAAGGACCTTTTCGGCGTTGCAGTGGATGAAGAGTCGGATGCTTTTTCCGGCCGGATGCTGTTGGACGTGGGCTTTTACGGTGATGAAGGCCAGTACATGTGGACGCTGACGCTGGACGTATTTGGCACCGTAGCAAATACGATACTGAACACCTTTGAAGTAGGCCAGATGAACACCGGTGAAATAGCCTTGGGCGAAGCGTTGACCTATGGCGTTTTTTATGAAAACTCCAAGCTTCGGGTGATCAGCACCCGACAGCTGCGCACCTTTGATTACCGGGGCACGGAGGATGCCACAGCCGCCATTCTGGTATACGGCTGGAAGCTGATTGCCAGCGAAGTGCCGCAAAAAGGCGACGCCATGATGCTGCTGGCGCCTACCGCCCAAACCAACAGCCAATACAATATCCGGGAACTCCGGCTGTTGAGCGGCGCAATTGACCGAAGATTAACCTTGCCCGCCACCTGTGTGGGCGCTACGGTGCATGAAAAAAACATGTATGCTGTCTCCTCTGATTACATTTACCGGACGGATATCAATGCACAGCGCTTTTCTGCCACCAATTTGCCGATGGGCACGCCCGTAACGTCTTTCCTGGGCATTACGGCTGGCGGCAAATTGTTGGTGGCTTGCGGGGATACAGTGTATGCCGTCACCATTCCTTAACGGCAACCCTAGCATACCCGGATGTTTGAAAGGGGGCTAGACCATGAATATTGTGGATTATGTTATTCTGGGAATTATCGGGCTTAGTGTTCTGTGGGGATTTTATCGCGGCTTCATACAATCTGTTTTAAGCATGGGGGCCGTATTGATTTCATTTGCGGGTTCCTTTTTGCTGTACCCGCAAATTGCCACGATGATTCAAAACGATCAGGAATTGGTGCGCAGCCTCATCCACTATACCGATGCCACCTCCCGCCTGGGGGATTTGGAGCTCTCTTTGACCCAGGTGAGCAACCTTACAAACGACGTTTTGAACACCATCATGCAGAACGCCAAGCTGCCTGCGCCAATGGATACGTTATTGCAATTTAACCTGCAAAACAAAGTGTTTTCTTCGGTGGGGGCTACCACGGTCGCTGAATATGTCAACCAGACCATCATATCCGTATCCATCAACATTCTGTGCTTTCTGTTAACCTTTATCGTTCTCTTCGCGGTGCTGTCAATTTTAATTAACCTCCTGCGGTGCGTGTTCCATTTCCCGCTGCTCAAGCAGCTGGACTGGCTGGCAGGAGGCGTCTTCGGCGCGCTGCGGGGCGTGGTGCTGTGTTACGCAGTCTTTGCAGTAGTTCCTCTGATGAGCACCATCGTACCTTTTGAGGAATTCAACGCCTTGATCAATCAAAGCCTCTTAGCCCAAATCTTTAATAACGGAAACCTGATTTTGTCCATTATGAACCGAAGAATATAGAAAAGCGCATGCAAAAACAGCCAGGTGATTTGATTCTCCCGGCTGTTTTTATGTGGTCTAACGATGTATAAAGCGGCCGTTCCAATGATGGGTGGCCTCTCCATTCAGCACGGCTGGCAGGCTGTCCACAAATACATGGCGTATCCCTTCCGGCCGGGCCACGGGCTGGGAATAAGTTGAGCAGTCCCGTATGGTTTCCCAATCAAATACAGTAATGTCCGCATCCTGACCCACCGTGAGGGTGCCTTTGCTTTTCAGCCCCATGGTTTTGGCTGCAAGCCCCGTCATTTTATAAACCGCATCCTCAATGGGCATCAACTGATGCTCCCTTACGGTTTGTAGCATTCTGGGAAACGTGCCGTAATTTCTGCAATGGGGTTTTTCCAAAACAGCCGATGGATCTAGGGGATAGGCCGTACCGTCGCTGCCCACGGATATCTCCATCTTGCGCATAATCGTTTGCACATCTTCGCTGCTCATGGCATGAAAGATACCGCCGGTTCCGTCCGGGCAGGCAGCAAGAACGCGCAAAGCCGCTTCCTCAGGGTCAGTGTTCCACGCTTCGGACAGCAGTTTGAGGTTCATGCCCTCTATGTCGGGTATGCGGCCTCTGGTGTCGGCAACGACCACACGCTCCGGCCCGCCCCGGCTTTTTATTTCCAGGCGCACATCCTTCAAAAGCCGGCCTTTCATATCCTTATCCTGCAGCCGGGCTTGCATGGCCTGCACGCCGCCCTCCTGGGCCCAGTTGGGCAGGAGTGCGGAAAGGGAGGTAGAAGAGGCAGAGTAGGGATATTGATCGGCTGTAACGTGTACGCCCTCAGCCCTTGCCTTCCCGATTTTTTCAAGAAGCAATTCCGCTTTTCCCCACTGCTCGATGCCCATCAGTTTCAAATGGGAAAGATGCATGTGTACACCTGTCGTTCGCGCCACCAGAAGCATTTCCTCCACCGCTTCAAACACGCGCTTATTTTCATTGCGCATGTGAACGGTTACCATGCCGCCATTATCCTTCACCACCCGGGAAAGGGCGACAAGCTCCTCCGTATCGCAAAAGCTGCCGGGGGGATAGATAAGGCCCAGGGAAAGTCCAAAGGCCCCCTGCCGCAAAAGATTAGCCAGAAGGACCTGCATTTGATCCATCTCATAGGGGGTTGGAGGGCGCATTTTAAACCCCATGGCACAGGCCCGCAGGGTACCATGGCCAATCAGTGCGGCCAGATGCACCGGTGGCCGGTTCTCCTGAAAAGCCGCACCATAGGAAGCCACGTCATGCACCCCAATAATTTTGGTGCTGTCCTCCATATGGAGCATTTGGGCTGCGTGGCCCAAAACTTCTAGCTGGTTATGAGGCATTGTCGGAATCAAAGATATCCCGCAGTTGCCCACCAGTTCCAGCGTAACGCCCTGATAGACTTTGCTTAGCGCTTCCCCCGGCATCAGGTATCGAGCATCGGAATGGGAGTGAATGTCAATAAAGCCGGGCGCGACAATCAGCCCGGCTGCATCGATGCAGTGGCGGGCTGAAACATCCTTCGTTTTGACAATATCCGCAATGATGCCGTCTTTCAGGCAGACGGTGGCCTCATAGGGCTTTTGACAGGTGCCATCCACGACTGTCCCGCCTAAAAGCGCATAATCGAACAAGATGATGCCTTCTTCCCTTTAGCCGCTCTTCCGTTCAAATGTGATGGCAAGCCACGAAGTGGCCGTTGCCAAGGTCTTTTAGCTCAGGAAGGGTTTGGGCGCACAGCTCCGTCGCACGGCTGCAGCGGGTGCGGAAGGGGCAGCCGCTAGGCGGATTGATAGGGGTGGGTACATCGCCTTTCAGTACGATCCGGCTGCTTTTTTCTGCCATGTCAGGGTCTGCCTTGGGAACAGCGGACATAAGCGCCTGGGTGTAGGGGTGCTGCATATGGGTATACAGTTCCTTCACCGGCGCCATTTCCACCATATGGCCCAGATACATTACCCCCACATCATGGGAGATATGGCGCACCATGGATAGGTCATGGGAGACGAACAGATAGGTCAATCCCATCTGTTCCTGAAGCTCTTCCAAAAGGTTGATCACCTGAGCCTGGATGGAAACGTCCAGCGCCGAGATAGGCTCGTCGCATACGATAAATTCAGGGGTATTGGCCAAAGCCCTGGCAATGCCGATGCGCTGGCGCTGCCCGCCGGAAAACTCGTGGGGATATCGGTTGATGTGATCTGATTTCAGGCCGATGCGCGCAGCCAGCGCCTTAACCGCTTCCTGCTCTTCCTTTATGGTCTTATATCGGTTTTGAATGCGCAGCGGCTCCGCAATGATATCCCCGACCACCATCCTTGGGTCCAGGGAGGAGTACGGGTCCTGAAAAATCATTTGCATTTTGGAACGGTAGGGAATAAGTGCTTTATCGTCCAGAGAAGCCAGGTCGGTTTCTCCGTAGTAAATGTGTCCGTCAGTGGGCTTGTAAAGGCGCACCAATGCCCGGCCAACAGTGGTTTTGCCACAGCCCGATTCTCCCACCAGGCCGAAGGTCTTTCCTTTTCGAATGGAAAAGCTGACATTGTCCACGGCTTTCAGCCAAAGCTTTTTCTTGGAAAACATTTTTTTGCTAACATTAAAGTACATTTTGAGGTTTTCCATACGCAAAAGCGTTTCATGCTCCTTATTCATGGAAACCCTCCTCCCTTACGACCTTGGGTGCGTTGGGATGCAATAGATGGCATGCGGCACGATGCGTGCCGGAAAGCCAGGTGTCCGCAGGAATATAATCCTTGCAGGCCAGCATGGCATAGGGGCAGCGGGGGGCAAAGGGGCAGCCTTTGGGCGGTTTCAGCATATCCGGCGGCGAACCCGGTATGGGAATCAGCTTCTCATGCTGGTCTTCCTTTACCCGAGGAATGGACCGCAAAAGCCCCCAGGTATAGGGGTGCTTGGGCTCATAAAAAATTTCCCGGGTGGTCCCTTCCTCTACAACAATGCCGCCGTACATGACCATCACCCGGCTGCACATGTTGGTGATAACCCCCAGATCATGGGTAATCATGATAATGGAGGCCTGCAGCTTATCTTTAAGGCCGCGGAGCAGGTCCAATATCTGGGCTTGAATGGTCACATCCAGCGCTGTCGTAGGTTCGTCCGCAATGATCAATTTGGGGTTGCAGGCGATCGCCATGGCAATCATCGCCCGCTGACGCATGCCGCCGGAAAACTCATGGGGATATTGCTTGAGCCGGCTTTCAGGGCTTGGCATCTCCACCAGCCGCAGCATTTCCAAAGCCAGCTCCCGGGCTTTCTTTCTGTCATACTTGAGATGCAGGCGGATGCCCTCGGTCAATTGGTCTCCAATGGTATATAAAGGGTTTAAGGACGTCATGGGGTCCTGAAAGATCATGCTGATGTCTTTGCCCAGCATTTTGCGAATCTCCCGCTTGGGAAGCCCAGTCAAATCCCGGCCGTCAAAGCGGATGGCCTTTGCCTCCACCTGGCAGTTGGCGCTGAGCAGCCCCATGACCGACAGCATGGATACGCTTTTGCCGGATCCGCTTTCCCCTACAATGCCGATGGATTCACCCTCGTCTACATGCAGGGAAAGCCCCCGCACCGCCTGCACATCACCTACGGCTATATGAAAGGTGGTATACATTTTTTCAATGGTTAAAAGCGCCACTTCCTGCTCCTCCTCTTACTTTTTCAGCCTCGGGTCCAATGAGTCGCGCAGGCCATCGCCGATAAAGTTCAAGGAGAACATGGTCAGGCAAATTGCCAGCACCGGAAAAAACAACTGATAGGGCTGGGAGGCCAGCATGGGAATGGCCTCGTTGGCCAGTGTGCCCCAGCTGGCCATGGGCACGTTGATGCCGATGCCCAGAAAGCTTAAAAAGGCTTCGGAGAAAATAGCGGAAGGCACCAGAAAAGCCGTGGAAACAATGATCGGCCCCATGCTGTTAGGCAGCAGGTGGGTAAACAATATCCGGCGGTTGTTGGCCCCGGCAAGTTTGGAAGCCAGCACATACTCGGCATGCTTGAGCGTTAATACCTGGCCCCGCACCACCCGGGCTGTGCCGATCCAGGAGGTGATACATAAAGCCAGGATAACGCTGCCTATGTTGCTGCCCAGTACCAGCATCATCAATACGATATACAATAGCGAAGGAAGGCCGATCAGGATATCCACAATGCGCATCATGATCATATCAACCCGGCCGCCGAAATATCCGGACACACTGCCATAGATCACGCCGATTATCAAATTGATAGCGGCAGCCACCACCCCTACCGTAAGGGATATCCTGGCTCCGTACAGGACCCTTGTGAAGATGTCGCGCCCAAACTTGTCCGTGCCAAACCAATGAACGGCGTTGGGCTTTTGGTTTCCGCCCAGCATATCCATGCCATCATAGGAATAGGGGGAGACCATCGGGCCGAATATGGCCAAAAGGACCATCAGCAATATAAAGATCATGCCAATAAGCGCCAGTTTATCTTTGCGAAAGCGCTGCCAGACATCATGCCAATAGGAAGTGCTGGGCCGGACAAAGTCTTCCATCTGCTGCTCTGCCCGGTCAATGGGCACAAATAGTTCCTTTGGAAGCTCCGAGACCGCCTGTACGTCCGGAATTTCCTGATTTACTTGCATATCCGCAGTTTGCATGATTGCTCTTCCCTTTCTAACAAGCAGGTCAATATGCCGTCATTCCGAAATTTTCACCCGCGGGTCAATCAGGGCATAGACAATATCCACCACCAGATTGCTGATGATGACGAACGCTCCAAAGAAAACGGTCATGCCCATGATCACCGTATAATCCCGGTCTGAAATACTGGTTACAAATTCACGGCCAATGCCCGGCACGGAAAACAGCCGTTCCACAACGAAAGATCCGGTAAGCAGCCCCGCAACCAACGGGCCTAAGTAGGTAATGACCGGCATAACGGCATTTTTAAGCCCATGCTTCAGCACCACTCGCAGTTCTGCCAGCCCCTTGGCTCTTGCGGTGCGGATATAATCCTGCTCCATTACCTCCAGCATGGAGGAACGGGTCTGCCTTGCGATATAGGCAATAGGGTTAAAGGACAGGCAGGCAACCGGCAGGATATAGTGCTTCCAGCTGGTAAGGCCATAAGAAGGAAGCCATTTTAATACACCGGCGAAAAGGTTCATTAAAAGCACCGAAATAACAAACATGGGCACCGAAATACCCACTGTTGCAAACACCATGGAGAACCCGTCGATCAGAGAACCCCGCCAGATCGCAGATAATATGCCCAGCGTCAGGCCCACGACCAAGGATATCAATATAGCCAATAAACCCACCCGGGCGGATACGGGGAACTCCCGGGATACCAGCTCATTGACGGTGGTATCCATCTTTTTATAGGAAACGCCCAGGTCACCCTGAAACAGGTTTTTGATGTAATTCAGAAACTGCTCGCCCACAGGCCGGTCCAATCCATAGGATGCGGCTACCCTGGCCAGTATTTCCGGAGGCACGTTTTTTTCCTCAGCAGGGCTGAAGGGCCCGCCCGGCACCGCATGCATCAGAAAAAAGGTGGCTGTAATTAAAACAAAAATCGTCAACAGCCCTGCGACGACCCGCTTTACGATATATCGAATCAAACCTGTTCCCTCCCAATTCGACAGCATCCGGGGTAAAACATCATACGCATTATACACGTATTATCCTATTGGTGCAAGTTTTAATGTATACAATTCATTATTTCAAATCGTCGAAAACGAAGCTTTTTTCGAATGAACCACCAAATCAGGTTTGGAAAAGAATTGGTGAAAATGTGGATTCGTCCTTTGTTTGCCGCCTTATTTGACTAGGTGGATGCTTTTTATTACCTCTATGCATCATTGTTTTTTTATATGCGCCCCTTGACAATCCACAACGCCCCTGCTATGATGAACCCGTTGGAAAATGCATCTTTTGTTGTTTGAAATTTCATTGGCGGTTATCTCTTGTTTATTGGGCGCTGCAGAGCAGGGCTTAATAAAATAAAGAAGCATTCAAAGGAGGATCAATACGCATGAGGAAGATTTTGGTTTGCGCTCTGGTTCTTATGCTCGCCCTTGCACCGGTAACATCTTTGGCGGATAAGGCAGCCGCAATTGCGGAAAAGCGCATTACGTATTCCATTCAGGCCGATCCGGTAACAATGGATCCCTCCATCAACAACGTTTCTCCCGGAACCACGGTTACCGCTCAATTGTTTGCGGGCCTGTTCAAATACTCCGAAACCGGCCTGGAAGTCATTCCTGACCTGGCTAAAGGCTACGAAGTATCTGAAGATGGCCTGACCTATACAATCACCATCAAAGATGAAGCAAAATTCAGCGACGGTACCCCCATTACCGCCGATGACGTATATTATTCCTATATCCGCTGCCTCGACCCCGTGGTAGCTTCCACGCTGTGCACAGACTTGCGCCCCATCAAGAACGCCGATGCGTTCAACACCGGGAAAGCCAAGAAGGAAGACGTTGGCATCAAGGTCGTTGACGAAAAGACCATCGCCTTCACGCTGGAGAATGTAACCCCCTGGTTCCTCTCCCAGTCCGGTATGTATGCTATCGTCAAGGCGAATATCAACGAAGAAAACCCTGACTGGATCAAAGATCCCAGCACCTTCGTGAGCAGCGGACCCTTCCGCCTTACGGGAATCAAGCCCCTGGAGAAGTACTCCATGGAGAAAAACCCCTACTACTACATGGCGGACGAAATGGAAGTTGACTTCCTGGACATCGTGATCATCGAAGCGCAGGAAACTGAGCTGACCGCCTACAATAATGATGAAATCTGTGCTGCCGACAACCTGAATGCCGATGCCAAAACCCAGTACAAAGACAGCAGCGAATATTTCATTACGCCCCGCCTGGGCATTCAATACTGCGACTTTAACTGCGAACTGCCCGAGTTCCAGGATGTACGGGTTCGCCAGGCTTTCGCCATGGCGATCGACCGTCAGTGGATTCTGACCAACATTCTGCAGACTGCCGAAAAACCCCTGTATGGCTTTGTCCCCTATTCTCAGCCCTCCTTGACCGATCCCGACAAGAGCTATCGCGATGTAGCCGGCGACCTGTTTAAGGAAGATGTGGCAAAGGCCAAGGAACTGCTGGCTGAAGCGGGCTACCCCAATGGTGAAGGGTTCCCCACCTTCAAGCTGGTTGTCCGTAATACCCAGGCCGATTTTGCGCAGGCCCTGCAAGCATTGTGGGCACAGAACCTGGGCGTCAAATGCGACATCGTCACCTATGAAGCCTCTTCCACCTATTGGAGCGAGCTGGAAGCCGGCAACTTCGGCGTCGATCGCAGCGGCTACAGTGTAGGTTTCATTGATCCCGGCGCCAACCTGATTATCTGGATGACCGGCGGCAATGCTTTCGAGAACAACTGGGATGATCCGGTATTCGATGAAATGATGGCAAAAGCCAACGCCACACTGGATGTTGCGGAGCGCGAAAAGCTGCTGATTGCGGCCGAAACTTATCTGGTGGAGCAGATGCCTGCTTTCCCGGTATACAGCTACCAGGATGATTACCTGGTCAAGCCGTACATCACCAATCTGGTAAAAGGTCCGGCTGGCAGCCTGAGCTTCGAATACGCAAAGTTTGCCGAGTAATCGCAAGCCCGGTATATAGGAAAATGGCCGTCTGTACAGGCGGCCATTTTTCCATGGTCTCTTCTTTCTTTGGCTTAACCTCAGCTTGACGCGTTGTGCGGCCGGTTTTATACTGTCACAAGAATGGAAACAAACAGGAGAAGAGCAAATGACGACTGAGCAAATTAAGGAAAGAGCTTTTCAAATCAGCGATTGGGTTGCACAGATACGCCATCAACTGCACCGCATCCCTGAAAACGGGTTTCAGGAATATAAAACGCAGGCTTTGATTCAGCAAACCCTTGACCATCTTGGCATTCCCTATACGAGCGACCGCACCTGGGTCGTTGGGCTTATCAAGGGGGAATATCCCGGCAAGACCGTGGCGCTCCGGGCTGATATGGACGGCCTGCCTATTCTGGAAAAGACAGGGCTTCCCTATGCGTCGGAGCATCCCGGATTTATGCATGCCTGCGGCCACGACACCCACGTGGCCATGGTTTTAGGCGCTGCGCGAATTTTGAATGAGTGGAAAAGCCAATTGCACGGTAACGTCAAGCTCCTATTTCAGCCGGCTGAGGAAACGCTGGGCGGAGCCCAGCCCATGATTGAGGCAGGATGCCTGGAGAATCCCCATGTCGATTACATTTATGGGTTGCATGTAGGCGGGAATACGCCGGTTGGCACTGTTGGATTCAAATATGGCGTTACAAATGGCTCCAGCGATGAACTGGTCATCGACGTTGCCGGAAGATCTGGTCATGGCGCTCACCCCGAAAATGCCGTAGACGCTATCGTCATTGCGGGGCAGATGATTACCCTGCTTCAATCCCTTGTCTCCCGCAACGTATCTCCCATTGATGCAGCCGTGATTTCCATCGGCACCATTCAAGGCGGTACGGCACATAACATCATTGCCCAGGAGGTACACATGCGCGGCACGCTCAGGACGCTGAAAGAAGAGACCCGGGAAAAGATGCTCACCCGCATTCGGGAAGTGGTTGAAGGCGTGGCCGCGGCCATGGGCGGCAGTGCCGCTTTAACCGTTAAACCCGGTTATTGTGCCCTTAACAACCCCAAAGAGCAGGGGGATCATGTAGTGGATTTGGCAACTCGCCTTTTTGGATCCGGCGCTGTGGTGATTGATACGGAAACAAGCCTTGGCGTTGAGGACTTTGCCTACTATTTGAAAAAGGCTCCGGGCGCTTTTTTCCATTTGGGCTGTGCCACCCCCGGCGCACCCCGTTGGCCGGGTCACCATCCTTTGTTCAGCCCCGACGAGCGCTGCTTCCCTTATGGCGTTGCCATGCATGTGGGGTTGGTAATGGAGACGCTTTCGAAAGAAAACAAAAACTAAGTCATCCTGCATTTCCTCAATGCGGATGTTTCAGCACCAAGGAGAAAGATATGACAAATAAACGGCATTTGGCTATTCTGCACGCCATTCTGGCCGCCCTGCTGTTTGGAATCAGCTCTCCCATATCCAAATTTCTCTTAAAAAGCATTCCTCCCGCTTGGATGGCTGCGCTTTTATACCTTGGTGCAGGCTCGGGTATGGCATTTGTCCGTTTCTGTATTCAAAAAAGAAAGGTCACCTGCATGGATGCCTGGTTCTCCGTTAAGGAAATACCCTTCATTGTCTTGATGATCCTACTGGATATTGCGGCTCCCATCCTGCTTATGACGGGGCTTGCATGGACAAATGCCGCTACCGTATCACTTTTGAATAATTTTGAAATTGTGGCCACTTCCCTGATAGCCTACATGTTTTTTAAGGAGACCGTGGGAAAACGCCTATGGAGCGCAATTGCGCTGATTACCCTGGCAAGCTTTATCTTGTCTATGGAGGATGCGGGGCACGTATCCTTCTCCTGGGGAGCCATGCTTGTTCTGCTGGCTTGTCTTTGCTGGGGTCTGGAAAACAACTGCACCCGGGTGTTATCAGTAAAAAATCCGATGGATGTAGTTCTGGTGAAGGGCTTTGGTTCCGGCTTAGGCGCAGCCTTCCTTGCATTTTTAGGAGGAGCAAGGTTCACTGGAGGGTGGTTTATCGCGGCCGCTTTGCTTCTGGGCTTTTTCTCCTATGGCTTAAGCATCTTTTTTTATGTTTCCGCTCAGCGGGAGCTTGGCGCGGCAAAGACAAGCGCATATTATGCATTGGCGCCCTTTATTGGTGTGCTGATTTCCTGCCTGATTCTTCAAGAGGTGCCTGGGATCTCTTTCTGGACTGCTTTCCTTCTCATGATCGCGGGCACCTGCATGATACCGCGCTGACAATAAGGTAAAAAAGAAACGGATAAAAGCACTGCCCCCCAAAGTTAATCCCGGTATACCATACCGGCTAACTTAAGGGGGGCATTTCAAAAGGCTTCTCTTTTTGTTCGCCTATGGGTATTACGCTTTTCCGTTGCAGCCCAGAACATTCACGATCTTATGGCGCACCATGTCCCTTAAAGCTGTACGGGCATCGGTCAGGTATTGCCGGGGATCAAAATGGTCTGGATGTTCGGCGAAATGCTTGCGGAGTACGGCCGTGAAGGCCAGGCGCAAGTCGCTGTCAATATTGATTTTGCAAACTGCCATCTGTGCAGCCTGGCGCAGCATGGATTCCGGCACACCTTGCGCGCCGGGCATGTTGCCGCCGAATTGATTGATCATGTCCACATATTCGGGAATTACGGAAGAAGCGCCATGCAGCACAATGGGGAAGCCGGGCAGCTTGTCCGCAACCTTTTGCAAAATATCAAAGCGCAGGCGGGGTTCGCCTTTGAACTTGAACGCGCCGTGGCTGGTGCCGATGGCAATGGCCAGGCTGTCAACCCCTGTGCGGGATACGAATTCTTCTACTTCAGCCGGGTCGGTGTACCGGGCGTCGTCCTCATTCACCTGTACAGCATCTTCCACGCCGGCCAAACGGCCCAGTTCCCCTTCAACCGTCACGTTCCGGTCATGGGCATATTCCACTACCTTTTTCGTAACAGCAATGTTCTCTTCAAAGGTGAGATGGCTGCCGTCGATCATCACGCTGGTAAAGCCGCCGTCGATGCAGCTTTTGCAGGTTTCAAAGTCCGGGCCATGGTCCAGATGCACTACGATGGGCAAATCGGTATCCGCAATGGCAGCCTCGATCATCTTCATCAAATACACATGCTTGGCATATTTGCGGGCACCGGCGGAAACCTGCAAAATGAGCGGAGCATTTTCCATTTTCCCCCCCTCGGTAATGCCCTGAATGATTTCCATATTGTTGACGTTAAACGCGCCGATGGCATACCCGCCGGCGTACGCTTTTTGGAACATTTCCTTGGTATTTACAAGCGGCATAGCGATCCCTCCTTGTGACGATTCAACCTATTATAACAAAGATTTTCGTGTTTGAACAGAGCGCCGTCTCCTTTTTTTGTCAAAAGATTATCAAATAAGCATCAATTGTAAATCCCTCCGCCGCGCCTTGCACCGATTCGGAAAAGAATGGTATAATAAGAATCCAATAATGTTAAAGGAGACATATCCATGTCTTTTCTGAAAAGAATGCTGGGAGGGCTTGCCGCGCTGCTATTCCTGTTCCCGTCTTTTGCGCTGGCCGCCGACGCCCCCTTGTATACCGCTTTAACTGCTTACAGCTGCGTGATGCGAAAAGCGCCCCAGGAGGATGCGGAGATTGTGGACCGGATTCCGGAAAACACCACGATCGATATTGATGATTTCGATCCGGAATGGGTTACCGTCCGGTACAAAGGCAAAACCGGCTATGTCATGCGTACCCGCATTCACAAGGTTACGCCGGTGGACCCTGTCAATACGCCGCCTTATGGTATGGTAAAGCATAAATACATGGCCGTCGTAGCTTCTCAAACGCCGGTGCACAAAACCCCTGACAGCCAGGCCGATGCCTTTGTGACCCTTGAAGCCGGGGCCAAACTGAGCATTCTGGAGATCACTGATGGCTGGGCCAAGGTGCCCTACTGGCGCTCCTACGGCTATATCGATACCAGAACGCTAAAGGACTTGACGCCTGTATCCGCAACAGATACGCCCGTCAGCGAAGAAACGCCTATAGCGGCTTTTACTTCCTTTTATAAAGTGCTCACTACCGAGGCCAATATAGGCCGTATGAAAAATATTGGCGTCGCCTGTCAAAAGCTGTCCCGAGTGCTTGCACCCGGTGAAGAACTGAACTTCAATACCCAAATTGGCCCCTATAGCCGGAAAAACGGCTATTTCCCCGCCCCAGTCCTAATTGACGGCGGAAGCCAATTGGGGTATGGCGGCGGCACATGCCAGGTATCCTCGACTTTTTACAATACGGTGCTGCAGCTTCCGGGCATGACCGTACTGGAGCGGCGGCCTCACGGCCCTGCAGGGGCTACCTATTTGCCCCACGGCGTAGACGCGGCGGTGGGAAACGACGCGCTGAACCTGCGTGTTCGCAATGATTATGACTTTCCCATCCGGGTGGAAGCCAGCGCCCAGGACGGTGCATTGTTCATGTGCATCTGGAAGCAATGAGGGGCAGTCCATGCAGTATACTTCCACCTGCCAGGGCTTGTTTCTAGCCCGGCCGAACCGGTTTATCGCCCATGTCTTGATCGACGGACGGGAAACGATATGCCATGTGAAGAACACGGGGCGCTGCCGGGAGCTGCTGATTCCCGGGGTTAGGGTGGTGCTTTCCAAGAGCGATAATCCTGCCCGGAAAACAGAATATGATATCATTTCCGTATACAAAGGCGACAATTTAATCAATATCGATAGCCAAGCCCCCAATCAGGTGTTCCGTGAATGGGCGCTGGCAGGCGGCTTTTTGCCAGATCTCTCCTTTTTGCGCCCTGAAACGGTCTTTGGTCAATCCCGGCTGGACTTCTATTTCGAGGCGGCCGGGAAGAAGGGGTTTGTGGAGGTGAAAGGCGTAACCCTGGAAGAAAATGGGGCGGCGCTTTTCCCCGATGCGCCTACAGTCCGGGGACAAAAGCATCTTCAGGAATTGGCAGGCTTGGCAAGGCAAGGGTATGAATGTTTTGCATGTTTCGTATTACAAATGAATGCTGCCTGCAGTTTTGCGCCCAACCGGCGCACCGACCCAGCCTTTTCAAAAGCCCTGGAAAATGCGCATGAGCAGGGTGTACACATCCTTGCAAGAACCTGCCTTGTGACAGAGAATATACTCCGGATGGGCGGCCCGGTTCCCGTAATTTTGTGAATTTGGTGGCAGGAGTTGCCGTTGCATCTATACATGTTTTTATGTTAGCATAGGTGCAGAAAAGGAGGAATGGCCGTGGGAAAAAGGCTTCTATTAGCCACCCTATGCCTGATCATGCTTTTTACCGCCACCTGTGCGGAGCAAGCGGCAACAGCCCCACCCGTTGAAGCGGAGGCGGCTGCGGCACAAGCAGTTGCAACGCCAACTGCCGAGCCAGTTCAGGAAGTGACGGACACCCAGCAGCTCCCCTTGGAACCGGGGCAAACTTTGATTCCGCCAATCCGGGAAACGCCGGAGTTTGTGATACAGCTATTATCGGTAGCCCGGGAAGAACTGGGCTATACGGAGAGGAAAGGCGGTTATTCCAAGTTTGGTGAATGGTCCGGGGACTCTTACGCCCAGTGGTGCGCCGAATTTTTGTGCTGGTCTGTAGACCAAACCGATAAGCGGTTTGGAACCAACTTGCTCAAGGTTCAATATCCCTTGTACAGCGGTACAAACGTAGGGCGGGATTGGTTTATCAGGCAAGGACGCTATATTGACCGGACCGGCAGCATCACCAACTGGGGTACCCAGTGGCTGATGGACAAGCAGGCCCCGATGCTGAAAAACGAATATATCCCCCAGCCGGGAGACTGGATGTTCTTCACCTGGCGCAACGGCCCGGACACCGACCATGTGGC
>JAEVYX010000040.1 GCA_023392515.1 Bacillota bacterium | reverse complement strand
AAGAAGTTATCCGTTTTGTAGATGAGAACGATGTGAAATTCATCCGCCTGGCATTTTGCGATTTGTATGGCAGGCTGAAAAACATCTCCATACAGCCCGGGGAATTAACCCGCGCGTTTGAAGGCGGAATCTCCTTTGATGCTACGGCGGTGCGGGGATTTTCGGATGTAGGCGCAGGTGATTTGGTTCTTATGCCAGACCCCACCACCCTGTGCGTGCTGCCGTGGCGGCCTCAAACCGGGCGGGTTATCCGGCTGTTTTGCGATTTAAGTTATCCAGATGGTATGCCATATGGAAGTTACGGCAGGGTGATTTTGCGCAAGGCTGTGGAAAAGGCAGCCGAAAAAGGCATCCATATGAAGATTGGACCCAAATGTGAGTTTTATTTATTTGAAGCGGATGAGAAGGGCAGCATTACCAAAACACCGCATGATAAGGCAAGTTATATGGACGTTGCGCCCTATGACAAGGGGGAGAATGTGCGCCGGGAAATATGCCTGGCCTTGGAGGCCATGCATATCCAGCCGGAAACATCTCACCATGAACAGGGGCCGGGACAAAATGAGATTGATTTTCGTGAGGCGGAGGCCCTTACTGCTGCCGATCAATTTGTGGCGTTCAAATATGTGGTGCGAACCATTGCTGCCCAATATGGGTTATGCGCATCCTTTTTGCCGAAGCCTCTTCCGGAAAAGAGCGGCAACGGAATGCATGTGAACCTGTTTTTTTATCAGGCAGGCCAGAATATGTTTAGACGGGAGGGACGGGAGCTTTCCTTGGAAGCCCAATCCATGATGGCGGGCATCCTCCGCCGTGTGCGGGAAATCAGCCTGTTTTGCAATCCTTTGCCCAACAGTTATGACCGCCTGGGCTGCTGCGAAGCGCCGGGCTATATCAGTTGGTCTTTTGGAAACCGGTCTCATCTGATCCGCATCCCTGAAAGCGGGGAAGCCAGATTGGAACTGCGCTCGCCAGATACGGCAACCAACCCTTACCTGGTGTTTTCGCTGCTTATTGAAGCGGCGCTGGAAGGGCTTGAAACCAATGCAAAATTAGGCTCACCCTTGCAGGATGACCTTATCAAGGAGGGCCTGAAAGACCCCCTGATCCGCCTGCCTCAAAGCCTGGGAGAGGCACTGGAACTGGCCAAGAACAGCGTATTTTTGAAAAATGTGCTGCCGGAGCCGGTGCTGGCCTCCTATATCGCAGAGAAAGAGCGGGTTTGGAAGACTTATCAATCCGATCCCCAACAGGTGTTTCAAAAGCATTTTGAAACCATCTGATCCTAACAATTCAATCATGGGAAAGAGGGGATTGGCTTGGAAGGAATGACTTTGCTGGTAGGCAGTTCGGAAAAAAGTCGGGCGCTTTTGCAATCCCTGCTTGCCACCACCGAATACAGTCAGTGCGTGTCGGCGTCCAGCGGCGCGGAAGCACGGCGTATGCTGGCCTCTGGAGATTTTTCATTGGTCATTATCAACACCCCCCTGTCTGATGAGCCCGGGATGGAGTTGGCTGTCGAAACGGCACAGAGCTCTCTGGCCGGTGTGATTCTTCTTGTCAGAGCGGAGCTGGCGGAAACCATTGCCGAGCGGGTGGAGACAAGCGGTGTGATGGTGGTGGGAAAGCCTGTGGCAAGGCCGCTGTTCGATCAGGCCCTTCGCCTATCCATGACAGCGCGGAACCGCATGCTTTTTTTGCAGAATCAAAATGAGAAGCTTCAAAAGAAAATCGAAGAGATGCGCATGGTGGACCGGGCCAAGTGTGCCTTGATCCAATACCTTCGCATGACCGAGCAGCAGGCGCACCGTCATATTGAAAAACAGGCCATGGATACCAGGCAGACAAAGATGCAGGTGGCCAAGGATATTGTAAATACATATGAAATGCTGTAAGATTTATTTAGTAAGTGCTGTTGTGCAGTAGGAAGCGATTCAACTAATCCCTATGCTGTGTTACGAAAGGGGAAGAAGCTTATGAAGCTTGCAGGGGTTTGCATCATTACAGCGGATGTACTGCGCCTGACATCTTTTTATGAATTGCTTTTTTCTGTAAATGGCGAGGGGGATGAAACCCACATGGGTTTTCCTGGCATTGGCCTTGCCATCTTTTCGGAATCGGGGATGGAGGAGATGGCTCCCGGCTCGATGCTGGGCACAGGAAGCGGCAAAGCGTCACTCAGTTTTGATGTTCCGGATGCGGATCTTGAATTTGAAAGGGTTTTGGCACTTGGTGCGGAAATTATCATGATGCCTAAGACCCACCCATGGGGTCTGCGCAGCTTTTGGTGCAAAGACCCTGACGGAAATATTTTAAGTTTGCGCAGCCCGGCAGAAACGTTTAATTTTTAGCTGAACATATTTTTAAAAAGCAAAACAAAGCCCGCTTGCATTGCAAACGGGCATGTTATTGTGATCAACGAATCTTAAGCTTCCCCGGATTTGGACGGCAGCGCGCGGGAGATATTTCCGCTACGCAGGCAACGGGTGCAAACATTCATCCGCTTGGGCTGGCCGTTTACAAGCACACGCACCTTCTGCACGTTGGGGGCCCAGAGGCGTCCGCTTTTGCGGTTGGAATGGCTGACGTTGTTGCCATTCATCGCGCCTTTTTCACATACTTCACAAAACTTGCCCATCAATTACACCTCCTTTGGGAGTTTACACGCATGACAGCGTGTCTATTCTATCATCATTTTCAAGTCATTGCAAGCGTTATTTTTCCATTGCAGACGGCTGCGGCGCTTTCCGCCCGCCCGGTAGATTCACCAGGAGAATGCTTGCCACAATAATCAGGCCTCCCGCCACCTGCAAAACGGTAATGGTTTCATTTAAAAAAGCCACTCCACCTAATATGGTAACCAGAGGGATCAGGTTGATAAAGATGGAAATCGCTACGGGAGAAAGCTGTTTTAATGCGTTTCCATATAAAAAGTAGCACAAGGCGCTGCATATGAGTGCCAGGCCGGCGGCAGAAGCCCAGCCATCCCAAGAAACTGGCTGCCATTCCGATTTTTCCGATAGCGCAAGAGGGAGAAGTGTAAAAAGAGCGAAGACCGTTTGCCAGGCATTCATGGCCAGGCTGGAGTAGCGGTCCCGCAGCTTTCGGCTGACAAAAATGTACCCCACCCAGACAAAGCTGGCGCCAACAATCAGCAGATCCCCTAAAAAGGACGTGCTTCCCGTGTCTGTTCCGAAGCGAACCACGCAGTAAACACCAATTAGGGAAAGGATGGCCCCCAGCACCTGGCGCATACGCAGCTTCGTTTTCATGGCTGCCGCGTCCACTACCAGTGTCAGAATGGGGATTGAGGCCAAAATCAAGGATGCGTTTACGGTGGTGGTACGCTGAATGCCCTGATACTCAAAGAAATAGTACAGAGTAATGCCTAGAAGTCCTGACAAGAACATGGGAATGATATCCCTTTTTTGAAGGCGCAGCCCCTTTTCTTTGATAAGAACAGCTGGTATTAAAACGGTGGCTGTTATGACGTAGCGCAAAAAGGCAAGCGTCATGGGCGAAAAGCCTACATTCAGTGCGTGCTTGCTGGCAATAAAGGATAGTCCCCATGCGACGTTGACAAACACCATGCTGATATAAGAATGCATCGGGGACATCTTTTTCGCCATCCTTTCACACGGAACAGGAGGCATCATACCATTTTTTTTGAGCAAATGCAAGGAAATAGCAGGGTTATGCCTTGCGAAGGAATGCGAGGCGCGGTACAATAAGCAAGAGACATCATGAAAAGGAAATGCCATCATGCATATTGTACTGGTATCTCCCGAAATCCCCCAGAACACTGGAAATATAGCCAGAACCTGCGCCGCTACCGGCGCTACGCTTCATCTTGTGAAGCCCTTGGGCTTTGACCTGTCTGACCGGTATTTGAAGCGGGCGGGCCTGGATTATTGGCATATGATGCAATACCAGGTTTATGAT
This sequence comes from Bacillota bacterium, assembly GCA_023392515.1. Lineage (GTDB taxonomy): Bacteria > Bacillota > Clostridia > Christensenellales > Aristaeellaceae > JAEVYX01. The sequence continues at coordinate 888 of JAEVYX010000040.1, read as the reverse complement.
GATTTTGAGGCGCTTCTTGGTGCATTTCCAGGCGCAAAAATGTATTTTGCAACGACCAAAGCGCCAAGGGCTTATACGGAGGTAGCTTATCAGGCAAATGACTTTTTAGTATTTGGCTGTGAAACACGGGGATTGCCGGAATCATTGCTTCAAAAGGTTTATGAGCGCTGTATTCGTATTCCCATGCGCAAAGAGGCAAGATCTTTGAATTTAAGCAATTCTGTAGCGGTTGTTTTATATGAAGCGCTGCGCCAGCAGAATTTTTCAGGCCTTGCAGAAGAAGGGTCACTAACCGGCAGGGAGGATGCGTCTGCTCCCTGGATGGATTATGTATAGGAAGCAATTCGCACTTTCAATCGTTGTATCATCAAAAGCCCGAAGGAGGGAATCTTGTGAGTTATTATGACGACGATGATATTGATTTTATAGAAGACAATCCGGAGGAGATAAAGGCCCAGCGCATAGGACGCTTTCGTGTAGCGGCAGGTGTTATGGACTTTTTAAGTGTCATTGCGGGTATGGCAGTGGTGCTTGTTATGATTGCACTTCTGATCAGCTTGGTAAATTGGCTTCTTGCCGATATTACGCAGACTTTTTCACTTTTGCAAACCAGGCTAAAATAATCAAGCCGATTTTTCCGTATTCAGCAGATTGATATCGCTTGGAGCTTGCGGATATACTAAAGAAGAGGGCGGGGTCAGCCAATGCTGAACATCTCCTGGAATGAGTTGAATCGGCAGATAGCAGCCTGCCGCGCCTGTGGCCTGGTTGCGGGCTGCACCCATAAGGTGCCTGGTCAGGGAGCGGCGGATGCGCCGCTTATGCTGATTGGCGAAGGCCCCGGAGAAGTGGAAGACCGTGAAGGTCTGGCCTTTGTCGGGCCTGCGG
>JAEVYX010000020.1 GCA_023392515.1 Bacillota bacterium | reverse complement strand
CGAAGGTTTCACCGGCTTTCCCTTCCTTGCACAGCACATTATCTTCTATATAATGATGGGGCATTTTTACCCAGGGAGCACGGTAAGTACCGAAAGCTTTCCCATTTACGAACAGTGTGGACTCCCCGCCTGGCTGCAGGCATAATACGATGCGTTTGCCCTGCGCCGATTCAGGCAGCGTGACGGAAGCACGCATCCAGCAATATTCATAGGTGTGGCCCCAAAGCGTGCCTGCGGGCATGGGGCGAAAAGGACCTTTTGCCGCTTCTTGGGGGGGGAGCTGCCCCATGGTTTGAAACCCTTCCCATTGAATTTCCCCAAGCGGCAGTGTGAAATCCTGGGCCAGCGTGTGCGTCCAATGTTTCAGACGGTCCCGCCATTCGGAATGCATGATACCCATCCCGTTCTCTCCTTTATGTGGCATACACTTTTGTCGAATTTTGTCGGTCAGATCCCAGTCAGTACACTTTATTTTGACCGAAATGATCACAAACATGATCTTTTTCTTTTTGAAAAAGGGTTTTCCCTGCATCTAGGGAAGAAAAAAGAGCCAAAAATAAAAAGAGTATTGCGAAATTCTGAAGGGAATGGCCTCCTGAAATTCCGCAAGGTAGTAAATATGGAAAAAACAAGGTTTATTTTTGTGCTATACGCCTCCAGAAAAGGAAAGTTATTCAAATAATGTTTATATTTCGACACAAATTATCAAAAGTTTAGCAAAAGTGAGAAATTTACTGAAATTTGTCGTAAAAAGTATTGACACCCAAAAGTGCCATGTTATACTTGTAACGTGATATGGTGCAGAATATATAGTCGATTGATATAACCGAACAAGAGATGGGTTAGCGCATATCATATCGATAATGGCAAACCCATCGAAAGGTGGGGACGCAAAGCTACAGGGTCTGTAAAATGACAGCCAGCTGCCGAAAGGATATTTTTTTGTTGTGCATATCAACTGGAAAATAGTGGAAATAATTAAAAATACCGTCACTTCTGTCATTTCATTGGAGGGGGTAAATTCATGAGTGATCTTATAAGCAGCGCCAGTATGACTCTTTTGGAAAAAGGATTGGATGCTGTGTGGCGCAGGCAGCAGGTAATATCAAACAATATTGCAAACGCCGCCACACCGGGCTATAAGAGCAAAAGCCTTGAATTTGAGGAAGTGCTGGCAAGGCAGATTTCAAAAACCGGACTGACCGAAGAAGAGCTGATAGATGCGCTTGAAAAGGCAGAGCCTGCCCTTGTGGAAAATAATAACACCATTGCAAGAGAAGATGGTAATAATGTGAATCTGGACAAGGAAAACGTCGAGTTAGCTAGATCGCAAATGCAATACAACTATATGGTCGACTCCCTCAACGCACAAATTAACAGGTTAAAATATGTTATAACGGAAGGGCGGGGTTAATGAATGGCTTTTTTAAATTCATTGAACATTAGCGCTTCTGGGCTTACTGCGCAAAAATATCGTATGGAGATTGTGGCGCAGAACCTGGCGAACGCGCAAACCACCCGCACAGAAGACGGCGGGCCGTACAGGCGGAAATTGGTGGTTCTTTCGGAAATTACCGGGACCGCAAATTTTGCAGGTACGCTGCGCACGGCAATGAACGAGAACGCCAGCCCCGGGGGGGTGGAGGTCAGCGCGATCCTGGAAGATGCTGACGATTTTAAAGTTGAGTATGATCCATCCCATCCTGATGCCGATGCAGACGGCTATGTAAGATTGCCAAATGTGAACACAGTGGAAGAAATGGTGGACATCATGGCTGCTTCCAGACTGTACGAAGCCAATATAACCGCTTTTAACGCCATGAAGGATATGGCTGCAAAGGCGCTGGAGATCGGTAAATAAAGCATTAATAGCGTGAAATGAGGAATTTAAAATGGCTATTGAATCGATTAATGCGGCTCAGCTGATTGCAAGCATGAGCAAGCCTGAAGGAGCAGCGTCGCTTAACCAGAGCATCATACCTTTTCAAGACTATTTGAACGAGTCGGTTTTGCAGGTGCTCAATACCGATGCCGCAACAAAAACAGATATCGTTAGCCTTGTAACTGGTAATAGCGATGCGCTGCATACCATTGCGATCAACACGGCCAAAGCAGACTTGGCGATCCAGACGCTTGTGGCAGTGCGAAACAAGGCGCTTGACGCTTATAATGAAATCATGCGCATTACCCTCTAACATGGCAGAGAAAACGATACGGTAGAGAAATACGGCAGATATAGAGGGTCAGCATGGATTTATCATTTTCGAGCCTTTTTCAGAGTGCAAGCGGGTATCTGAAAAAGATGAGCAAGGGAAGGCGTCTTGCTTTAGCGGGTGTAATAGTTGCCGTCCTGGTCGGCGCGGTGATACTGGCGAACGTTTTGCAAAACGCCAGCTATGCGGTGCTGTACCGGGGCTTGTCTGCATCTGAAGGTATTGAGATTGTAAACCTGCTTGACAAATCAGGAGTTAATTACAGGCTGCAAAATGACGGATCGATCATGGTGCCAAAGAGCAATGAAGCGATGATCAAGATGCAGCTGGCTGCCGAAGGGTTTCCTCAAAGCACCCTTGGATATGACGTATTTTCCAGCAACACCGATTTAATGACAACCGATTACGAAAAAAAGCAATATCTGGTTTTTCAGCTTCAGGACAGGCTTCAGGCATCTCTCAAGACACTGACGGGCGTGAGAGATGCCATCGTTACGCTCAATATTCCCGATGATACCTCCTATGTTTTAAAAACAGATAAACCTGAGGCCACAGCATCTGTGATGCTGGACCTTTATGCATACGCCGACCTTTCCAAGCAGCAGATTACCGGCATTGAAGAACTGGTGGCCAAAAGTGTGCCTGGCCTGAAAGCTGCAAATGTCGTCATTGTGGACAATGAAGGAACGGTATTGAATGTAAAGTCGGATGAGTACGGCGTCGATTTGGCGCTGTCCCAAATGGAAACTGTGAAAAAGATCAACGACCTTTACAAGCAAAAAATCGTTGATTTTCTGGAACCCGTATTTGGGGCCGACGGCATGAGCGTAGCGGTAAACGTGCGAGTGGATTTTCAGCAGAAAACCACGCAGCAGACTACCTATACACCAGTCGTAGGCGAGCAGGGCATCCTTTCAAAAGAAGAATTTGACCGGCAAAGTGTAAACGGAGGCAGGATTCCGGGGGCGGTTGCCGGTACTGAAACGAATACCGGCGTTCCGACCTATGAAGAAGGAGATGGCGAACAAGCCGACGGCGCCAGCGCAAGCGACAGCGGGTCAAATGAGTATTTTGTCAACCAAAAGGTTGAAGGGATTCAGGATGGCGGCGGAAAGATTACGGATATGACGGTATCCGTCATGATCAACAGCCGGGATCTGCTGCCTGAAACAATCGAGAAATACCGGGAAATGGTAGCCTTTGGTGCAGGTATTCCGGTGGAAAAGGTTGTCGTCAATTATGCGGAATTCCTGGCAAAGCCGAATACACCTATATTTACCGAACAAGCGGGTGTGGGTCTTCCCTTCGGCCTTACGCTGGATATGCTGATGTATATCGGTATCGGAATGCTGTCACTGATTATTGGCTTGATCGTGCTGGTGATATTGCTGCTGAAGCGTAAAAAGAAATCCCGCATGATGAACAGGCAGCAGGCGCAATACCAGCAGCCGAATGCCAACCGTCCGCAGCAGCCGCAGCGCCCGCAGCAGGCTATGCAGCGCCCGCAGCAGCCGCAAAACCGTGAGGAAGATAGGCCGCAGGGCGAGCATATGGCACAAACCCCCGGCGAGATTGTACTAAGCGAGACCCGTGAGATGGGGTTGAAACGCCAGGTGAAGGAATTTGCCGCAGTCAACCCGGAAACCGTAGCACAGCTCATCAGAACCTGGATGAAGGAGGACGACGCGTAAATGAAATCAAAAACAAAAAGTACGGAGAATACAAAAAAGGCTGCTACCGTTGTCCTTTCCCTTGGCGTGGAGAATGCCTCCAAAATATATAAATATTTGCGGCAGGATGAAATTGAGCGGATCACCATGCAGATCGCTACGCTGGAAAACCTGTCATCCCAGGTGGTGGAATCCACCATGGAAGAGTTTTACAATCTATGCCTTGCCCAAAAGTATATTACCGAGGGAGGCATTGAATATGCAAAGGCGATTCTTGAAAAGGCCATGGGAGCCAGCGGCGCGGCCGGTGTGATCGAGCGCATTACCCGATCCTTGCAGACGAAGGCTTTCAGCTTTTTAGCCGATGCTGATCCCAAGCATTTGCTGAGCCTGATTCAAAACGAACATCCGCAAACCATGGCATTGATTCTATCCTATTGTACGTCCGACCAGGCCGCCACGATTCTAAGCGAGCTTCCGCAGGAAGTTCAACTGGATGTGGTTCAGCGCATCGCAACCATGGACAGCACTTCACCGGACGCCGTCAGGGACGTGGAGAGAATGATCGAAAGCAAGCTTTCCATGAGCGAATCCATCGGGTTTGCTGAAATTGGCGGAACCAAATATATGGCAGGCGTATTGAATCTGGTGGACCGCAGCACCGAAAAGTACCTTATGGAGGAGCTGTCCAAAAAGGATCCCAAGCTGGCCGAGGAAATCCGCAACCGCATGTTTGTATTCGAAGATATTGCAACCCTGGATTCCATGTATATTCAGCGCTTTTTGCAGGATGTCAATGCAAACGATCTGCTTATTGCGCTCAAGGGCTGCAGCAAGGAAATTACAGATGTGTTCTATTCCAACATGTCCATGCGCTTGCGGGAGACGCTGGAGGAAGAGTCCAAATACTTGCATGGCGTAAGGATGTCCAACGTGGAAGAAGCGCAGCAAAAACTTGTGGCACTGATTCGAACGCTCGAAGAGTCGGGTGATGTCGTGATCGAAAGAGGCCGAAAGGATGAGACAATTGACTAAGCTGTTCAAGGGTGAATGCATCAATCTGGATGCTGCAAGCTTTGTATACAGCGCTCCGCCGGTGCCGGAGACGGAGAAGGAAAAAGAGTCAATCCCCATCCCTGTTCAGGAAGAGGAGGGAATGGATCTCCAGTCAGCGGCAAGGGTGCAGGCGCGGGCCATCGTGGACAGTGCAAACCGATACAGTTCGCAAATGAGCGCGTTTTCCCGCAAACAGGCGCAGGAAGCTTACGAAAAAGCGAAGGAGGACGGTTATCGCCGGGGCTACGAAGAAGGCCGTTCCCATGCAATGGCGGAAAATGAGGAAGCGCTGGAGCAGATTGTAAAACTCGTAAAGGATTTGGATCAAGGCAGGGAAGTGCTGTGGAAGCAACTCGAGCATGAGGCGGTTAATCTTGCGTTGGCGATTTCCCGCAAAGTTGTAAATGCTCAGCTTTCAAAAGACGATCAGGCATTCATCAGCATTTTTCGAAAGGCAGTCGAGGGGCTGAACGGGCAAAAATGTGTTCGGCTGAGTGTATCACAACAGGAAGTAACGTTTGTAACGGCCAATAGCGATTATCTGAAAAGCTTGATAAGGGATGCGCAGCGGCTTGAGGTGCAAGTTCTGGCGGAGGCCCCGCCAGGTACCTGCATTGTGGAAACGGACGATGTTTATGTGGACGCAAGTGCCCAAAAGCAACTTGATACCATTGAGCAGGCCGTTCAGTCCGTCCGGTAGCATTTTATGGAGGAGGGGAGGTTCATGTGATGTTAGAAAAATATCAACAGGTAGTACATGACGTGGAACCCATTCTTCATAATGGCAAGATTGACAAGATCATCGGCATGGTTATTGAAAGCACCGGGCCGGTGGTTGATATCGGCACCATCTGCCGCATCTACTGCCCGAAAATGGATCGATGGATTCATGCCGAGGCGGTGGGGTTCAAGGGAAACCGGGTTCTGTTGATGCCCTTTGAAGACTTGCATGGCGTGGTAAGGGGCAGTGTGGTGGAATCCACCGGAGATGTTCTTCGGATTCCTGTAGGCGAAGAACTGGTGGGCCGGGTTATCGACGGGTTTGGGAAACCCATTGACGACGGCGGGCCAATCCACTGCAAAAGGCATTACACCGTCCAGAACATACCTTCAAATCCCTTGTCCAGACCACGGATCGACGAGCAGATGACCATGGGGGTGCGCGCCATCGACTCTTTGCTTACCTTCGGCAAAGGCCAGCGCATGGGTATCTTTTCAGGAAGCGGCGTTGGGAAAAGTACCCTCTTGGGCATGATGCTCAGAAACGTGGAGGCGGATGTAAACGTCATCGCACTGGTGGGGGAGCGGGGCCGCGAGGTTCGGGACTTCATGGAAAAGGATTTGAAAGAGGAGGGGATGCGCCGGTCGGTGCTGGTAGTGGCTACCAGTGATCAATCGGCGATGATGCGGCTCAAATGTGCCATGACCGCCACCACCATTGCGGAGTATTTTAAAGATCAAGGCAAAAATGTTCTCCTGGTGATGGATTCCCTTACACGCTTTGCAATGGCTCAGCGGGAAATAGGATTGGCGATCGGCGAACCTCCTGTCGCCAGAGGTTACACACCTTCTTTATATGCCCTTTTACCCCGGTTGCTGGAGCGGTCTGGGAATTTTTCCAAGGGCTCCATCACCGGTGTCTATACTGTTTTGGTGGAAGGTGACGATGTAAACGAGCCAATTTCCGATACGGTCCGCGGGATTCTTGATGGGCATATTGTGCTTTCCAGAGCGATGGCTATGCGTAACCATTACCCGGCCATCGACATTTTGGGGAGCATCAGCCGCGTGATGAACGAAATCGCATCCCCCGAACATATACAAGCAGCTTCGGCGGTTCGCGCAGCCCTCTCTGCATACTACGAAAACTTTGACCTCATCAGCATTGGCGCCTATAAAAGCGGTACAAACCCCAGGATCGATAATGCCATTGCGAATATTGACAGGATCAACAGGTTTTTGCAGCAGGGAGTTGATGAAAAAGGCTCCATGGAACAAACGCTGCAGCTTTTGTATGAGGTCTGCAAGGTGATTGGCAAAGGAGGGGCGGTGTGAAAAAGTTTACTTTTCCGCTTCAGAAGGTCCTTGAATATGATACCCATATTCAAAAAAGTGAGACCGACACGCTGAATGCCCTGCAAGCCGAATATATGCGGCTCAATGAAAAACGTGAAGGCATGCTGTTTCAATATGAGCAAGCCAAACAACAATATCAGGAAAGCTGTGAAGAGGGGCAGAATGTGCGCAAGTGCGCCGCGATTGGCACCTACATTATGGATCAGCGACAGCAGATTCTGAAGATCACCACGCAAATGCGGGAGCAGATGAAACGCATCGATCTGCAGCGGGACCGGCTGATCGCCATTACCAAGGATAAGGAAATCATCGAAAAGCTCAAAACCCATTCTCATGAATCTTACCTTGTGGCCGAGCGCAAGAGCGATGAATTGTTCATTGAGGAGTTTGTCTCCAACATGGCCGTACAAGGGAAAAGATAACAGGCGCTTTGCGCTTGATAGATTGGAAAGGAGGTGATTTAATGTTTATGTCAGCAATATGTGCTGTTCCAATGCAGGGAATGACGGCCACTGATATGCCGCAAACGCCCCCGGAAGCGCAAACCAATGCTTTTGGTGCGGTACTCACAGTCGCTTTAGGCGCCGCAAAGGGTAAGAATGGCATTATGAAAGCCCTTATACCAAGCGAAAACGGTCAGGAAGATGAGGAAGGCAAAAAGCCCGGCATCTCGAACCTTTGCTTGTATGGGATATTATCTCCCACACCGCAGATGATGCAGCCTGTAGGGCTTGATGCAGAGGAATCGGAAGCTACTGCGCATGTCCAATGCCAGAGCCGGTTGCCTGGCGAAGCCCTGAACAAGGTGCTGCTATCAGCAAGGAACACAGGCCCCTCATACGGTGGAATGGCGGTTGTACTGCCACAAAGCGAAGATGCGGGAACATTGATGGATGAGTCAGGCGAAACCAACCGATTCATGGCGCGTTTGGAATCCAACGCTTTTATGCAAAGCGCACTGCAGTCTTTGACACAGGGGCAGGCTGAACTGTCCTTACGGGCAGAAGCAACCCCGCTTGAAAAGCCGGTTTTGGCAAAAGTGGAAGTGCCGGCAGGCCAACAGCCTATGCTAAAGCCATTGCAGGAAAACACCGTGCCAGCCCCGCAGCAAAACGGTGAAACTTCTGCGCAGAATGGCAGGGAGCCCAAACAGGAAAAGTTTGAGGCACTTGTAAAAGGTCTGGCAGGAAAGGCTTCCTTGCGGCAGCAGGTTACGAATAAAGCTGATGGCGAATTCAAACCGCAATTGTCTTTTGAAACGCTTTCTCCCGGCACGGCGCCTATGCGGCCCGTTAAGGTTCAGGCTGCGGCTGAAACTGCTGCAGTCCAAAACACGCAGGATGTAAGTGCTGCGATGCAGGTAGCAAAAGCAACAGTGAAAGCCCTGAAAGAGGGAACCCATGAGTATCACATTCAGCTGAGCCCTGAGGGACTGGGCAAGGTAACGGTGACGATGCTTGCAAAAGACAAGGCCCTTTCCCTGAGCATACGGGCAGACCAGAGTATCACGAGAGAGCTCATACTTGGTCAGATTGGCGAACTGAAAGCCGAGCTTGGTGCTAGCGAATTTCATTTGAGCGGCCTGCATGTTGAAGTGGATGTGAACGGCCAGGGCAGTGCGGGATTTTCCGCTTTTTCTCAAGGTCAGGGAAACCAGGCATTTGAGCAAAAACGATGGAATGTACCCTTCAGCGATGCGGCTCCCGCATTGGCGCAGCCGGTGCAAGCGCTTCAAATGCGGTATGCGGCTGAAAGTGGCATCATCAGTTACAGGATCTGATGGGAGGAAAGCTTCCCGAAATCATGAAACGATTTGACCATACGGGAGGGATTGTATGAGCGTGCAAAACGTAGGGGCAACAGCCTCACCCCTGCTCCCCGGTACACAGAGCACTGCGAAAAACAGTGGATCAGATTTGACCATCAATGATTTTTTTAAGCTCATATCAGCTCAGCTCCAAAACCAAAGCATGTATGACACGGCGGATAACACGGAATTCATGACACAGATGGTACAATTCACCACGCTATCACAAATGAACGAGCTGACCGCCGCCTTTCAATCGAGCTATGCGGTGGGGCTGATTGGAAAAACGGTAAATGTTATCACGACCAATCAGCAGGGGCAGCAGGTAGCTGTTTCCGGTGAGGTGGAACAGGTAAGCTTCAGTGAGGGGATTCCCTATGTTTATGTGAACGGCGGGTATTACCAGCTTAGCGAGGTTTTGGATGTGGAGGGTCGGACATCTTCTTTGACAGCGCAGACTGCGGGAGGCGGGACCGACATCGGAGTAGGAAAGTTGGACGCCGTGCGGATGGAGAAAGGTGGAGCCTGATGCGGATCGAGCAAGCCCTGGATCGGTTTGCAATGCAGCCGATCAGCCGACAGCAGCCGCTGCAAAGCGGACAAAAGGCCAGCCTGTCTTTTGAGCAGATATTGAAAGGTGCGCAAAGCGACGAAGGGGTAAAATTCTCAAAACATGCGCTTTTGCGGATGGAGCAGCGGGACCTGAGTTTGGCCGATACCGAGCGGGCGCAGCTTAACGAAGCTGTTCAAACTGCAAACGGAAAGGGAATTCGGGACTCACTGGTGCTTTTGGGTGGGAAGGCCTTTATCGTAAACGTGCCAAACAATGTGGTGGTCACGGTGGTTGGCAAAGAGGAAATGGCAGAACAAACGGTGTTTACCAATATCGACGGTGTTATCCTTGCATAGCCGGACCTGACGGAGGCTATAAGCTTCGATTGACAGAGAAGCTCATGGACGCAATAATTAAATCGGAGGGTCATTGAAATGATCAGATCCATGTTTTCAGCGGTTTCGGGCCTCAAAGGGCACCAGACCATGATGGATGTTATAGGTAACAATATCGCAAACGTGAATACTGCCGGCTTTAAATCCAGCAGGGTTCTGTTTACGGACCTGTACTACCAGACGATCTCCGCGGCCAGCGGCCCTACCGCTACAACCGGCGGCTCGAACCCCACACAGATCGGCTATGGCTCGAAAGTATCCTCCATTGACCTGCTCAATACTCGCAGCGGTTTTCAGCAGACCGGGCGCACGCTGGATATGTATATTTCCGGCGAGGGTTATTTTGTAACGGAGGACAGCGGGGGTACCCTGAATTATACACGCGTGGGTGCTTTCTCTTTTGATACGAACGGCAACCTGCTGGACGCCAACGGCAACTTCGTCATGGGGCAAATTCCGGCCTTGACCAATCCGGTAGGCGCGCTGGTGAATATCAACATTCCCAACTTTGAAGATTACACAGCGATTTCCATCGGGTCTGACGGTTCTATTTCCGGTACGAACACAAATACCATGGCAATTGTTCCTCTGGGGCAGATCGCTATTGCGGTGTTTAATAACGCTGACGGCCTATCCCAGCAGGGCAACCAGTATTTCAACGAAACGGTGAATTCAGGCGCGGCCAACTATGTGATGGCCGGCAGCCCCACGGCCGGTTCCCTTGTCTCGGGCGGATTGGAAATGTCAAACGTAGATTTGTCCAAGGAATTTACCGACATGATCGTTGCCCAGCGTGGTTTCCAAGCAAACGCCAGGGTTATCACCACTTCAGACTCGGTGCTGGAGGAACTGGTGAACTTGAAGCGCTGATAAATTTGGAAAAGAAATGAGCCATGATCCGCGCTAAACGGGAGGCTTATTGAGGAGCGTGCTACAAATGATTGAAGTGACAAAGCTGAACAGCGATAAGTACTATATCAATCATGAATTGATCGAAACCATCGAGATGATTCCCGATACGCTGATTACCATGACAAATGGGAAGAAACTGTATGTGCGGGAACCGGCGGATGTGGTGATATCAAGAATCGAGGCGTACAAGACTAATATCCTGTACCGTGCCTACTGCATGGAAAGGCCTCAAAATCCAAATGGATACGCCGCTGTAAGACCTGAAGAGTACTAAACACTGCGCAAAGGAAGACGAGATATGCCGGAGATTCTGTCTCAAAACCAAATAGACGAGCTTTTGCAGGAGCTGGCAGGGAACAAAACGGATGATCAGAGCGCCGAAATGAACCTTGATGAAAAAAAGGTTAAGCTGTATAACTTTAAAAACCCCAAAAAGCTGACAAAAGATCAGCAGAAGGTTTTGTATGGGATCAGCGAAATCTATGCAAGGCACATGGCATCTTATCTTGCGGGACTGACGCGCAGCTATTGCGAAGTTAGCGTCGTCTCGTTGGAGGAGCATCCCTATCTGGAGTATAATAACGCCCTCCCTGACATGCAAATCACCGGCGTCTTGGACATGAATGTTCTAAAAGGAGCCATGTTGCTTGACATCTCAAACCCGGTTACCTTTGCGCTGATTGAACGCATGTTTGGCGGCGTCATTGAGGAAAGGGAAATCCCTCAGCGGGAGTTTACCGACATTGAAGTAGTGCTGATGGAAAGAATCCTGAAAAGGATAACTTCCCTGTTTCAGGATGCCTGGCCGCACAGTTCCAACATCTCCGTTTCGGTCAGGCAAATCGAGACAAACACCCGGTTTATTAAGTCCATCGCAATGGATGAGGTTGTGGCGGTGGTGGTGCTTTCAATAAAACTTAACTCGGTGAAGGGCACCATCACCTGCTGCATCCCATGCATAGATATAAGCCCTACCTTGGAAGAAATCATAGATGCGCAGTCCGGCAACAGCCACAAGCAGGATGACGGCGACGAAACCGCAGAGTCAAACAAAAAGGCGGTGCTTTCCCAGATAGAAAGCACGAACATCGATGTGTGCGGCATTTTGGGGACAACTACCATTACCATGCGGGATACCCTTAATTTGCAGCCGGGAGATGTAATTCGCCTGGACCAAGCCGTAGGAACACCTATCACCATTACTGTGAACGGCAACAAATGGTTTTACGCGGAACCGGGGATTCGGAAAAACAAAATTGCGGTGATGATCAGCCGGAGTATGCAGGATAAGGAAGGTTTGTTAGCGCGATGAGTGTAGATACCAACGTTTCAAAATACCAAAACAGTTTAGACCTGAACAGCACCGAAATTGATACCATCGGTGAAATTCTGAATATCAGCATGGGCGCAGCCGCTACCGCCATTTCGGTCATGCTCAGCAGGCAGGTAAGTATTACTACGCCCACGGTCAACGTTGTTCAGAATACCCAGTTTGAATACAACAACCTGGAACCAGCCATGGGCATAGAAATCGAGTATGTCGAGGGACTGCACGGCTCCAACATCATGATTATGAGCGTCAAGGATGTAAAGGAGATTGTCAACCTGCTGCTTGACGGCAGCGGAGAGGAATTGGCCGGAGACGCACAGGAGCTTGATGAAATTCATGTCAGCGCGCTTGGCGAAATCATGAATCAGATGATGGGCGCATCCAGTACGGCGCTGGCATCGTTCCTGAACAGAAGCATCAATATTTCTCCGCCCGAACCTTTCAAGATTGAAAGCATTAGCGAAAAGTTCTCTAGCACCGGCTTAGGGGAGAATATCGTCACCGTTGGTTTCAGACTAATCATCGAAAACCTGTTGGACAGTGAATTTGTTACGGTCCTGCCGGTACCCTTTACCAAAGAGCTGGTGGAAAGCGCGATGGGAATGGGTGAAGATGTACTGGATGATCAGGCAGAGATGACGGCGAGCAATTCTGCGGTTACCGGACATACCCAGGTGCCTACGCCGATCTATGAAGCAGATTACAAGTCTTCGCCCAAAGGTGAAACTAAATCTTCCCGTACATCCGCTTCGGCCGCTGCACAAAAGCCCGCACAGCCCGTCCCTCCGCCCCCTCCGGCTCCAAGACCTGCGCAGGTTCAAATGCCTATGGCTGCGCCGCATAATCCATATGCCGCTATGGAACGTACACAAGTGAACAGGAACGTTGTCGTGCAGCCTTTGCAGTTTGCAAGCCTGGACAATGATCCCGGATATATCGAGCCGGTGGATCAGGTCAACCTTGGGCTTGTAATGGGCGTGGATATGAACGTTACTGTTGAAATCGGGCGTACCAAAAAGCAGGTCAAAGAGATTCTTGCGCTGCGGCAGGGCTCGATTGTCGAATTGGACAAACAGGCGGGAGACCCCGTGGACATTATTGTCAATGGAAAGCTCATCGCAAGGGGCGACGTGGTAGTGATCGATGAAAACTTTGGGGTTAGGATCACGGAGATTGTGAGCAATACAACGCAAAAGTAGCTTTCGAACGTAAGACCGTGGGGAGAGAAAAGACGTGGGAGATATAGGGTCCTTCCTGATGCCGCTTTTTGCAGTGGTCATGGTAATAGCTGCCGCCTACTTGACTGCAAAATGGGTGGCTGGCCGCCATAATGCCTATTCATCCGGCCGCCACATCAAGGTGGTGGAGCGCGTGATGCTTGCAAAAGATGCCTATCTTGCGCTTGTACAGGTGGGAAGCAAATCATACCTGGCTTCCGTAACGCTAAACCGGGTGGAGATCATTGGCGAAATCAACGGAGAGGATCTTGTGCCCACGGAGCCTGCGCATACTGGAAGCGATTTTTTTGGTATTCTGTCTGATAGGATCGGTAAAAAAAAGCAAAACCCGCTCCGGGACAGGGATAGCCAAGGACAGGATGGCGCAGGGCAATGAAGAAATATGGGTTATGTCTAACCGTGGCGCTGCTGTTTATGATACTTTTAGCCGCCGCTCCCGTTGCATATGCTCAAGCGGTCGGAGATGGGGTATCCATTAGCATTGAGGGATTGAGCCAGGGAGAAAGCTCAGACATACTCGAGATTCTGCTTACCCTGACCGTAATTGCACTTTTACCTTCCATTCTCATCATGACAACCTGCTTTACGCGGATTGTGATTGTCCTCTCCTGCGTCCGAAACGCCATCGGGCTGCAGCAGACTCCGCCCAACCAGGTTCTGGTGGGGATCGCATTATTTCTTTCATTGTTTATCATGTCGCCGGTTGTGGGCCAGATCAATGAGACGGCATACCAGCCCTATCAAAGCGGCGAAATCACGCAAGTGGAGGCAGCCCAAAAAGCCATTATTCCTTTGCGGGAATTTATGCTGAAAAATACCAACAGCGAAGACTTGAACCTTTTTCTGGATATGGGAGGTTATGAGAAGCCGGAAACCGTTGATCAGATTGAAACAACCGTGATCATCCCGGCCTTTATCACAAGCGAGTTGAAGCGGGCGTTTACCATAGGATTTATGCTCTACCTTCCGTTTTTGATTATAGACATGGTGGTGGCAAGTACCCTGATGAGCATGGGAATGGTCATGCTTCCGCCGGTGCTGATTTCATTGCCATTTAAGCTGATGCTTTTCGTATTGGTGGATGGCTGGGGAATGGTGGTCAAATCGCTGGTGGCCAGTTTTAATTAGAGCGAAAGAAAGCTTTTGCGGGAGGAGGAGGCCGGATGTCTCAGGGAGATATTATTGCCAGCCTGAAGGATGCGCTTGTCACGACGCTGATGATGGCCGCGCCGCTTCTGGCGGTCAGCGTTGGGATTGGCATACTCGTATCTGTTGTGCAGGCGGCCACGCAAATTCATGAGCAGAACGTTGGTTTCGTATTCAAGCTGCTTGGGATTGGACTGGTGCTCATGCTGCTATCCTCCTGGATGTTTACGCAGATTCTGGATTTTACAAACCGTACGTTTTCAACCATAAACGGCATGATATAGCGGCCGTGGGAAAGGGGATGCGGGATGCCAATCATCCAGTTTGACAGCTATTTGCTGTTTTTGCTTGTATTCACCCGCATGACGGGTGCTTTGCTGTTTCATCCCCTTCTTGGTCGCAGGAATGTGCCAACCATTGTGAAAATCGGTCTTGCGCTGTTGACGGCGCTGGTGGTAACCCCGATGCTTCCCGTGCGGGTACCGGAATTTGGATCGACGCTTTCATTCATGCTCTGCCTGATGAAGGAAATGCTGATTGGCTATACCATTGGTTTTATTACAAATCTGTTTGTGTCTTGGGTGCTTACGGCGGGAGAAATCATGGATATGCAAATGGGCCTTGGCATGAGCAAGCTTTATGACCCGCAGAGCAATGTTTCCATGCCGATCTCCGGTACGCTGTTCAATATCATGATCACGTTGATTTTCTTTACATCCAACGGGCATTTGACACTGATCCGGATCGTGAGCGAGTCCTGCCGCCTGTTCCCGCCAGGTCCGGGGCTTGTTGATTTTCAAGCAGGGAGCACCATCGTCCTTTTGCTTGGCGATCTCATCCTTTTGGCACTGAAACTGGCTATGCCGGTGTTCGCGATAGAACTGTTGTCGGAGGCGGGCCTGGGGGTGCTGATGCGGCTTGTGCCCCAGATCAACGTTTTTGTGGTTGGGCTTCAGATCAAGCTGGTTGTCGGGATTGCCATTATCATACTGGCGCTTCCCGCCATATCCAGGCTCATGGACTCCTCGCTTGTGATGCTGTACGAAAAACTGCAGGAAAGCATGGAACTGATGCTTCCCTCAGCATAAGAAGGCCGTTGCAAAGGAGGTGAGGACATGGCAGCCGACAGCGGAAAAACAGAAAAAGCTACTCCAAGAAAAAGAGAAGATGAGCGAAAAAAGGGCAATATCTTTCAAAGCAAGGATATAACCGGCACCCTTTCCCTGCTTTTATTCATCCTTGTGCTGAGGCTTGGTGGCAATCTTCTGTTTACCAGTGCAAAGCAAATCGTTGTGGAAAGTTATGATTCCTTATCAAAAAGCGCGCAATTCGGCCTGCAGGACGCGACATCCATGCTGAACAGCCTTTGCTTAAAAATGCTTATGCTCATTCTGCCCATAGGAGGTGTGGCTGCGCTGCTGGGTGTGGTTATAAGCGGCGTGCAAACCAGGTTTCTCTTTGCGGGAAGCTTGCTCAAGCCCAAACTGTCCAGGCTGAGCCCTGTGAGCAACCTGAAAAACGTGTTTTCCAGAAGATCACTGGTAGAGCTTTTGAAAGCTTCCCTCAAGATCATAATCATTGGGTCTATTCTATATACCGAAATCAATTCACGCCTTGCCGTTATGGTACAAATGCCGCTGATTGGCCCGGAAAGCAGCTTTTATTGGATCGGCGAAGCCACATTTTCGGTTGCTGTAAAGCTTACGCTGTTTATGACACTTCTTTCGGTGCTGGACTATGTATACCAGTGGTGGGACTACGAGCAGAAATTGAAAATGACCAAGCAGGAAGTGAAGGAAGAGCTGAAACGCATGGAGGGGGATCCGCAGATCAAGAGCAGGATCAAGGAAATACAGCGCAAGCTGTCCGTCATGCGCATGATGCACAAGGTCCCCTTTGCCGATGTCGTTATCAAAAATCCGACACATTATGCAGTGGCACTCAAATATGACCCCAAAAAGGACCGGGCGCCCGTATTGGTCGCAAAAGGTGCAGACCTCCTGGCGCTTCGAATCATCAAAGTGGCTGAAGAAAACGGCGTATATGTCACGGAGAATAAGCCTCTGGCTCGCGGATTATATGAAGCGGTCAAGCTGGATCAACAGATTCCCGAGGAATTTTATAAGCCCGTGGCAGACGTAATCGCGTTTATATATAACCTGAAGAAGAGGCGTTAGCGAATGAAAAAGGTATTTGACAACATGCTGACACTGTTTGTGATCGGCATCATATTCTTAATCATCATCCCGCTCAGCACAATGCTGCTGGACGTGATGCTGATTATCAATATTGCCTTGTCCCTTGTCATTTTGCTGATCGCCATGCATATCAAAGAGGCGCTGGAGTTTTCTGTTTTCCCTTCGGTATTGCTGATTACAACGCTTTTACGTGTGGCGTTGAATGTATCCTCTACGCGGCTTATTTTAGGCAATGGTGGAAATGCCGGGCAGATAATTCAGACATTTGGCCAGTTTGTCATTGGCGGGAACCCCGTAGTTGGCTTTATCATCTTCCTGATCATAGTAGTGGTGCAGTTTGTCGTTATAACCAAAGGTTCGGAGCGGGTTGCGGAGGTGGCGGCACGTTTTACCTTGGACGCCATGCCGGGAAAGCAGATGGCGATTGACGCGGACCTTAACGCGGGACTGATTAGTGACGACATGGCAAAAATGCGCCGCCAGAAGGTGCAGCGTGAAGCTGATTTTTACGGCTCCATGGACGGCGCCAGCAAATTTATCAAGGGTGACGCCATTGTAGCCATCCTGATATTATTTATAAACAGCATTGGCGGCATCGTGATCGGCATGCTCCAGGGCGGCGCTACCTTTACCGAAGTATTGAATGTATACATTATCGCTACGGTAGGTGACGGCCTTGTATCCCAGATTCCCGCACTGCTGATCTCCACGGCCACCGGTATGGTGGTGACCCGTGCTGCCTCTGTGAACAGCCTGAGTGAAGACCTGAAAACACAAATTACCTCCTATCCGATTGTATTGTTGATTACAGGCGGCGTTTTGATAACGATGTCTGTCATACCGGGTTTTCCGGTGCTGGTGTTATTGGCGGTTGGCGGAGCCCTTATCGCACTGGCTTTGCGTTTTCAGCGCACCCGAAAGGCACCGGAGGAAGCGGAGAAGCCTGACCTGCCTGTAAGCGAAACGGAATTCTATCGGAATACCGAAAACATCTATACGCTGCTTACTGTAGAGCCCATTGAAGTGGAAGTGGGATACAGCCTGATTCCGCTGGTGGATGAGAAAAAAGGCGGTAACTTCATCAACCGCGTGGTCATGCTCAGACGCCAGTTTGCCGAGGAAATGGGCATGGTCGTGCCTGCCGTAACACTCCGGGACAATGGGGAATTGAATGTAAATGAATATGTCATTAAGTTAAGGGGCGAAGAGGTAGCAAGAGGCGAGGTGCTGGCGGATCATTTCTTGGCCATGAACCCCATAGACGGAGCCCAGGAAATTGACGGCATCGATACGCTGGAGCCGGCCTTTAAAATTCCAGCAAAATGGATTACCGCGGACAACCGGGAAATCGCGCAGATGAGCGGTTACACCATTATCGATCCGCTGTCCGTGATTGTGACGCATCTGTCCGAAATGGTTAAAAAGCACGCCAGCGAGCTATTTAGCCGCAAGGACCTGGTTCATCTGCTGGATAACCTGCGCAAGATGAACAAAGAACTGGTGGATGATGTTGTGCCGTCGGTGGTGTCCCATGTGGAGCTGCAAAAAGTGTTGTGTAATTTGCTTGCCGAACAGATACCCATCCGGGATATGCAAATCATCCTTGAAACCCTTAGCGAGTATGCGCCTACGGTGAAAGATGCCGATCTTCTTACGGAATACGTTCGTCAGGCACTCAAGCGTACCATTACGCGCCGTTTTGTCCGTGACGGCAGCTTGAAGGTTGTTACGGTCAATCCGGAAATAGAGAACCTGATTATGAGCGGCGTTCGGAAAAGCGGCAACAGTTCCTATGTATCCTTAGAGCCAAACGTTATGCAAAACATCATCAACTCCCACATGAAAGAGGAGAAAAGGCTTCGGGAGCGTTTGGGTGATGTGGTTGTTTTAACGTCGCCTGTGGTACGGTGCTATTATAAAAAGCTGATAGATCAATTCTCTTCAGAGGCGGTGGTACTGTCCTTTAGTGAAATCAACCAGGATGTAAATATCCAAGCGCTTGGGACTATTTCAATATAAATGCGCCATCCATAGAACACTATAGGCGGGGTGAACATGGATTATTACAGGGATGAAGCAAAAAAGGTAGATGAGGATACCTGGCGCAGGTATACGCAGACCAGGGATATCGGGCTGCGCAACAGAATCCTAATGGCCTACCTTTATATCGTAACTTGCAGCTTAAAAAAGTCCCAGGGGCTCACCAATAGCCGCGAGGATATAGAGGATATGGCCAGCCACGGCATTCTGGAATTGATCAACTGTATCGATCGCTATGACTATACCCGCGGTGTTCAGTTTGATTCTTTCGCTTCCATCCGGGTAAGAGGCGCAATCATTGACTATATTCGCAAAAAAGACTGGGTACCCCGTGATGTGCGAAAGAAGGTCAAAATGGTGAACCAGACCAGTCAGCTCATGCAGGATGAATTGGGAAGGCCGCCGGGAGACGCTGAATTGGCCCAGCGTCTGCAGCTGTCGGAGGAAGAGCTCGCAAAAATCCGTTTTAACGAAATGAATTTTCATGTGGTGGCTTTTGAGGAAACGCTGCTGACCAGCAGCATGACCTTGCTGGACATAACCAAGCATTCGAATGAGCAGACGCCGGGGTATAAGCTGATGGAGAATGATTTCAAAAAGCAGCTGGCCATGTACATCGACGAACTGGATGATAAAGAAAGAACAGTGATTTCCCTTTACTACTTTGAAGAGCTAAAATTGAAGGAAATCGCGTTCGTGCTGGGGTTGACTGTTTCGCGGGTTTCACAAATTCATTCCAAAGCGCTTTCCAGGCTAAAACAGAGGATAACGGAATATATGTCTGAATAGTACGCACAAAGGAGACGAGCTATTATGGATAACGCAGTATATGCCGCAACCACCGGGCTGCTCAACCGTCAAAGGGCGCTGGATGTAACCGGTAATAATTTGGCTAATGCCAGCACATCCGGCTTTAAGCGGGATACTTTGATTACCACGACCTTTGGTGAATATGTAGCCTATCGTATGATAAACAGCACACAGGATGATGAAATTGGTACAACTACTCATGGCTGCATTGCCGATGAACTGTATACCGATTATTCTCAGGGAACGATTGAGGGGACGGGTAGAAGCCTGGATTATGCCATCCTGGGAGATGGTTTCTTCAGCATACAGGCTGCTAATGGAAGAAACGGACTCACCCGGGACGGAAGCTTTCAGGTGAATGCCCTTGGGTATCTTGTGACTTCCGCCGGCGATTACGTGCTTGGGCGGAATGGCCGCTTATTTATGGGCCCAGGAGAAGTGCTTATCAGCGAAGGGGGCGAAGTCTCCTGCGCCGGCCGCTATGTCGACACGCTTCAAATGGTCGTTCCTAATAACATGGATGCCTTGAATAAGCGCGAGAACAATACAGTAAACAATCCGGGAGGGAACGCAAATTTTACAGGCAGGATTCTTTCAGGGCATTTGGAACGCTCAAATGTAGACATGATTGAGGAAATGTCGGACATGATGCAAGCTTCCCGTGCGTTTCAATCCTGCGGACAGGCTCTGCGAATCCTGGATCTAATCAACCAAAAGACGGTTAACGAGATAGGGCGCGTATAAACAGGGTGCGTGGATTGGAAGAAAGCTTGAAGGAGCGGTCAATATGATAAATGGATTTTACGCAGCAAAGTCCGGCATGAAGAACTACCAGTACAGCCTGGATGTTACGGGAAACAATATTGCCAATGTAAACACACAAGGGTATCAGGCAAAAGAGGTCAACTTTACTGACTTGATATACACCAGTGCTCAAGGCCTGGATGTGATGGTTGGCAACGGCAGCCGTGCCCAGACCACCACCAACATTACGAACCAGGGTGCGGCGGGCCAGGAATGGCCCATGAGCGCAATGATCTCGGGAACCGGTTACTTTTCTGTGGAAAACGCGGACGGAACAATTTCCTTTCTGCGTTCCGGCAACTTCTCCATTTCACAGGAGCAGGGTCAAAGTTACCTTGTTGTGAAAAGCGGCGAATACGTTTTAAATCAGCAGGGCCAGCGCATTGCTGCAAATCTAAATGATTTTGAGGGCGCGCTCGCACAGGTGGCGCTGTACTCCTTTTTGAACCCTGGAGCCTTGGATGCCCAGGGTGATGGAAAATACGCGGTCAGTGCGGCTTCCGGAGAAGCGGCCGTTGATAATGTTTCCCAATGGGTAACCGGCGCGACCGAGCTATCCAATGTGGACCTGATTGGCGAAATGACCCGTATGATGATTGCACAGCGCGGCTTTCAATTCAATGCGAAGATGATTCAAACGGCCGATGAACTGGAGCAAATTACAAATGGCTTAAGAACATAAGGGATTTCGTTTTTTGCTAAACTTCTTTCAAACATGATCGATATATAAAACGGGTGATGAATGATGAAAATTAATCCAATACAGCTTGATAAAATCTACAGCTCCATTATGACGGAGAATACTTTGTCCGGCGCAAAGGATGCAAGAAAGCAGGTTGACGCCGGCGGCAAAGACAATTTGGTCTTATCAAGCACCGCTAAAGAATACTCCGAAATGGACAGAATCGTCAGCATGGTGGTAGGCGAAGCGACAAAGGCTTCTTCATCGGAGAAGCTCCTTCGGCTGAAAAATGAGATTTCCCAGGGCACATATTATGTATCCGCGGAAGCCATCGCAGAGGCTATGATCTATGGAAACCAGTAGCAAGAAGGGGATCGCCGTGAACGATTTGGCTGCGCTTAAAAAAGTGCTTGATGCGCAATGTAACGTTTATGAAAAGCTGCTGGAGTTGGAAGGGGAAAAGACCCAGGCTCTGGTTTCCGGCGATACGCAAGCACTGCTCCACCTGATGAATGCGCAGCAAGCGCTTCTGATGCAGAGCAAAGGCCTTGAAACCCAAAGAATTGGGTTGTGCTCCGATACGAAATGTGCCACACTTCGGGAAATGATTAAGAGCAGTAAGGAATGCCAGTCGGCGCTGGAGCCGGTTTATGAAACCCTTCGGATAACCATCGGGGCGCTGAAAAAGAAGAACGCATTAAACAAAAAGCTTGTTGATACCCGCCTGGCTACCATCCACTTTATGAACCGGCAGTTGGGGTTGGATGAGAATTCCGGCACTTATTCAAAAACCGTGCAGACAAGTATCTGATGAATGGGCAAGAGGTATATATGAGAGCGACTTTTTATGGATTTGAAGCAGTAAAAAGCGGATTGACGGCGGCACAGGCTGGGCTTGATGTTACCGCCAATAACATCGCCAACCAGTCCACACAAGGCTATTCCAGGCAGGTGGTGGACCAATCCGCCACCTCTTTTAATTCGGACAGTTACAAATATGCCCAGAGCGGAACGATGACGAATGGCTTGGGTGTGACGATTAACGGCATTCGTCAGATTCGCGACGAATTCCTTGACCTTCGCTTCCGCAATGCAAACTCGGAAAACAGCGCCATAGAAAAAACGCTCAGCATCCTGTCGGATATTGAAAGCAACTTTGATGAAACGCAAACAGACGGGCTTGGCGTTATGATTGAGGATTTTTATAAGCAGCTGCAAACGCTGTCTTTGAATGCGGGTGAGGTGGAGTTTTCCAGCCTTACCCGTTCCAGCGCCCAGAAAGTAACCCAGACCCTTAATCATTACATGAATCAGCTGAACACGGTGTACGATCAGGAAATTTATGAGATGGGCGTTACGGTGAAGGACGTCAACACGCTTTTGAATAAAATCAGTACCATTAACCACTCCATTCAGGTGGCCAAGCTGCAGCAAAGCTCCACCAACGAATTGAACGATATGAGAAACGGTTATCTCGATGCGCTCTCTTCGCATATGGACATTACTGTAATCAATCACAGCGACGGCACGCTGAGCCTGAAAACAGGCAGTGAGTTTTTGCTGGATGCACAAAACAGCGTCGTAGCCACCGTTACTTTGGAAACTGATCCCGGTGATGTCCACCTGGAAACGGCAAATGGCGACCTTCCCATCACCGGAGGAGAGTTGTTTGGAGCCATGCAGGTGCTCAATGGCATGGGTAACTATGCTGGCGCCGGGCAAAGTGCATATCGGGGAATTCCCTATTACAAGGCTTCTCTTAACAGCTTGGCCACAAGCCTGCGTGATACATTCAACACACTGAACGGAGCCGGGAAACCATTGTTTTCGGGGACCGATGCTTCCAATATTGCCATTTCCAGCGGCTGGATGAATGATGCAAATTATATTACGGCTACCAACGATCCCAGCCCTGCGCCGGGCATGAACGACAACATCCTAAAAATGGTTTCCGCCATGGATGGCTCTGTGGCCGTATCTCCTTATTTCAATGGCGGATTTCAGGAATTCACCCTGGCGTTAATGACGGATATTGCCATTGATGTGAACTATACCGCGGATATTTCCAATACCAGCGATATGGTGATTTCTTCCATTAACAATCAGCGGGAGTCTGTGATGGGGGTATCCGTCAACGAAGAAACGGCAAATCTGATCAAATATCAAAAAGCGTTTGAAGCATCAGCCAGGGTAATGACGGCAATGGACGAAGCGCTTGATGTTATTATCAATAGAATGGGCTTGGTTGGCCTTTAATCGATAGGAGCGTGAGCTAGATGCGCCTGACCAATAACATGATATCCGGGAACTATTTGAAGAGACTCAACAGGAGTCTTACGGATTTGAACGATCTGAACACAAAGGTCACAGCCCAGCGGAAGTTTATGAAGGTATCGGAAGATCCGGCTTCCGCGTTAAAAGCTTTTCGGGTGCGTAAATCTTTGTCCAGGATCGATATGTACGAGAGCAGCCTGAGTGACAGTCAAGGTCTTTTGGATGAGATAGAAACCTCTATTTCTACGATTAACGACACAGCTATCAATGCGCTGGCGCAGGTGCTGCAAGGTACAACCGGTACAAGCGACGATTTGGCGCGCAAAGCGGTCAGCGCGACCTTGCGCAGTTATCAGGAAATGATCTTGAGTGCTGCCAATGCGAAATTTTCCGATAAGTATATCTTTGGCGGCAAAGGGGTCGAAGAGATGCCTTTTACGCTGGACGCCTCCGGGAACCTGCTTTATAACGGTGAAAATGTGAATACCGGTACTTTCCAACAGGAGAACCGGTATGTGGATATTGGGATTGGCCTTTCCATCAATGGGAGCGGCGTTGTATCTCCTCAATCCGCCCTGGATACAGCCTATTCCGGCATAGCTTTGCTGGGCGCAGGCGTGGATGGCAATGGCCTTAGCAACAATCTATATAATTTGATTGGCCAAATCGCCGATAAGATTGAAAGCGGTGATTTGACCGACATGAACATATATACCGACAAGCTTGAAGCCAAATCCGACGATATTCGGATGCAGTATGTAGGCGTTGGAGAAAAGACAAACTATATTTCATTTTTCGCCGACAGGCTTGGAAGGAACAAAATTACGGCAACGAACAGACAAAATCAGCTGGAGAGTCTGCCGCTTGATGAGGGCATGATCCAATTTTCTGAGCAGGAACTGATTTACAATGCCTGCTTGCAGATGGGTACGAAGATCTTGCAGCCCTCCTTGCTGGATTATCTGAGCTGAAAAAGGTAAATATGGGTAGGTGAGTGAGAAATGAGGATCGAGCGGCTCGTTTTACGGTATGAGATTACACAAGCTCAGCTCTTGTGCAAGACCACGCCGGCTGAAATGACCATTTCGGTCAAACGAGAGGAAATGAAGATGGACAGAGACCCGTTGCAGTTGGAAGTAGACAACCGGGCCTTTTATGATTCCATCGGTATCAAGTCCCTTCGGTCTCAGGCTCAGCAGATGATTCAAAAGGGAGAAAAGGCTGCGCTGGATAAGGCCGGGCAGTATTCCAACGAGAAAAACGCCATGATGGGGCCGGATGCATTAAACCCTGCGCAGATTGCTGCGCAGCGGGGAAAAGAGCCGGTTAAGACAGTTTTGGCTTTTTTGCCGGAGGAAAAGCCCGATATGAGCTGGAGCGGCGGTCACATGGATTTGCAAATCCCCAAGGATAAGGTTGAAATCAGCTGGCAGCCCCCCCAAATTGAATATACTTATGTCCCCTACTCGATCGAATATTTCATCGAGAGGGTTTAATTTGTTTTAATACACGAACGATAAGCGGGCGGCGTTTTCGCCAGAGGAGGAGGATCGTGTGCTGATTAACACAAAGGATTATGACTTTGTGCATGTGAATGAGGAGGATATCATTCAATTTCCCGATGGAATTTACGCTTTTGAAAGCAGCAAGCGGTTTGTGGTGCTGGACACACGGGCAGAGTCCGGTGTGATGCAATTGCAGTGTGCCGACGCGCAAAATCCCAGGTTTGTGATTCTGGATCCGTTTATGCTGATGGATAGTTATTCTCCCAAAGTATCCGAAGAGACCATGCAGAAATTGAAAGCGGCCGCCTTGGAAGAATTAAGCTTTTTCGTGATTGCAGTAATTCCGGAAAACATCCGGGAGGCCACTGTCAATATGAAAAGTCCGGTAATAATTAATTTTAAGGAGCGTATCGGCATGCAGGTGATCCTGGATAACCGGGAGTATCCCGTCAGGTTTCCCCTGTTCGACTATGAAAGGACGGCATAACGATGCTAGTGATCAGCCGACAGCCAGGCGACAGCATACTGATTGGAGATGATATCAAGGTCATCATCCTGGAAGTAAGCGGGGATAAGATCAAAATCGGCATCGAAGCGCCAAAAAGCATAAGAATTATGCGAAGCGAGGTACTCGATACTGAAAAGAGCAACTTAGAAGCCGATATATCTATTAGGAATCAATCATTGGACCTTTTAAAGGAGAAGTTTGCTCCCAAGGAATAGAAACGGCGAACGATGGGTGCAAAGCAATGGTTGAGGCTTACTACAAAGGCAAAACCCGATTTGCAGCCGTACGTGCAATTCGGTTGATGCAATACCGCGGGAAAGGATTCCTGCGGACAAGTATTCAAGGAGGAAAGTATCATGCGCATCAGTCACAATATCTCGGCAATGAACACCTATCGGCAGTACAACACGAACACGGTCAACACCAACAAATCCATGGAAAAACTCTCCAGCGGTTTTCGAATCAACCGGGCGGCAGATGATGCGGCCGGGTTGTCTATTTCTGAAAAAATGCGCAGTCAGATCCGTGGATTGACCCAGGCCACCCGTAACGCTCAGGACGGCGTTTCTTTCATCCAGACGGCAGAAGGCGCGCTCAACGAAGTGTCCGACATGCTCACCCGTATGAAGGAACTGGCAGTTCAGGTGAAAAACGGAACCTACAGCACTGACGACCAGACAAACATCAGCTCCGAAATGAAGGCTCTGGGAACGGCGGTCGCAGAAATCTATGTTAACACCAAGTTCAATGGCAAGCAGGTTTTTGGCGCTCAGACTCTAACTACTGGTGCCGGTGCCGGTGCACTCACTTCAATTGCAGCCGGTGATAATCCCGCTGCAGCGGCAACGATCTATTATGGTGAAGATGGCGCCCAGTCAGTTGCAATTGGTACGGCATTAACGGATGACTTGAACTTGCTTACCGCACAAACCATCACAGGGAACATTTCAGCAGTGGCAAACTTGGTTACGCTGGTAGAAAACGGCATTACGCAAGTTAACACCACCCGCGCCAACTATGGTGCATTGCAGAACCAATTGGAGCATGCGTCCAACAACATGGCTACTACCAAGGAAAACCTGCAGGCTGCCGAATCCCGTGTACGGGACGTGGATATGGCGGAGGAAATGATGTCCTACACCAAGAACAACATCCTTCTCCAGGCCGCTCAGGCGATGCTGGCTCAGGCCAATGCCCAGCCCCAGGGCGTACTGCAGCTTTTGCAATAAGCGCCGGTTGAATCGTAAAAGGTCAAACTCAGCTTATACAAAGGCAAACCAAAGCAACAACCCCAAAAACCGTGAGAAAGGATTCTCATGGGTAATGATTCAAGGAGGAAAACATCATGCGTATCAGTCATAACATTTCGGCGATGAATACGTACCGCCAGTACAACACCAACACGGTCAACACCAACAAGTCCATGGAAAAGCTCTCCAGCGGATTCCGGATCAACCGGGCTGCTGATGATGCGGCCGGCCTGTCCATTTCCGAAAAAATGCGCAGCCAGATCCGTGGCCTAACCCAGGCCACCCGCAACGCCCAGGACGGCGTATCCTTCATCCAGACTGCAGAAGGCGCACTCAACGAAGTGTCCGACATGCTCACCCGTATGAAGGAACTGGCTGTTCAGGTGCAAAACGGGACCTATAGCGACGATGATAAGGCAAATATCGGTTCTGAGATGTTCGCATTAGGAAAGGCAATTGGAGAAATTTACCAATACACGAAGTTTAACGGTATCTCTGTTTTTGGTACCCAGTCTGTAAACGCTGCCGGCGCAATGGTTGCAAACAATGGTGGAGGCACGGACACCACCCTTATCCAATACGGAGAAGATGGTGGACAAACGGTAACAATTACAGCGGCAGTTACCGCTGAACTGGCAGTTTTGACAGGAAAGACGGCTGCTGTTGCTGATGCCGCTAATACTACAGCAGCAGATAAGGCAGCCGATGCGGCGCTTGTTTTGGTAGGTGATGTAGAGGACGCCATTACCGAAGTCAACACCACCCGCGCCAACTATGGTGCGCTGCAGAACCAGTTGGAGCATGCATCCAACAACATGGCTACCACCAAAGAAAACCTGCAGGCTGCCGAATCCCGTGTACGGGACGTGGACATGGCGGAAGAAATGATGGCATACACCAAGAACAACATTCTTCTCCAGGCTGCCCAGGCGATGTTGGCCCAGGCCAATGCCCAGCCCCAGGGTGTACTCCAGCTGCTGCAGTAAGCAGCGGCTTAGGCAGCGCAAAGCTGCATAGGCTTCCTGCTCATGTAGGGGAAACAATTGTTGAGTAGTCAAAAAGAAACCGTGGGAAAGGATTCTCATGGAGAAAATTCAAGGAGGAAAACATCATGCGTATCAGCCATAATATCTCGGCAATGAACACGTACCGCCAGTACAACACCAACACGGTCAACACCAACAAGTCCATGGAAAAGCTCTCCAGCGGCTTTCGGATCAACCGGGCTGCCGATGATGCGGCGGGCCTGTCCATTTCCGAAAAAATGCGCAGCCAGATCCGGGGCCTGACCCAGGCTACCCGGAATGCCCAGGACGGCGTATCCTTCATCCAGACTGCAGAAGGCGCACTCAACGAAGTGTCCGACATGCTCACCCGTATGAAGGAACTGGCTGTTCAGGTGCAAAACGGGACCTACAGCAGCGATGATAAGGATAATATTGATTCGGAAATGAAAGCATTGGGCACGGCGATTGGTGAAATTTATCAATATACCAAGTTCAACGGCAAGGCAGTGTTTGGAACGCAGACTGTAACCGCCGGCGAAATGACAGGAAATGATGGCACCGGCACTGCAGCCGCAATCATCTATTACGGTGAAGACGGCAGCCAGCATGTTGATATCAGCCAAGCAACAACACTCGCTTTGGACACTCTTACAACGGCAACTGCAGCGGGTGCCAGTGCCTATGATCCAGCAGCAGCTACCCCTGCCGGAACTACATTGGTTCAGTTGGTGGAAGCTGCTATCACGGAAGTCAACACAACCCGTGCCACATACGGTGCTCAGCAGAACCAATTGGAGCATGCTGCCAACAACATGGCCACCACCAAGGAAAACCTGCAGGCTGCCGAATCCCGCGTACGCGATGTGGACATGGCTGAAGAAATGATGGCATACACCAAGAACAACATCCTTCTCCAGGCCGCCCAGGCGATGCTGGCTCAAGCCAATGCCCAGCCCCAGGGCGTACTCCAACTGCTGCAATAAGCAGCTTAAACTGCGGGAAGCCGCGTAGATACGCGGCGAATGGTAGAAAACATGTATCATAACGCGGGAAAGGATTCCCGCGAATAGGATTCAAGGAGGAAAACAACATGCGTATCAGTCACAATATTTCGGCAATGAATACGTACCGCCAGTACAATACCAATACGGTAAACACCAATAAGTCCATGGAAAAGCTCTCCAGCGGATTCCGGATCAATCGTGCTGCGGATGACGCGGCAGGCCTGTCCATTTCCGAAAAAATGCGCAGCCAGATCCGCGGCTTGACCCAAGCCACCCGCAATGCCCAGGACGGTGTATCCTTCATCCAGACGGCAGAAGGCGCGCTTAACGAAGTGTCCGACATGCTTACCCGTATGAAGGAATTGGCTGTGCAGGTCAAAAACGGGACGTACAGCTCGGACGATCAAGCCAACATCGATTCTGAATTGCAGGCCTTGGGAAAAGCGATCGGTGAAATTTACCAATACACAAAATTCAATGGCAAGGCAGTATTTGGTGCCGGACATACGGTTGGCGCTACGGGTATCATGGCGAATGATGGCACTACTGCAATGGCCGCATCCATCTATTATGGGGAAGATGGCAGCCAGAAGGTAGACATTGCAAAAGCAACAACTGCCAACTTGGTACTGCTTACAGCCCAGACGGGTACGGGAGCTGCAAGCGCGTATGCAGGATCTCCTTCGCTTGTTACTTTGGTTGAAAATGCAATCACCGAAGTCAACACCACCCGTGCTAATTATGGCGCCCAGCAAAACCAGTTGGAGCATGCATCCAACAACATGGCTACCACCAAGGAAAACCTGCAGGCTGCCGAATCCCGCGTGCGCGATGTGGACATGGCGGAAGAAATGATGGCATACACCAAAAACAACATTCTTCTCCAGGCTGCCCAGGCGATGCTGGCCCAGGCCAATGCCCAGCCCCAGGGCGTACTCCAGCTGCTGCAGTAAGCAGCCGGAGGCCGCATAAGCACACGGCAGGCACCAGGAAACATACAAGCATAGCGCGGGAAAGGATTCCCGCGAATAGGATTCAAGGAGGAAAACAACATGCGTATCAGCCACAATATTTCGGCAATGAACACGTACCGCCAGTACAATACAAATACGGTAAACACTAATAAGTCCATGGAGAAACTCTCCAGCGGATTCCGGATCAATCGGGCCGCGGACGACGCGGCGGGATTGTCCATTTCCGAAAAAATGCGCAGCCAGATCCGTGGCTTGACCCAGGCTACCCGCAACGCCCAGGACGGTGTATCCTTCATCCAGACTGCAGAAGGCGCTCTCAACGAAGTCTCCGATATGCTTACCCGCATGAAGGAACTGGCAGTGCAGGTTTCAAACGGCACATACAGTGATGACGATCAGGCCAACATCGGATCGGAAATGTATGCGCTAGGCAAGGCAATCTCTGACATTTATATTAATACCAAGTTCAACGGAGCCGAGGTTTTTGGCCAAAAGGAATTAAACGGAGATGGCGCACTCGGCACGGTAGCAGCATCCCCGGCCAATGCAGCGGTTATCTATTATGGAGAAGATGGTGCTCAGTCTGTTACAATTACAGCTGCGGCGATCTCTGATCTAACAACACTGACCACAAATACTGCGGCGATTGACAGCGCATCAGGCGCAGCCGCCAAAGCAACAGCAGCGAAAGTCATAGTTTCGGATATGGTCGAAGACGCTATCACCCAGGTCAACACCACCCGCGCCAATTACGGTGCACTGCAGAACCAGCTGGAGCATGCGTCCAACAACATGGCCACCACCAAAGAAAACCTGCAGGCTGCCGAATCCCGCGTGCGCGATGTGGACATGGCGGAAGAAATGATGGCATACACGAAGAACAACATTCTTCTTCAGGCCGCCCAGGCGATGCTGGCCCAGGCCAATGCCCAGCCCCAAGGCGTACTCCAGCTGCTGCAATAAGCGCCGGTTGAACCGTAAGAGGTCAAAATCAGCTTATGCAAAGGCAAACCAAAGCGACAACCCCCAAAACCGTGAGAAAGGATTCTCATGGGTAATGATTCAAGGAGGAAAACATCATGCGTATCAGCCATAATATCTCGGCGATGAACACGTACCGCCAGTACAATACCAACACAGTAAATACCAATAAATCCATGGAAAAGCTCTCCAGTGGATTTCGGATCAACCGGGCTGCGGATGACGCGGCCGGCCTGTCCATTTCGGAAAAAATGCGCAGCCAAATCCGCGGCTTGACCCAGGCCACCCGCAACGCTCAGGATGGTGTTTCCTTTATCCAGACGGCAGAAGGAGCGCTAAATGAAGTGTCCGATATGCTCACACGGATAAAGGAACTGGCGGTCCAAGTGCAAAATGGCACCTATAGTGACGATGATAAAGCAAATATCGGCGCTGAGATGCAGGCATTAGGAAAGGCTATTGGTGAAATATACGTAAATACCAAGTTTAACGGAACTGCAGTCTTTGGCAACAGGGCTGTGACGGCCAATGGCGTATTGTCTGCGACTGATGCACTCGATGCCGCTACAATTTGGTATGGTGAAGACGGAGGGCAGTCTGTCACGATTGCCGCCGCGGCAGTAGCAGAATTGAACACCCTTACAACGGCAACCGCTGCTGTAGCAGCGGCCGGTACCACCGCACTAAAAGCGGATGCGGCAGAAGCTGTGATTGTTGATGATGTGGAAGCCGCAATCACCGAAGTCAACACCACCCGTGCCAATTACGGCGCACTGCAAAACCAATTGGAGCATGCGTCCAACAACATGGCTACAACCAAGGAAAACCTGCAGGCCGCCGAATCCCGTGTACGCGATGTGGATATGGCGGAAGAAATGATGGCATACACCAAGAACAACATTCTTCTCCAGGCCGCCCAGGCGATGCTGGCCCAGGCCAATGCCCAGCCCCAGGGCGTGCTCCAGCTACTTCAATAAGCAGCCGGTTAGTATTTGATTTTTATGGGAGGCTAAGCAGCCTGTGGGACTGCTGGCTGCTTAGCCTCCGCAAATCAGCAAAGCAAGCTGCAGCTTACTGAACGTTTGTCCAAGGAGTACAGGAGGCATTGGCATAAAATTAAACATAGCTGGAATTGAGCAATGACATTTATAAGATCATGCAACCTTAAGCCCGGAATGATTTTAGCCGAGGATTTATTTGGGACGCGAAATGAACTTCTCCTGGCATGCGGGCAAGTTCTGACCACGTCCCAAATTATAAAACTCCAAATGGCGGATTGTGAGGGCGTGTACATTGTCGATGATGCGGCCGACATTGCGGAGGATACGGGAATCATCAGCAAACCCTTGAGACATAACACGGTAAATGCCCTAAAAACGCTGTTTACCCATGTGGAAGCAGGCAATATTGGCAGGCAGACAAACTCTCTTCATGAGCTTCGTTATTACTTGGACGAAATCATTGACGAGCTTTCAGCAAACCGAAATGCCATCTCCAACATGGTCGATATCAAGGTGTTTGATGAATATACCTACTATCATTGCGTAAATGTTGCTGCACTTTCCATCCTTCAAGGGGTTACGGCGGGTATGAACCGGAATGGGTTGTATCGATTGGGAATGGGTGCCCTGTTACACGATATCGGCAAGGTGTTTATTCCCAAAGAAATCGTAAACAAACCCAGCTCTTTGAGCCATGATGAATATGAGCTGATGAAGCAGCACAGCATGCTGGGCAGCGATTATTTGCGTAAGCAATGGGCAATGCCGGTGGAATCCATTGTTGCGGTGTTAACGCACCATGAGCGGTATGACGGCGGGGGATACCCACTTCAATTATCCGCCGGAAAACAGACAATGGAAGGCAAAATTATTGCGATCTGTGACGTATATGATGCCATGACATCCGAACGCCCTTACCGCTCAGCGTTGTCCCCCTCGGAGGCTATTGAACACATCATGGGCAATGCGGGTATCATGTTTGATCCTATGATCATTGCGACCTTCATGAAAAAGATCACGCCCTATCCTGTTGGCAGCAAGGTGAAGCTCAGCAATGGCTTAAAGGCGTCTGTGATCCAAAATAACCCAGGCGGGTTGATGCGGCCGGTGGTACAGTTGATTCGGAAAAATGAGCAAGGGGTTCATGCAGCGCAGGAGGTTTTAGATCTTCTAAATGATCCGGCGCTGCTTAACATCACCATAATTGGTTTTGATAAATAATGCATCGGTAAAGTACAACGGGAGGGCTGCTTTTTGATAAGTGTATTAGTAGTGGATGACGCGGCCTTTATGAGGCTGGCCATCAAAAATGTTCTAAGTAAAAACGGCTTTGTTGTGGTGGCAGACGCGAAAAACGGGCAGGAGGGCTATGAAAAGTACATGGAATTGAAGCCCGACATTGTCACCATGGATATTACAATGCCGGATATGACTGGGATTGAAGCCCTCAAAAAGATTCGCGAGTTTGACCCCAATGCAAAGGTGGTTATGATTTCTGCCATGGGGCAGGAAAGCATGGTGAAAGAGGCCATTTTAAGTGGCGCTAAATCCTTTATTGTAAAGCCATACAAAGAGGAGCATATTACGCAGACACTGTTGAAAATTGCCTCCATGGGTTAAAGGGGGAGATTAATAATGATCTCAGATAGCAATCAGGATGATTCCTTGCTTGAAATGTTTGTGTTTGAAACTACGCAAAACACACAGCAACTGGAACAAATTATACTGGAGACGGAAGGCGAAGGCCGCTTCTCCGAAAAATCGGTGAACGAAGTTTTTCGCATCATGCACACCATCAAGGGCTCGGCGGCCATGATGTCATTTTCCAGCATATCAAAACTTGCGCATAAGGTTGAAGATTTTTTCTTTTTCGTTCGAGAAAATATATCTATCGCTTATGATACGCACACTGTTTCAGATTTGCTCTTGTCCTGCATGGATTATATCAACCTGGAGCTTGAAAATATCCGGAACGGCGCAAAGATGGAAAAGAGCGGCTGTGAGCCTTTGATAGCAAGGATCGAAGACTTGTTGTCCAGTATAAAGTCCGGCACTCTAAAAACAGAGAAGTCCAACATTCCAGCGCCTGTAACTGGGCCTGGTATGTATAAAGCGGTCTTTCTATTTGAGGAAGGCTGCGAAATGGAAAATATCAGATCTTATGCCATCACTTTGGAAATCGCCGAATATGCCCATAACATTACGTATGAGCCGAAGGATATCATCGATAATGATGACAGCGCAAAGCAGATACGTGAAAATGGGTTTATTGTATATTTTCAAACCGATAAGCCCTACGATGAAGTACTTGCGAAACTGACCCAGACTGTATTTTTGCGTGACCTTGAGTTGACGCAGGTCAGTAGTCAGGTTGAAGAGATAGCTGCGCAGGTTGGCACAGAGCAGGAAAGGCCGGAAAAGGCATCCCAGCAGGTGCCCCAGCAGGCGCCCCAGCAAGCATCTCAGCAGGTAAACGCCGAGACGGAAATTAGCAGTGCTGCTCAGTACCACCAGCAACCACAGAGCATTATCAGTATCAATGTTACAAAACTTGATATGCTGATGGACTTTATGGGCGAGATGGTTATTGCAAAGACTATGGTGGTAGAAAATCCTGAGTTGAAGGATCTGGAACTGGAAAACTTTCGGAAAGCCGCGGCCCACCTGAGCAAGATCGTTTCAGAAATGCAGGAGCTTGTCATGTCGATGCGGCTTGTGCCATTGTCTGCGACGTTCCATAAAATGCATAGAATAGTCAGGGATATGAGTAAGAGCCTTGGCAAAGATGTGCGGCTGAAACTGGTTGGCGAGGAAACCGATGTTGATAAAAACATCATTGAGCATATCTCGGATCCCTTAATCCATTTGGTGCGTAACTGCATTGACCACGGCATTGAAACCCCGGATGAGCGTGCGCATATGGACAAGCCTGCAACGGCTACCGTTACGCTGGAAGCTGAAAACGTTGGGGGAAATGTTTTGGTTACTGTGCGTGATGACGGACGTGGCCTGAACAAAGAAAAGATACTGAAAAAGGCACGGCAGAATAATCTGCTTCGCAAACCCGAAAATGAGCTGACTGACAGAGAAATCTATAACTTGATTTTCCTGCCGGGATTTTCAACCAAGGATAGCGTGTCGGAGTTCAGCGGCCGCGGCGTGGGAATGGACGTTGTACTTCAAAACATTTCTGCAATCGGCGGTTCTGTATCTGTGGACAGCGAACCGGGGAAGGGTTCAGCTGTATCCATGAAAATTCCTCTGACGATTGCAATCCTCGATGGCATGAACGTAAGCGTAGGCGACATGCGGCTGACGGTGCCGATTTCAGCAATCTGCGAATCGTTTAAACCCCGCAGTGAAGATGTTTTATCCGACACTCAAGGAAATGAAATGATTATGGTCCGCGGTGAATGCTACGCCATATTCAGGTTGCATAGGCAATGGGGAATCGAAACAGATGTAACCAACTTAACAGATGGTATTTTGATGATGGTGGAACAGGATGGAAAGAAACGATGCCTGTTCGTTGACAAAATGATTGGACGCCAGCAAGTGGTGGTCAAAGCATTGCCGAACTATGTGAAGAGGACGAATCTTTTTAGCTGCCTTTCCGGATGCACCCTTTTGGGGGATGGAAGCATAAGTCTTATTCTTGATCCAGGCTGGCTTGTTGAAACTGACATTGTAAACAATTAGGAGAAGGGGGGATTTGTATGAGCGACACAGCTGCGGAATTTATCCAGGCGGAAGATGATACCCTGCATGGAAGATACCTCACTTTTGTGCTGGATGAAGAATGCTACGGCATAGAGATTCGTTACGTAACCGACATTATTCAGATGCAGCCGATAGCCACACTGCCTGGCGCAGAAAATTATCTCAAAGGAATCATCAATTTGAGGGGTGAAATCATCCCTGTAATGGATGTACGGCTGCGCTTTGGCAAACCCGCCCTTGCTTATAATGATAGAACCTGCGTCATCGTAATGCGCTTTTCAGATGTAAGCATTGGCTTGATCGTTGACTGCGTAAGCGAAGTGCTTCAGATTCTGGATGAAGACGTGTCGCAGCCACCGAAGATCAATGGGGCAAGCAACCGCTTTATCAAAGGGATTGGGAAAGTCGGCCAGGAAGTTAAGCTGCTTCTTGACTGCGAGAAGCTGATCGAGAATGATAAGCCTGAGATAAGCGAATAGTTTTCATTGGTCTGCTAGCTTGTCACAAGCATAATAACTAGCGAAGTGTAGAGGATACATATGAAAAAATTACATTTGAAAAGCATGCTCACAAAAATGATACTGTATATCGGCCTATTGGTGATTGTGGTATGCCTGGGATTCTATTTCATTGCAACTTCCCTAACAAATTCCGCTTTGACCGAATCTATGGATGAATCGCTCAGCAAAATCTCCCAGCAAGCTGCGCAAACCATTTCGGAACGGATTAGCATTTATTTTGGCAAAATGAAAATGCTTGCCATGAATGACTTGCTTTTGAACGTAAATACCACAAACCGGCAGCTGATTCTTGTATATCTCAAAAAGATACAGGCATCTGAAGGGTATCTTGATTTGATGATTGCCGGCAAGGATGGCATTGTATATACGGCGGCTGGAATCACGACAAGTATTGCGGATCGTGAATATTATAAGCAAAGCATGGCCGGAAATGACTACGCATCTGATCCGATTTTCAGGCTAACTGACAATCGGCTGATTATGGTTTTCTCCGTTCCGATTAAGGACGCACACGGAAATATATTGGGCGTGCTGGCTCTGGCAGCAGATGGCTATGAATTGTGCGATCTGATAGCCGATGTATCCTATGCCAAAACCGGTAATGCCTTTGTTCTCAATGGCCAGGGCACAACCATTGCACATAGGAATCATGATCTTGTTTTAGCCATGGATAACGACTTTGAAAATGTTAAAACAGACAAGGGTCTTGCGGAACTTGTAGCGCTTGAAACCAAAATGGTAAACGGAGAAAGCGGCGTCGGCGAGTATAAATATAACGGTGTTTCTAAATATATGGGATACAGCCCGATTGCGGGAACATCCTGGTCCATTGCCATTACGGCACCGCGGTCGGAAGTGTTTGCGGCGGCAGATGAGCAAACCAGAACCATGGCGATTGTCAGCGGCCTATTGGTATTGCTGGGTATTGGCATTGCAATAATTATCACAAGAGGCTTCCAAAAGCCGATACTTCAACTTGCTAAGGTTACCGATAAAATTGCCAGCGGCAATTTGGATGTTACCGTTGATATCCGCCGGGAAGACGAAATTGGAACGCTTGCCCATTCGCTAAAAGTAGTTACCGATAACATGAATGACATTCTCTTAAGCATAAGGACAGCATCCGAACAGGTAAATGACGGGGCGAAGCAAATCTCCGACTCCGGCGTAATGCTGGCGCAGGGGGCGACCGAACAGGCCAGCGCTATTGAGCAGCTTACCTCTTCCATGGAAGAAATCGCATCTCAAACAAAATTGAATGCGGATAATGCCAATGAAGCAAACATGCTGGCATCGGAAGCAAAAAGCGTTGCCCAAATAGGCAATGACAAAATGCATGACATGCTCAAGGCAATGGATGACATAGACGAATCCTCCAGCAGTATCTCCCGCATCATCAAGGTTATTGATGATATTGCCTTCCAGACAAACATTTTGGCGCTCAATGCGGCGGTCGAGGCGGCAAGGGCTGGCCAGCATGGAAAAGGCTTCGCGGTAGTGGCTGAAGAAGTGCGCAACCTTGCGGCGAGATCGGCAAATGCAGCCAAGGAGACAACAGGCCTGATTGAAGGCTCCTCCAAAAAAGTCAATATCGGTGCGAAAATTGCCAGGGAAACTGCAGATTCTCTTAAGAAAATCGTAGAAGAGGTAACAAAGGTTGCGCAGTTGATCAATGGCATTTCCGTGGCTTCCGGAGAACAATCATCCGGCATAGAACAAATCAACCAGGGCATTATGCAGGTATCCAAGGTTGTGCAGGCTAATTCGGCCACATCTCAGCAGAGTGCCGCTGCTGCCAGACAGCTTACGGCTCAGGCTGAGACACTTAATAAGCAGGTTGATGGATTTACGCTGCGCAAGAAAACCGATTTTGTGAATCCTGCTGAACAGAACGCCCATGAGGATATAAAATGGGAAAATCATCAAACGCTTGATGAGATGAAGCAGAATAATAGCGAGATGCTTAAAAGTGCGCCACTTGTACGCAATGGTACGATCTCATTAAGTGATGACGAATTTGGCAAGTATTAGACTTAGGCTTGAGGAGTAGGAATGAGCGTGGATACAAGCTTGACTCAAAATAATATATTCAGCGTTTATGATTTGCCTACAATGACGGATAGTGAGTATAAAAAGCTTGCCGGGCTGATTCAGTCCTACAGCGGGATCTACTTAAAGGACGCTAAACAGGCATTGCTTGCTAACCGGCTTTCCGGTGTGCTTGCGCAGGAAGGGTACAAAGACTTTTCAGATTACTATAACAAGTTGATTGCCGACAAAAGCGGAAGCGCCATTGCAGAGCTTGTTGAAAAAATCACCACCAATCATACCTTTTTCATGCGGGAAGCTGCGCACTTTGACTATTTTCGTCAGGTGGTTCTTCCCTATCTGGAAAAGACCGTTACAAGCAAGGATTTGCGCATCTGGTGCGCAGCCTGCTCAACCGGTGAAGAAGCATATACGCTTGCCATGATTTTGGATGAATATTTTGCGAATAACAAGCTGTTGTGGGATTCCAAAGTATTGGCAACCGACTTGTCTATGAAAGTGCTTAGGGATGCGTCCAAAGGAGTTTACACCAAAGATCGTATTGATCCTTTGCCTCCCCTTTGGAAGCAGAAGTACTTTGCGCCATATGGCAATGACTTGTGCGAGGTTTCGCCCCGGCTGAAAAACGAAGTCATTTTCAGAAGGTTTAACCTGATCGAGAAGGTATACCCCTTCAAGAAGAAGTTTCATTGCATCTTCTGCCGGAATGTGATGATCTATTTTGATAATGAAACAAAAGATAATATCATCAACAAGCTTTATGATGCAACGGAACCCGGCGGATACTTATTCATTGGGCATTCCGAGGCGTTGGATAGGGAAAAAACAAAGTATAAATATGTAATGCCTGCGGTATATCGAAAGATATAAGCCATTTGGCAGCCAGAGGCATAAGTGTCAATCAATTTACCCAAAAAGGAGACGATGACACTGGATACAAAGATTAAAGTATTGATTGTTGACGATTCTCCGGTGTTTCGGGAAATCCTTTCCAGGGGTTTGGCAACAGACCCGCAAATAGAAGTTGTGGGCAAAGCGGTAGATCCTTTTGATGCGAGAGACAAAATACTAGCCCTCAATCCGGATATCCTTACCTGCGATATTGAAATGCCTCGGATGAACGGGATTGAGTTTATCAGAAAACTTCTCGCGCAATACCCGATCCCAGTAATCGTCGTAAGCAGCGTATCTGATGCAGTTTTTGATGCCATGAGCGCCGGCGCGGTAGAGTTTGTTACCAAACCGGATGAGAGTTCCCCCAAGGGCGTTCAAGCCATTGTGACCGAGTTAATTGCGAAAATCAAAATTGCTTCAAAGGCTACAGTAAGGCAAAGGACGCTGCCCCAAAGCAATATCAAAGAGACGCAGGCGGCTTTCGATGATAAAAAAGTGATCGCCATAGGTGCGTCAACAGGGGGAACGGAGGCGATTCTCCGTGTGCTTAAGCCTCTTCCCGCACAAATTCCAGGCATTGTTATTGTACAGCATATACCGCCTGTTTTCTCGGCTATGTTTGCCCAGAGAATGAACACACTTACGTCTCTGAATGTCAAGGAAGCTGAAAACGGTGACTTTCTTGAAACGGGAAGGGTTCTCATTGCGCCGGGCGATCGGCATATGCAAATACGGAAGCTGGGTACCCGGTACAAGGTTGAGGTTTTTGAAGGCGAAAGGGTCAATGGCCATTGCCCATCGGTGGATGTTCTGTTTGATTCAATGGCAAAGCAGTGCGGAGAAAATGCAGTGGGCATTCTGCTTACCGGCATGGGGCATGACGGCGCCAGGGGCCTTCTCAATATGAGAAAGAGCGGCGCTTTTACAATGGGGCAGGATGAAAAGTCTTCGATCGTGTATGGTATGCCGAAGATCGCTTTTGAAATTGGGGCTGTGAACAAGCAGTTAAGCCTGGATAGCATTCCGCAGGAGCTTGTCCAATTCTTGAAAAAACGCTAGATGAAATGTGAACATTTTTGTCCAGCCAGGCTGAAAAATCAGGTGGGATCCGAAATGCCGATGCATTTTGGATCCTGCTTTTTCATTTTGCCACCGTATTTTTTTAGCCGTAAGCAATGAATTTTCCAATTGTGCAGATCTATATGCTGTGTTAAAGTTTACATGTACGGCTAAACAACCCCTAAATGTCCCCGATATATTTAATGGTAAGAAAATGTCGAAAGAGCGACGCCCTTTAAGGAGAGATGCAATTTGCCTAGTATTAACGGAAGTACCTTACGGCTAACCGGTATGGCATCAGGAATGGATACCGAGAGTATTGTGAATGATCTTTTATCGGTCAGCAAGCTGAAGATCGAGGCTGCTAAAAAGCAAAAAGTCCTCCTTGAGTGGAAGCGGGATGCATATAAAGAGGTTGCCAAGAAGCTGAGCAGTTTCCAAAGCAAGTATTTCGGAGCGAATGCTTCTAGTTCATTGATCGGAAGTTCCGTGAAGAAACTGAGTGCTACGCATAATTCTCCTTATATTTCGGTTACACCTGGCGAAAACACGGCCAAAGGCTCCATATACATCGCCGATATTATCAGTCTTGCTTCGAGCGCAAAGCTCTCCAGCAGCCAGGCAGTCAGCGCCAACCCTGCAATTACGATTAATGCGGACAATCTGTCCGAGCTGTCGGGAAAAGGCATGGTTGTGAATTTGAATGGTATCAGCAAAACCATCACTTTCTCTGATAAAACATATAGTTCTGCTTCGGATGTGCAGACAGAACTGCTGCAGCAATTGGCCAATGCCTTTGGGCCAGATAAAATCCAGGTCGCCCTGGACGGGGACAAGCTGTCACTGTCTTCTGCGAATTCAACGCTGCGAATCAGCGTTCCTACCGATGCTGACATCAACCCTACGGGAATTCTTGATTTTGCCAGCTACAGCAGCAATCGCCTTGACTTCAATATGAGTTTGGCAAGTGCGGGACTCGCCAAGAATGTCTTTGTGTCCGAGGAAGACACGGCCCTCTCCTTTTCCATTAATGGTGTGGATTTTACCATGTCCGGCGAAAAAACGATGTACCAAATCATGAACGCCGTAAACGAAAGCAGTGCCGGTGTAAGGATGACCTACTCTTCGCTAACCGACACATTTTCTTTGACTGCTACGGAATCCGGCGCCTCCTCTGGCATAGAGGTTGTTGATAATCATGGCTTTCTGATGGAGGCAATGTTTGGTACGGGAAAATATACCGCAGGAACGAACGCGGTGGTGCAGATGAGTACAAACGGCTCTACAAACGAAGCGGACTTGGTTACCGTAACCCGCAGCACCAACTCTTTTTCCATCGATGGATCAACCGTCACCCTTTTGGGAAAGGCGGCCGGCGAAGCACAGGAAAGCATTACTGTAAACTATGATTACGATGTGAACAGCATTGCATCTGAAGTCAAAAAATTTGTGGATGATTACAACGAGCTCCTGGCCTCCATTACAAGCAAAACCTCTGAGGAAGTATATCGCGATTATTTGCCATTAACCGATGATGAGAAGGAGGAGTTGAGCGAATCCGAGATAGAATTATGGACCAACAAAGCGAAAAGCGGCATTTTGCGCAATGACAGTTATCTGAAGGCCATCGAAACCGAACTGAGAAGAAGCATCTATACCCAGGTGGAATCGTTGGACAGCGGCGAAAGCGGCCTTGGATTGCTGGCTCAAATTGGTATTACAACAGGCCTTTATTCCGAAAAGGGGAAACTTTATTTTGACGAAAGCAAGCTGAAGGCTGCACTGGGCGAGGATCCGGAAAAGGTGCTTGGGATACTCACACAGTCAAGCAGCGTCAGCTATTCCGCGTATGCCACCACGGATCAGCAGAACAAACGCTTTGCGGAATCCGGTGTTTTATGGCGCCTTTCCGATGTTATGGCAAAGAACTTAAGCACGATTGGAAAGAAAGGAGCGCTGATTACCTTGGTAGGCAGCCCCAATGATTCCTACAATACGGAAACCGAATACAGTAAGCGTATTCAGGATGCGGATGACCGTATTGACCGCATGAATGAAAAATTGAAGGATGAAGAAGAGCGGTATTGGAGCAGATTTACCGCAATGGAAACCGCTCTTTCCAAGCTGAATTCGCAGAGCTCATGGCTGACAAGCATGATGAGCCAAGGATCAAAATGAATTAGGAGAAAGTAAAATGGCATTCGCATCACAATATCAAAAATATAAAGCGCAATCTGTCAGCGCCTTAACCCCAGGGGAGCAAATTGTTTTATTGTTCGAACAGGCTGTCGTAAGCCTGGCAAAAGCAGTGCTTTATATTGAAAGCAAAGATATTCCCAATGCCCATAACGCAATTATCCGGGCGCAAAACATCTATCTGTTTTTGTCGGATAACCTGGACATGCAGTTTGAAATTTCCCATAATCTTTACGCACTGTATCAATACGCTTATGATGAACTGATCAAAGCCAATATGAAGAAAGATGTGGAAATTGTCAAACGGATATTGGATATGACCCGGGAATTTAAGGAAACCTGGAAAAATGCCGAAATGCAAAGCCGTTTGGGTGGGATTGCAAAGTGAAGCTAACGCAAAAGGAGATTCTTAATAGAATAGAGGCGCTATCTCAGCAAAGGCTGAATCTTTTGAACCTTTATCCCGTGCTGTCGGTGTCCGCCATGCAGTGCTTGGAGAACAGCGACATCGAGGGGTTTTCTCTGAAGATTGATGAGCGGGGAGAACTGACACAGCAGATTGATTCCATTGCCGCTGAAACGCAGTCGCTTCTGGCACAGCTTGATGATAGCTATTCTACCGTACTGAAAAAGTACACCCAACCGGGGGCTGAAC
This sequence comes from Bacillota bacterium, assembly GCA_023392515.1. Taxonomy (GTDB): domain Bacteria; phylum Bacillota; class Clostridia; order Christensenellales; family Aristaeellaceae; genus JAEVYX01. Next base: position 351 of record JAEVYX010000020.1, on the reverse strand, counting down.
ATCAGTCTTGCCCTGAGTGGTGTACTGGCCTTGCTCGCAATTTTGTGCATACGCAGAAACTGCTACAAAATTGCACGCTATTGGATGCGAAGCTTCTCTTACAGGCAAAAATACTTCATACGGAATTACATGATCAACTCAACCGCACGCGTGTACAGCGAAAGATTCGCAACGGTTATGCCGATAAAAGCACAAAATCATGCGGTGTATATATTAATTATAGTTCCAAATAGAGAATGAGCCTGGGATTTGCAGAAAACCGGGGGATTAATGCATGGACATTGCTAGCATACTTGGATATATCATAGGGTTGGGATCAATTGCCTTTGGATACACCATGGACGGAGGAGA
>JAEVYX010000019.1 GCA_023392515.1 Bacillota bacterium | reverse complement strand
TCCACCAGCGCCAGCGTCAGCCGGGTGCCGTACAGGGGCGCGGGAACCTGCTTCAATACATACGGCACAGCGCCGATATGATCCTCATGGCCGTGGGTAAACACATACCCCCGCACATTTTCTTTTTTCCCTACGAGATAGCTCACATCAGGGATTACCAGGTCGATGCCCAGCATATCCTCCTTGGGAAACATGGAACCACAGTCTACTACAATGATATCATCCTCATATTCATAGGCTGTAATGTTCTTGCCAATGCCATCGACTCCGCCCAACGGGATAATCCGTAATTTACTTTTTGATATCACGAGAAACCTCCTTTCTCGATGTCCATTTCAACATCATGTTTGAATTTGTTTCAGAAAAGCGTACAGAAAACAAAGCGCATGCTTCCTTGCACGGCGGCCGGCACATGCCGGATTCATTTAGACCGTTTTCTATGTTTTAACGGAAGCAGACCCATGCCTTTCATCACAAAGGAACGGCGAATGCCCCGTAAAAATCTCACACTGCAAAATCTTGAGAAAAGCAGCCAACGGCTATCATGCATTCAATTTATTATATCATAAAGCATATTCCGTTGCTAGTCAAAATCTTTTAAAAATTTGCTCTCCGCCAGCGAAAATTCGCCTGCTTTTTTGGACGAATCGTAAAAACCTGCTTCCACTTCCGCCCAATTCCCGTTATATGAAAGCCCGGCTGTTTCCGCCGTGCTTCAATAGGCATCCGAGGAGCCGCTTTTTTCCACGGCCACCAGATGCGGGCGCCATTTGGCGCTTTTTTTCAGCCTTTTTTCATTGACCCATAAAAGCAGCAGGCTTACTGCCAAGCCCGACACTCCGCCAATCAGTACGGAAACATCACTCTGTCCCAGTGCGTTTCCAACCACCAAGCCGCCTATAAGCCCGCAAAGCGGCAGTGCATAAGCCAATATGGATGCCTTGGCAACCTGACCATCCGGCATCGCTACCCGAACCTTATCCCCTACAGACGCCTGGCCCGGGATTTCAATCAGCGCCTGGTGCTTGCTTCCATCACATGCATTGCACTTTTCACATGCCTCCGGCCGGTCAAAACGAATGGTAAGCATGCCGTCCTTCAGTGCGACAACTTCTCCTGTTTGTTCCATGAATACTTTGCCTTTCTACGCCGCATGCTGTCCAATTCAGCATGCCCCACTGCATCATAACATATGCTATCTGAATTGAAAAGGGGAGTTTTAAATTGATACGTTAAGAATACAGCTTAAACGAACAGCCTGCTTCATGGAAGCTTCATGTCAGATTTCCAGCAATGATTCTCACATTTTCGGGCGGCTCCCCTGAATGGGCGGTTGCCACAGCCAAGATCATGGTAGCCTCCGTCTGGGTAAGCTCCTCCTTTTCCACCAGCACGGTTACCGCGCCTTTTTGCACAACCGCTACCAGCGGCGATACCCCGCCGCCCAACAGTGCCCCTTCAATGGCCAGTTCGCTTTCCCGGCAGCGGACGATTTCCCGCAGTTCTTCCTGGGCCTGTTCCCGGGCCGTGGCGGTCAGCAGGCTGTTTTGCGCCAAGGTTTCCAGAGCGGATATATCCTCTTTGCGGGCTTTGTCTCTTTTTTCCTGATATTCGGCAAGGGGGGTAGCCACCGTAGCGGCAGAAACCATGATTTGTGCATCAGCCTCTGTCTTGCGGCTGACGGGCAGATTTACCGTCTGCACCTTTTCATACTGGGTCTGATTCCAGATATAGGAACCCGCCAGCACCAGCAATATAGCCATGATGGCAACCAGGTGTTTATGCTTTTGCAGCTTCTCGACCATAGGTTCTCCCTCCTTATTTCAGCGGCTGCGCCCCCATGGGGAATACCTCCACCGCCCGTTCGTCAAGTCCCAGGAGCGTGCGCACCGCCCGAATCAGCGAAAGCCTTACATCAATGCGGTTTGCGCCTTCCGCCACCACCACAGCCCCTACCGGGAGGGCATTTTTCTCTCCTTCCCCCCACGTGGACGAGTTTTCGCTACTGTAATAGATCGCGATCTCCACTTTTCCGGCCCCTTCCATGGCAGACAGCACCTGGGCTATGCGCTGTTCCGCCGCCGACGGCCTGTTTGTCCCCTCCCAGTCGGATAATAAAAGGGAACCGGCCAGGCCCAGCAGCAGGATGAGCAGGAGCCACTGGCCTTGCTTTTGCTGTTTCCACTTTTCCCACAGCGCCTTGAGCCCTTTCACCGCGCCTCCTCCTTTAGTTCCACATGAATCAGGTTTTGCGAAAGATTCATCTCCTGCGCAACCTTATCAATGAGGTCCTGGTTCTTTGGCAAAACAGCCGATTCCCCCGCGAAGGCGGGCATTGCCGCATCCTCAGCGTACAGGGAAACAGCGGTAATCTCCCCCGCATCAGAAACCCGGACCTGGGCCGAAAGCCCCTCGTACCCGGCGGCTTTCGCTGCCTGCCTTGCCGCAAGTTCCGCCTGCCTTTGAAGGCTGTCAAGCACCGCATCCCGATAGCTGCCCTCACGAGGAAGGGCGCCAAGCTCCGCCTGATACTGAAAGATCGCCGCACCGCTGATCTTTGGCAAGGGCATCTTGAAAATGCTTAGCATGGTGGTGAGCATGATGAGCATCATCACAAGTCCCATCACCATCCGGCCAGCCCGGCGGATGCCCCCATCCGGCAAAAGGTATTCAGCCAATGTGGTAAGCACCGCCAGAACCGCCATCTGCCGCAGAAAGGCATTCATAGTGATCCCCCCTCAGCGCAGCATGACCGTCAGATTTCCCACCACCAGCATCTGAGCAATCAGCAGCAGGAACATGGCGCTTATAGACATCTGGATAATGAAAAGGAGCATCAGCACATTGGAAAAATCGTAAAGGCAGGCCACAATCCGGCTTTCGGCTACCGGCTGAAGGAGCGCCGCGCACAGCCTGTAGATGAGCACCGCGCACAACGCCTGTATCATGGGCGTTACGCAAATCCCCGTCAGCACCACAAGCCCGGTCATCCCCAGCGCGTTTTTGATGAGGAGGGAGCAGCCTACCAGCGTATCCACCGTATCTGCAAACATGCCGCCTACAATGGGCACAAAGTTGTCAATGGCATACTTGGCCGTGCGGATGGAAACCCCGTCCACCGCCGCAGTGCCAAGGCCCTGCACCATGGTGACCCCGATAAAAACGGTGAAGGAAACCCCCAGGGTCCAGTTGGCCATCTGCCTGAAAAGGGAAGCCAGGCGGCTCACATGCAGCTTGTCGCTGATATGGTCCAGGATGATGAGCACCGCTGTGCCCACCGCAAAGGGCATGGTCACATGGCGGATGAGGGATGTCATGGTACCGCTGGCCGCTACCACCGCCGGCTGAAAAAAAGCTGCACTGGCAGTGCCGCCCACTGCGGCCAGGAGCGTGAGCAGGAGGGGGAACAGGTTCTGCATCGCGCCTGAAATGGCATCAATGGTGCTTTGGGCCAGAGCAATATGCTCCGTCAGATCCTGCACCATGAAAATGGCCACCATCAGAAAACAGGCGTAATGGCTGACTTCCGCCACAGCCTCCTTGGCAAAGGCTCCCCGCATGTGGTGCAGGATGCCGCATAAAACTGCCGGCACCATCAGCCTGGTCAGCCGCCACAGGCTGCCGGTCAATGCGGAAAGGAGCGATTGCAGGAGCCCTTCCATCAGCGCCGCCGCATCCCACACAATCTCACCCCGGGCCAGCTTCAAAATGGTATCCCGAAGGTTGATGGGCGAGGCGGCCATGCTGTTTATCGCCTTTTCAAAATCCTCCAGATTCAGGGAATCCAGCACCTTTTGAAAGCTCTCCTCCATTTCAGAAGCAAAGGCGGGCAGAACGAAAATCAGGCAAAGCAGGAATACCGCGAGCCAGCGCTTCACGGCACCACCTCCAATACCAGTTCCACCAATGCCACCACTATGGGCGAGGCCATGGCCAGTACCAGCACCTTCCCCCCCAGCTCCACTTTGCCGGCCAGGCTTTCTTCTCCCGCATCCCGACAGGTCTGGGCGGCCAATTCCGCCACATAGGCCACGCCGATCACTTTCAGAAGCACGGTTAAATACTCTTTTTGCAATTGCGCCTTGCTGGAAAGCAGCTGCATGACCGCTACCACGGCCTCCAGTTTGCTGATTGCCAGAAAAAACAGAATTGCGCCCGCCGCCAAGGAAATCAGAGCCGCCAATTCAGGCCTTGCTCCTCTGACTACCATGGACAGGAGCGCGGCTGCTATCCCAAAGCCCGCTATCTGCAAGATCTCCATGGTTTTCTCCCGTGCGTTCAGTATAGTTGAAAAATACTCTTGACGCTGGCGAACAATTCCGCAATCAGGTTCACAACCATCAAAAGGACAATGACCAGCCCGGCCACTGTCGTGAGCATAGCCATATCCTCCCGTCCCGTCCGGGTCAGTATCTGGCTGATGACCGATACCATAATGCCAATTCCCGCAATTTTGAAAAGCAGATCCACCTGCATAATCCCTTGCCCCTTTTTCTTTATACTTTGCAGAAAGATTTATGCGATTTGCATTATATCAGGAGGATAAAAAGAGCGGCTCCTCCGGCCAGCCCCATGCTCCTGTACAGCCGCTCATCCCGGTCCGCCTTTTCCTGCGCTTCTTTCTGAATCAGCGTCAGTTGTTCCTTGGCCTGGGCAATTGCCATACGCCGCTTTTCCATAGGCCCTGAGCCCAGTGCCGAAAAGCAGGACGCAAGCACCATGTCTTCGGGAAGAACAGGTTTCCCTCCGGTATCCCATGCCTCTTTGGCGGTAAAGCGGGGATTCTCCCTGATCGCCTTTGAAAAGGCATTGAGCCTTAACGCAGCCTGCCCTTTTGCATGCTCCGGGCAAACTGCCTCGCATAGGGGCATTCCTTCATGAAACAGCTGCATATCGATCCATTCCAGGGCATGCAGCCAGTCGGACAGGTTTTCGACCCGCACCTTCAATTGTCTTCCAAACGAAACCCCAAGCCCCGCGCAAGCTGCTGCGGAACATAAGGCAAACAAAATCTTCATCATAAATTTTGCAGGTATGCCCCGTACAGAAAAGCAATTCTGCCCGGATTTGCAATGTCCAGCACCACGTATAGCCCGAATACTTTCTGGCGCATCAATTCGCACAGCACGGGCCTTTGCCGCACCTGGATCAGGCTTTGGCCGTGGGCGGTGGTAATCACCGGTACACCGCAGCGTACTGCTTCCAGCACCATGAGGGCATCATCCGTTCCTCCCAATTCGTCTGTAATCAGGCAGCCTGGCGCCATGGAGCGCAGCAGCCAAGGCAATCCTGCCGTTTTGGGGCAGCCGTCCAGTACATCCGTATTTTTCCCTACGCGCAATTGCGGTACGCCATGAACGCAGGCAGCCAGTTCCCCCCGTTCGTCAATCACACAGGCGGAAACAGGTTTCCGGTCCTCACCGCCGTCAGATAACTGGCGGCAGATATCCCGCAGGAGCGTGGTTTTCCCGGAGCCGGGCACGCCGATAATCAGGGCGCTGCGCAAACTCCCCTGCTGATAGAGCCTGGGCATCAGCTCGTCCGCCGCCCCAGGGTATTCCGCCGCCACCCGGATGCAGATGGACGCTATATCCTTCAGCGCCCGCACCTGCCCGCTTTGCACCATCACCCGGCCGCACAGGCCCATGCGGTGCCCGCCCCGAAGCGTAACAAATCCCTGGCGCATTTCTTCAGCCCTTGCATACAGCGCATGCTCACACAGGGCTTCCGCCATCTGTGCCACTTCGCCGCCCGAGGGGGTTAGGGGAACCTCTATCTGGCGTTTTTCCGCCTGCAGGCATACCTTTTGTCCTGCGCGGATCCGTATCTCCCTTAGCGGTCCCGAATCTTCCAACGCCTTGGCCAGCGTCTCGGGCAGACATGCACCCAGATACTCCGCCGTCTCCATCCAGTTCACAGTCCATCCCCCCGCCAATCCCTATGATTTTTTTGGGGAAGATATGCCTCATTCAAACAGGATTAGGCCGATGGCTTTATAAAATGCTTCATCCACCCGGTCGGCCTTGGGAAGGCCCAAGTCCTCCCTGGCTTTCAATACCGCCCGGCTGGTTGCGGCGCCGTACACCCCATCCGCCGTACCGGATAGATACCCCAATGCAATCAGCTTCTGCTGCACCGCCCGCACGTGGCTTGAGCGGGACCCCGATACCAGCGTAGGCAGGTAGCTGTCCAGTGCACCGTAGGGCCCGCCCTCAATGACTACCATGGTTCCATTGGGCACAAGGCCGTACAGCTCCTCCGAGTTTTTCACCAGCATGCGGATACAGCCATGGGATGCGTTGGTGCCAATGGAGCCGGGCTTGTTGGTGCCATGGATGCCGAACTGTCCCCAGGGAACATTCAGGCCCAGGTACCGGGTGCCAAAGCCGGACATTTCGCTGGAAAAGCGGTGGCTGATGCGCCATATTCCTATAGGTGACGGCGTGGATGCCTTACCAGAGGCTATAGCATAAGTTTTCAGCAACTGCTTTCCCTGGTACAGTGTCAGCGCTTTGCGGTTCAGGTCGATGTGAATCCATTTTTCCTCAGGTGCTGCCGATGCGGGTACTTCCTGTTCCCCTAACGGTACAAACGCTGCGAGGGCCAGCAAAAGCACCAGTCCAAAGAGGGCCACAAGGCGCATGCTGCCCCCTCCTTCCTTCCAGAATGCCCAATTTTATGCGTGAGAAATGTCATCTATGCCCTTACATTCCCATTGAATGGCACCACCGCAGGAAAAAGAAATGGAATTCAAAATGACTTGACTTATGGAAGACTAGATATTATGATAGAATTCAAAGATAGGCATATTTTGGAACCTTGCTTCAGGAATAGACTTTTTTACCATATAAAGTGAAAGGATGGAAAAGCTATGAAGGGCATCGCGATTTTCCTGGCTGTCGCAGGCATCATTGCAGCCGTTGTTGGCATCTATGGCTTCATCATGCTGAACTCTTCCAACTATCCTGCCGGTACCTATGATCTGGTGGCCGACATGGGCACGCAGATGGGGCTGAACTCCTACCTGTCCCCCGGCCAGGCCATCGATATGTTTATCACGCGCAATCGGGTCATACTGCTGGTTGCAGGCGTCGCGGCATTGGCAGTCAGCATTCCCATGTTTATGCTGACCTCCATGCGGAAAAAGAAAAAGGCATAGGCCCATTCAAAGCGAATGCCCCTGTGCGCCGGGTTCATCCCGCCGTTTCAGGGGCTGTTTGTTTTGCCCGGCGCCATGGAGAAAAAGTTGCATTTGCGGGAAAAATCCGCTATGATGAATAGATCAGAAAGCCTGTCCCCGCGCAGGCCCTTTGGAGGGATTATCCTTGGCAGGAAGCCGCCTTACGCATACCCGTAACTTTTGTATTATCGCCCATATCGACCATGGCAAATCGACCCTGGCCGACCGTCTGCTTGAAAAAACAGGCGTATTCCAGCAGCGGGATATGGTAGAGCAAATTCTCGACAGCATGGAGTTGGAGCGGGAGCGGGGCATTACCATCAAAAGCAAAGCCGTCCGGATGCAGTACACCGCCAAGGACGGCGAGACTTATACGTTGAATCTGATTGATACCCCCGGCCATGTGGACTTTTCCTATGAGGTCAGCCGGGCCCTGGCCGCCTGTGAAGGGGCGCTCCTGGTGGTTGATGCCACCCAGGGCGTGGAAGCCCAAACCTTGGCCAATGTATACATGGCCCTGGAACACAACCTGGAAACGGTGCCTGTCATCAACAAGATTGACCTGCCCAGCGCCAGGCCCGAGGAGATAAGAACAGAAATCGAGGATATCATCGGCCTGGACGCCTCCGAGGCGCCTTTGGTGTCCGCCAAGATGGGCATCGGCATCGACGAGGTGCTGGAGGCCGTAGTAAAGCATATTCCACCTCCCACCGGAGATGAGAATGCACCCTTGCAGGCACTGATCTTCGACGCTTCCTATGACAACTACCGGGGCGCCATCTGCTTTGTGCGGGTAATGCAGGGCCGGTTAAAGGCTGGCATGCGCATGCGGCTGATGGCAGGCAAGGGCGAGTTCGACGTGGTGGAGGTTGGCACCTTCCGCCCTGGCTACGCCCCCTGCGAAGAGCTGCTTGCCGGGGATGTGGGATATGTCTCCGCATCCATCAAGGATGTACGGGATACCCGGGTAGGCGATACCATAACCGATGCAAGCAACCCTGCTGACGCTGCCCTGCCCGGTTACCGGCAGGTAACGCCCATGGTGTTTTGCGGCATTTATCCCGCCGACGGTGCGGACTACGACAATTTGAAGGATGCTTTGGAAAAGCTGCGCATGAACGACGCCTCCCTGTCCTTTGACCCGGAGACTTCTGTGGCACTAGGCTATGGGTTCCGCTGCGGCTTTTTGGGGCTACTCCATATGGAAATCATACAGGAGCGGCTGGAGCGGGAGTTTGACCTGAATCTGGTCACTACCGCCCCCAGCGTCATCTACAATGTAATCAAGACCAACGGGGAGACCCTCTCTATCGACAACCCCACCAACCTGCCCCCGGTAGGGGAAATTGCCGAAATGGAGGAACCCTACGTCCACGCCACCATCTACACCCCGCAAGAAGCCGTGGGGGCCATTATGGACCTGTGCCAGGAAAAGCGGGCCACCTTCCTGGACATGCAGTATGAGGGCAACCGGGTCAAACTGAACTACAACATCCCCCTCAACGAGATCATCTACGACTTTTTCGATCAGCTGAAGAGCCGTTCCCGGGGGTATGCTTCCTTCGATTATGAAGTGAAGGGCTATCAAAAGAGCGATCTGGTCAAGCTGGACATGTACCTGAACGGCGACCTGTGCGACGCGTTCTCCATCATCGTCCACCGGGATAAGGCCTATGCCCGGGGCCGGAGCATCGCCGAGAAACTGAAGGACGTCATTCCCCGGCAGATGTTTGAAATTCCCATTCAGGCGGCCATCGGCGGCAAGGTAATCGCCCGGGAAACGGTCAAAGCCCTGCGCAAGGACGTATTGGCCAAGTGCTACGGCGGCGATATCACGCGCAAAAAGAAGCTGCTGGAAAAGCAAAAGGAAGGCAAAAAGCGCATGCGCCAGTTCGGCACCGTGGAATTGCCCAGCGAAGCCTTTATGGCAGTATTGAAAATGGATTAAAATTGACCCCGGAACGCTTCAAAAAGCGCGCCGGGGTTATCTTTTTATTTCACAGGCTACTACTCTCCCTCATAATACGGGACGTCCTCATTTTCCTTGTAAAACTTGCCCCGCCGCCCCTCCACCAGCACACCTACCTTGCCGGAATCGGGGTAAAAAGCCACATCGGTGCCGCTCTTGGTGTCCACATCCAGATAGAGAAGGGTTTCTGTTTCGGAGTCGTTGATGATCTTGTGTGCCGCTTTTTCGGTGGGCGGGCAGACGATCACATCTCCGGCCCGGATGATCTTATCCCCATCCGGGGTTTTCAGCATTCCGCTTCCCCGAATGATGTAGAAAACCTCCGTGCTGTTGGTGTGGTAATGATAAGGATAATTGGCTTTCTGCGGCGGAATTTCGTACAGGGCCACCTGGCAGGCATTCCCTTCTCCGCCCTGCATTGCTCTGTATTGAAAGTATTCGTAAGGCGCAGGCCCTTGCCATTGCTTGCAGGACAGCTGTTCCTTGCATGTGACGATAATTTCCTCTTGCCGCATGTTTTACCCTCCCTATGCAGTTGCCCGTCCCCACAGGAACGGGCAAAATGTTTTCAATACTGTTGAATGATGGCGATGGACAGATTGCTATACCATAAAACTCCAGCGAACGCCAAACCGATCAATGAAACTGACGGTGCACGGGCTGTAATCAAACGCCTGCATTGGGGAAATGATAACGCCGCCATGGCAAAGGCGCTGGTATGTGCGGATCAGGTCTTTTTCATTATCAAAGACGACTACCAGTTGTACAGTGGAATGAGCGGTCTGCGCCTCATAACCGCCGTTATCATTCAGCATGACCCGCTGCCCATGAATATGCAATTCAGCGTGGCGAATACCTTTTTCAGGTTCCGTATCGCACAAATATTCGATTGAATCGCATTGCGTGCCAAACGCATTTTCATAGACAGAAATAGCCTCTTTGCATTTTCCATTTAAATGTAAATGGGGTACAAGCATAGCGTCCTCCTGCTTTACGGTTACGAATCTTTCGGAATACAATCCTCACGCTGTTTTGATACTATAAAATTCGCTTTAGATGATCCGCCAGAAGGGATTTCATCTGTGCAAGCTCTGCCAAAGAAGGCCGCTTGGATTCATCCCACATTTTCTCCGGATGCAGCCACCAGACAGGGCCCTTTTTCGGGGTATCCCCCGCCACCCTTGGAAACAGATGCCAATGGACGTGTGCGTCGCCGTTGCCCAGCAGTTCGCAATTCATTTTCTCAGGGTGAAACGCTTCGTACACGGCCTGGGACACCAAAGCCATTTCTTCCAGATGCTTTTGCCGGAATGCCTTTTCCAAAAAGTGAAGCTCCGTCACATGCTCCTTGCATAGAAAAAGCGTATAACCTCTGAAATGCTGATGGTCGCCCAGCACCACAAACCCCGTTTCCAGCTCCGTTACGAAATAAGGATTTGTGCCTTCACGGATTTTTTGTATCCGGTCGCAGATCAGGCAGGACATCCGACGCCTTCTTTCGTATCCCAAAATAAATGTTCCAAGAGCGGAGGCTTATTTTTCGTCAGCCAGCTGTTTATCCTCTTTCAGGGCCTCTACCGGATGAACATGGGCGTCCTCCAGGCACCTGTCGTACCGTTCTTCCTCGTTTTTGATTTCCCAGTGGAGAAGGACAGTGAGCAGACCCCGCAATAGAATAATAGCACCCAGGATGGCCAGCTCGTTCCATTCCCGAACGATAACGGTGCGCAGCACCTCGCCGCCCAGTTTGAATTCAAGCGCAAGCGCGATCCCCTGTGCCAGCCGTAAACGGATATGTGGGTCTTTCTTAAAATAACCGAAAACACCTTTAACCGCAGTCAGAAGCAGGACAAGAATGCCCGCGCATTCCACCAATAAAATACCCGCTTCCGCAACCGTGTGTACAAAGTTCTCTAACCACTCCATAAAACGACCTCCAAATATACAATGCTTTGTATAGTTTACACGATTTTGTGAAATAATGCACGCATTTTTTGCAATATTCCTGTGCCCATGGTACAATATGCATCATCTTTGATGAAAAGGGGATGAGCAGGCTGGATTGCCTTGAGATATACGTTCATATTCCCTTTTGCCGTCAGAAATGCCGGTACTGCGATTTTGCCTCTTTTCCCGGCCATGAAGCGGATATGGCGGCTTATTGCCAATACGTGGATCAGGAATTGCGTCAGAAAGCGGAGATATACGGGCCGATGCCCGTATCCACAGTCTATATCGGCGGCGGGACCCCATCCCTTTTGCCACCGGAGCTGATAACCAGAATACTGCAAGCCATTCATGCCGCTTTCCCTGTCATGCGGGGTGCGGAAATCACCTGCGAGTCAAACCCAGGCACGCTCACCCATGCGTTTTTGGCCGCTTTTGCAAAAGCCGGGGGCAACCGCCTTTCCTTGGGCGTTCAGGCCAGGCAGGATCGACTGCTGGCCGTGCTGGGGCGCATTCACCGCTGGGAGGAAGTTGCTTCTTCCGTAAAGATAGCCCGGGAAGCGGGGATTGACAACATCAATCTAGACCTCATGTTCGGCTTGCCTGGGCAAACCCGGGCGGATTGGCAGGAAACGCTAAAAGCTGCCCTGGCACTCCATCCAGAACATCTTTCCTGCTATGGGCTTATTGTAGAGGAAGGGACGGCCTTTCACCGATTGGCGGAGCAGGGGGAACTCTCCCTGCCGGACGAAGCATTGGAGCGGGTCCTGTATGATGATGTCTTGGAAACCTCCTCCAAAGAAGGCTTTATCCAATACGAAATATCCAATTTTGCCAGGCCCGGCCGGGAATGCCGCCACAACATCGGCTACTGGCGGGGGGCGTATTACCTGGGTGTGGGAGCCGCCGCCCACAGCAAAATGCCATGCAGCCCCGAAAAAGGGGCGTATGCCCGCTTTGGAAATACCCGGGACTTGGATGGCTATATGAAGTATATGAAAGAGGGAACTTCACCGGTTGAGGAATACCAGGAAATATCCCAGCGGGAGGCCCGTTTTGAAACGCTGATGCTGGGCCTGCGCATGATGTCCGGCGTATCCGAAGGCGATTTTCTAAGCCGCCATGGCATAACGCTTGAAGCTGCCTTTGGAAAAAAAATAAGCCCTCTTGTGAAAAAGGGGCTGCTTGTGTGGGAAGATAACACCCTTCGGCTGACCCGCCGGGGCATGGACGTACAAAACACCGTGCTGGTGGATTTGATGGATGAGTAAAGGCCTGCCGAGGGCGCTGCCCCCGGCACCCCCGCTTAAGGGATAAATCCCTTAAGAAGCCCTCTTTTTGTCGCGCAATGCGCGGCAAAGGGAGGATTAACAAGTAATATACTGTTGTTGCAATTTCTCAATCCATATACTATATAAACAATTTGCGGGGATGTAAAGAGGGGGTGCAACCCTTTTTTAGTTTGCCTGACCTGGTTTTCATCCTATATCATCGCTTATTCCTGCGCGCTTGTAAGGCCGGTCGCTGATGATCTCGTCCACGTCGTCCACAGTACATAGGTTATAGCAGCACTCCCGGCCAAACTTTGAGCTGTCACATAACAGGATCCGCTTGCGGGAATGGCGCAGCATGACGCGGCGGATGGATGTTTCCTCGCTTAACAGGTCGGAGACCCTGCCGTCATCGGAGATACCTCCGCAGGAAAAAAAGAAAAGGTCTGCATTAAAATTGCGCACCATGCCCTCGGTATAGCAGCCTACAAATCCCTGAGAGTTACGCAGCATCAGGCCGCCTGTGATGATGATTTTGGCATCCAGTTCCTGCAGCCCGCTCATGGTGATGCCGGAATTGGTGATAATTGTAAGCCGCTGGAAACGCTTGAGGTGGCGGATCATCCGGCTTACGGTACTGGAAGCATCCAGCATCAGCACATCGCCATTCTTGATGCGCTCAATCGCCTGAAGCGCTATGGCATCCTGGCTTTCATCCTCCTTGGACAGCCGCGAATAAAAGGGGATCTCCTCCTGGTCGCTTTCTATGAGCATCACGCCCCCAAAGGCGCGCCGAACCAGGCCCTGCTTTTCCAGGGCGGTCAGGTCCCTTCGAATGGTTGCTTCGCTGACGTATAGGCTTTTTGCAAGCATGCGTACGGAAGCCGACTTTGATTGCGCAAGTATACTCAGGATTTCCCGCAGACGGTCATACTCAAACATATCGTTCATCCTTGCTCATCTTTTGTCGTCTTTGATCGAGTATTCATAATTCAATCAATCTGTCCAAAGCCATTGATTCTTCGAAATTCACGGTTTATAATACCACTTAGATATACATTCGACAATATGTACGGTGAATTTTGTAGAAATTTACCAGTATTTCGCAATCCCTAGAGCGGTTCCCCTTTGTTCAAGTTTGCTTATTTGTGATCACGCGCGTATCTGCTTGCATATATGCGCACTTAATCAGGGATCACTTTCCGAATTTTTTTCGGAGAGAAAATAGAAAGGAGCCTTCCCCCATGAAAAAACTGCTGGTTATGTTGCTTCTTGCGGCTATGTTGGTGTCGTCTCTTGGCATTGCTTCCGCTCAGGAGCAGGTCACAGTGAACCTGTGGCACCGCTGGAGCGGCAAGAATGAGGAAATCTTGAATCAAAGCGTGGCCCAATTCGAGGCGAACAATCCTGGCATCAACATCGAAATCACCGCCAAGGCGGGCGAGTATTTCGAACTTCTTCAAAGCATGATCGCTGACGCAGCGGCAGGCAATCCCAAACCCGACATTTTCGTAGGCGGCTACAACCTGCTTAACTACATCGCCAACGAGTTGGATCCCACCAATGTGGATCAGTTGACCGGCGACGCCGAAGCCCTCAAAGCCCTTTATGCCAACTTCACCCCTGAAATGCTGGCCCTGGCCAACGTGAACAATGAGCAGATCGGCTTGCCCATAGCCGTTTCCAACATGGTCATGTATTGCAACATGGACATCTTCAAGCAAGCAGGCCTGACAGAGGCAGACATCCCCACCACCTGGGAAGAGGTGGCCAAGGTGAGCGAAATCATCAAGAGCAAAACCCCCCACTATGGCATCGCCATCCAGCTGCCAGACAACTGGGGTGACCAAGCTCTGGTCTTTTCCGCCGGCGGCGAACTGCTTAGCGAGGACAAAACCCGGGTTGACTTCACCAATGAAGGTTGCATCAAAGCATTGAAAATGTGGCAGAGCCTGTACACCAACGGCTATTCCCCCGTTGCTACCGATACCGAGCAGACCTCGAACTTTAATGCAGGCGGCATTGCCATGATCTGCACCACCATCATGAAAATCAACACCTTCGGCGAGTATGCCAAGTTCGACCTGAAGGTAGCACAGTGCCCCGGTTTTGAAGGCGTAGACAAGCAGCTTCCGGCAGGCGGCGCAGCCATGATCTCCTTCTCCACCGAAGATGCCAAGAAGGCCGCGGTATTCGATTTCATGAAGTACATGTCCTCCCAGGAAGGTATGGAAACCTTCACCAAAACCGGCTACCTCTGCGTGACCACGGCGCAAGTGCCCATGGTAAGCGGTCAGGAAGCCGCCTATGCCCAGACGCAGTACGCCCGTCCGTGGGAGTGCTGGCCGGGCGGATCCGTCGGTCTGGAAATTGATGCCCGCTGGCTCTCTGTCCGCAACGGCATCCTCATGGAAGGAAAGGACGTAGTGGAGTCCTTGACAGCTCTTGAGGAAGAATGCAACATGATGTTGGACAATATCTGATTTCATTAGCTCGGAGGGCGCGGGAACGCGCCCTCCGGCATGATATAAATGAACCGCTGCCATACGGCAGGGGTGTTCAGGAGGAAGTGCATGAGCGACATCACCGTGGTGCGGGGCAAACAGCAACTTAGCCGCCGGAAAAGCCAAATTCCGGGATTTTTGTTATACGTGCTTCCCGCGCTGGTCTTTTTCGGCTTGTTTAAATACTGGCCAATGATCTATAGCTCCGTACTCAGCTTTGCCAAGTGGAACTTTGTTTCCGATTTAAAGTGGGTAGGTTTGAGCAATTATTCTTCCATGTTCGGCAAAGCCATGTTTCTTCAGGGAATTGGCAATACCTTTCTTTATATTCTAGCGCTGCTTCCCTTTTTTATTGTGGTTCCGCTGATTCTGGCCCTTATGCTTTTGAATGTGCGAAATGGAAAAGCCCATGGCTTTTACAAAGCGCTGTACTTTATGCCCACAATACTTGCCTTTTCCATCATCTGCATCGTTTGGATTTGGATGTATAACCCGGATTACGGCGTTCTGAACAATATACTTGCCAAGCTTGGCCTTCCGGGGCGTGCATGGGTCAGTGAGCCGGGCACGGCATTCTTCTCCATCGTACTCGTTTGCGGCTGGAAGTACATGGGGCAGAACATGATCCTTTTCCTTGCGGGCCTCCTAAACATTTCCCAGGATTGCATCGAAGCATCCACCATCGACGGCGCAAACGGCTGGCAGTGTTTCTGGCATATTAAGTTCCCGCTGCTTGCCCCTACCACGGTCTATATGCTGCTCACCAGCGTCATCTTTGCTGCAGAGCGTGCCTTTACCGCCATTAACCTTTTAACCCAAGGCGGTCCTTCCTACACGACAACAAATCTTTCCTATGTCATTTACGAATTTGGCTTTAAGTATTACAACATTGGCATGGCCAGCGCTATTGCGGTGTTCACCTCCATTATCTTCTTAATTATTACCATCGTTATGATGCGGTCAATGGGGGGGTTCGGTTATCATGATCAGAAATAAACGCCGTTCGGCAGGCCAGATCCTGCTTCATATCGCGCTGATCCTGTTTCTTGGCATATGCATCTTCCCGGTTCTGTGGATGATATCATCCTCCTTAAAGGGCTCGGATGAGTTGTTTTCCAAGCAGATTTACCTGATCCCAAAGCAGTTTACATTGGATCATTACCGGGAAGTGTTCGTAAGCTACGATGTCGCAAACTGGTTCAAAAACAGCCTGGCCACAACGGTGGGCATCTCCATTCTGCAGATTGTGGTATCGTTTCTTGCCGCCTTTGCGCTGGGCTACTACCAAACAAAGCTGAATTCCGCAGTTTTCTATTTTCTGCTGGTGACGATGGTCATCCCCTTTCAGGTGACGATGATCCCTAACTATATTCTCATCAGCAATATGAAACTATTGAACAGCTGGACCTCTGTCATCCTTCCCAACGTTGCCAATGCAACCACCTTCTTCTATTTGTATCAAAACGTCAGAAGTGTACCCCGGGCGTACTACGAGTGCTCCCAGATTGAAGGCGCCAATTCCTTCTGGGCGATGCGCAATGTGACCTTCGGCCTTTGCAAGGGGGCCGTTTCGGCCATTTGCATTCTCACTGTAATCGAAGCATGGAATCTCTATTTCTGGCCGCTGCTGGTGTTAACCAAACCGGAAAGCAGAACCCTTACTGTGGGTCTTAAGCAATTTCTGGATTTTGAAATGGGCAACCGCTGGGGACCCTTCATGGCAACCGCCACGCTGGCTTCCCTGCCCGTAATGGTCGCCTACCTGTTCATGCAGCGCCATATCATCAACGCCTTTATCAGCTCTGGCATTAAGGGTTAACAAAATTGGGGGAAATTGTTATGAACTTCAGCGTATCAACATTGGGCTTCTGTGGTCATCCCATCTACAACATGCGCAAACTGCGGCCGGACCTTGGCGTGGAGATCTTTTATGAGTGGGGCGGCGATACTTATTGGGAGCTTGCCCTCACCGAAATCATGCAGGAGCGCACAGGCAAATTCAGCATTCATGCCCCCTATCAGGGTGTTATTACAGAAATGTCTCTCACCGACCGGGAAGATGAACTGTTTGAATACCTGAAACAGCCTTTCCGCCTGTATCACAAATTCGGGGCCGAGGGTTATGTTGTGCATATGAACGCCCCTTACGCTGCAGCGCCAAGCGCCATGGAGAAAGCCGAGCGCTTGAAGCGCGTTGAGGACCGGCTCGCCCGGCTCAACGATATCTGTGTCAAGGAAGGCGTAAGCATGCTGGTGGAAAATCTGGCCTTTGGACATGGATTGGCGACGCTTTGCAGCCAGGAAGACTTTTTGAAGCTGTTTCAAAATAACCCCGCGCTGAACTGCATCATTGATACCGGTCATGCCGTGTTGGGAAACATAGATATTTTCGAGGTGCAAAAGGCGCTGGGCAGCCGCTTGAAAGCATACCACCTGCATGACAATGACAGCCGCGAGGACTTGCACCAGCGGATAGGCACAGGCGTTATCGATTGGAATCGGTTTTCCCAAGGCGCACGTTTGTATACCCCGAATGCCAACTTCGTTCTGGAGTACAATATGAGCGCCGTAACAGGACTTGATGACTATGTCCAGGATGCAGACAAGCTCCGCGCTATGATGGAGTAAAACCAACCAGACAGCAACCAAACAGCACATCAAAAGACCCCACTTTTCATTGCCTGAAAAGTGGGGTCTTGCTGCAGGGTTTTGAGGCGTTCTGCACTCCCTCCATGGGGAGCCCTTTTGAAAGGCTAAGCCGGTGGGACAGCGTCTCCGAACCCTGTCCGATCTCTAAAACGCGGGCAGGTATACGCCCTTGTAAACGGTCTCAAACAGCGCCCTCACTTCGTCGGTGTGGTACGCTTCGGCAATGCGCTTGTAGACGGGGTTTTCCGCATCCTCGGCACGGGCGGCAATAATGTTGATGATGCCGTGCATATCGGGGTTCTCCGGGTCATACTGCTCCATGTACAGTGCCTGGTCGTTGGTAAGGCCAGCGTCCTTGGCATGGGTGCCGTTGAGGAAAGCGATGGCGATGGAGGGATCGCTCATGGCAGACGCGGTAAGGGAAGCTTCCATCTCGTTGAACTGGAGGTTGAGGCGGTTTTCTGCAATGTCCGCCACGGTGGCAAGCTCGGTAATATCTTCCTTGAGCTTGATAAATCCGGCGGCTTCCAGCATGCGCAGCGCACGGGCTTCGTTAACCACGTCGTTCATGATGGCCACGCCGTCCCCATCATTGATTTCATCCAGGGACTTGATCTTCTGGGAGTAGATGCAAAGAGGAGCAATGAGGGTATCGGCAATCGCCACCAACTCTACCCCATGTTCTTTGGACCAGTTGTTCATAAAGTTATAGTGTTGGAAAGCGTTCAGGTCGATTTCCTTATCCGCCAGGGCCTGGTTGGGGATCACATAATCGCTGAACTTCACCAGCTCGATTTCTATGCCCTCTTCCTTCAGCATGGGGATGATGACCTGGTTCCACTGCTCGTTGTTCTCGCCAACCACGCCGATTTTCACTTTGGTGGTTTCGCCAAGAGCGCCCGCGCAGCCGAGAGTCAGCATAAGCGCAAGGATGATTGCGAACGCCTTTTTCATTGTTTCTCCTCCTTTTATAAATGCTTGCTTTATATTATTGCAGCTTACGGGTTACGGCGTTGCCCAAAGACTGGATCACCGTCACCATGGCAAGCAGAATAATCACCGTTACAAAGGTCACGTCCGTCTGATACCGCTGGAAGCCATAGCGGATGGCGTAGTCCCCCAGGCCGCCGCCGCCGACCACCCCGGCCATGGCGGACAAGGCAATCAGGTTGACAACGGTAATGGTGGCGCCCCTTATCATACCGGCCAAGCCTTCCCGGAGGTATACCCGCCAGATGATTTCAAAGGGGCTGGAGCCCATGGACTGGGCCGCCTCGATCACTCCGGGGTCAACTTCGCAAAGGGCGCTATGGATTTGCCGGGAGAAAAAGGGGACCGTGCCGATCACCAGCGGAAAGATGGCCCCCCGGGTGCCGATGGATGTGCCCACGATCGCCCTTGTGACCGGCATCATCAGCGCGATCAGGATCACAAAAGGGATGGACCGGAATACGTTGATCACCTTGTCCAGGATGGAAAACACCACGCGGTTTTGCAGGATGTTCCCGGGAGAGGTAACCACCAGGATCACCCCGAACAGGATGCCGAACCCGGCGCTTAAAAGGGCGCTGACGCCTACCATTTCAAGGGTTTGGCCGATGCTTTTAAACAGCTCCGGCGAGTTTTTCATCACATTGGGGATCAGCCCCTGCAGAAATTCATACACGCTTAATCACCTCCACCCCGATCCCCCGCTTGAGAAGATAGGAGAACGCTTCCTCCACTTTATCGGAAGGGCCCCGGAAGATGACCGCCAGTGTGCCAAGGGGGATTCCCTGAATCAACTCAACATTGCCAAAGACGATGCTCACATCAATATTGAACCGCCTGGATACATCGGAAACCAGCGCCTGGCCGGTATTATCCCCCCGGCAATCAAATCTGGCCACAATATCCCCCGGCTGTGCCCCCAGCGACGCGGGGTTCATGGCCACAATCTCCTCCATGTGTCCAAGGGTCGTGGTGGTGCGGATAAACTTTTTGGTAATCTCCTGCCTGGGGTTGGCAAAAACATCGTAAACGCCGCCCTGCTCCACCACCTGGCCGTCTTCCATCACTGCCATGCGGGTGCAGATTTCCTTCACCACGGCCATTTCGTGGGTAATCATAACGATGGTAATGCCCAATTTCTCGTTCAGTTCCCGCAAAAGCTTTAATATGTCCTGGGTGGTTTGGGGATCCAGGGCGCTGGTGGCCTCGTCGCACAGAAGCACCTTGGGGTCGTTGGCCAGCGCCCGCGCAATAGCCACCCGCTGCTTTTGGCCCCCGGAAAGCTGGGAAGGATAGGCACCTGCCTTGTCGCTGAGGCCTACCAGGTTGAGAAGCCGCATCACCTTTTCTTCTTTTTGGGCGGTGGTAAGCCTGCCGCCACGAAGGGGATAGGCCACGTTTTGAAAGACGGTTCGGGATTTCATCAGGTTGAACAATTGAAAGATCATGCCGATCTTTTTTCTGGCCGCCCGAAGCTTCCAGGCCGGCATGGCTGTCAATTCCTGTCCTGCTACAAACACCTCTCCG
Source organism: Bacillota bacterium (assembly GCA_023392515.1). Lineage (GTDB taxonomy): Bacteria > Bacillota > Clostridia > Christensenellales > Aristaeellaceae > JAEVYX01. The sequence goes on along the minus strand of JAEVYX010000019.1, from coordinate 16,708 downwards.
GAGGTGGGCTTTTCCAAAAGATTCATGCAGCGCACCAAAGTGGATTTGCCAGCCCCGCTAAACCCGATGATCCCGAAAATTTCCCCATCCTCAATGGTGAGGCTGACATCCTTGACAGCATGCACATTTTGGTTTGGGCCGGTTAAGAAGGTTTTGCTGACGGACCTTAGCTCGATCATGAATCTAATTCCCTCTATTCCAGTAGGTTTTTGTATATCCTATCATAAACAGAAAAAGAAAGCAATAATCTCCTCTACATTTCCGTCATGACAGGAATCCCCCCACAAACGGCGAATTGTACACTTTATTCCTATATAATAACCCCAGTAAAAAAGGCGGGAACGCACCATGAATTTCTTGGAAAAAGCGCAAACGATGCAAGCGGAATTGACATCCCTTTATCATTACTTTCACCGTTTTCCGGAGCCCTCCCACTTTGAGGTGGAGACCAACAAGCGTATCCGCCAGGAGCTGGATGCTTTATCCATCCCCTATTTGGCCCCTGCCCCGAATATCACCATCGGTATTTTAAAAGGCGGGCGGCCGGGCAAAACCGTAGGTCTTCGCATCGATACCGACGCACTGCAAATGCAGGAGGATACCGGCCTCCCCTTCCAATCGGAAAAGCCCGGCCTGATGCACGGCTGCGGTCATGACGGACACATCGCCATGGGCATCACTGCGGCCAAGATGCTGTCATCTGTCAAGGATGAGCTTTCCGGTACGGTGAAGTTCATCTTCCAGCCTGCGGAAGAGGGTGAGCGGGGTGCTCAGGAGGTAATCGCAACCGGCCTTGTTCAGGATATCGACTGCTTTTTCGGCATTCACCTGTGGAGCGACTACCCTACCGGCACGCTGCATATCTCCCCCGGACCTGTGTGCGCCAGCGCGGATATGTTCACCATCCGTATCACGGGAAAGGGCGGCCATGGGGCTTACCCCCATCTTTGCATCGATGCGGTGACGGCGGGAGCCGCCGTGGTGGAAGCGCTGCAGCATATCCCGTCCCGGTTTATTTCCCCCATGCAGCCTGTGGTTGTCACAGTGGGCAGCTTTCATGCCGGGACCAGGTGCAACATCATCGCCCAGGAGGCGGAGCTGCGGGGAACGCTGCGTACCTTTGACAACGCCGTATGCACGGAAGTCCATCAACTGCTGGAGCGCCTGACAAAGCAGACGGCCGCAGCCCACGGCTGCACGGCAGAGGTGGAAATCTACAAGGCTTGCTCCGTGGTAGTAAACGATGCGGCACTGTGCGCTTCGGCTGTTAAAAGCGCGGAAAAGTTGATGAACAAGGAAAACATCAGTACCCAATCGCCCAGCATGGTTGGGGATGACTTTGCGGAATATGGCGCCCTCGGCCCCGCGGTGTATGCCCAATTGGGGATTGGTAGCGCGGAAAAGGGCACCTGTTATGCCCACCACCATGGCAAGTTCAAGCTGGATGAGGAGATGCTGCCGCTGGGCGCCGCGCTTTTTTGCCAGTTCGCCTATGACGCATGCGAAGAATCTACTAACTAATTCACAGAAATTTCATTGGTTTTTCGCCCTGCAGTCTTGACAAAAATGCCAAGGAGTGTTATCTTATGGGCGTCGGTTAGCACTCACATCAATCGAGTGCTAACAACGATCAGCCCGATGTGGGAAAGGAGGCGCTACGAAAGCCATGGATGAGCGGAAGATTCGCATTTTGCAAGCGATTATTGACGACTATATTCTTACCGCCGTACCGGTGGGGTCGCGCACCATTTCCAAAAAATACGACATGGGCTTGAGTTCCGCCACCATCCGCAACGAGATGAGCGACCTGGAGGAATTGGGCTATCTGGATCAGCCGCATGTATCCGCCGGGCGCATCCCCAGCGTAAAGGCTTACAGGCTTTATGTGGATCAGCTGTTGAAGTCCGGCAAAATACCCGATACAGATCCCGAATCGGTTCGGGCCCACTTTTCCAACCGCATGCGGCAAATGGAAGACGTGGTATCCCACGCAGCCCAGGTCTTATCCAGCCTGACCCACTATACATCGCTGGTTATGCCGCCAAAAGGGCAGGAGCTGCGCATCCGCCATGTGCAATTGGTACCCGTTACAAGCACCTCCGCCCTGGTGGTGATTGTGACGGATATGGGCATCATAAAGGACGCGGTGATCCGCACCCATGAAGGGCTTGACGCCGATGCCCTCTATGCCATTTCCCGGCTGCTGACCGAAAACCTTTCCGGCTGTACCCCGGGGGAAGCCCAGCAGATCCTTGCAGGCATTACCCAGTCCATGCAAGGCGGCCGGGAGCTTATGGGCGGCATCTCCTCGCTGATTAACCAGGTGGAAAGCAAGGCGGCTGCCGGACGGCTGCTGGTGGGCGGCACCAGCAATATCCTGAACTACCCGGAATATTCCGACGTGGAAAAAGCCAGGTCCTTTTTATCCCTGCTGGAGACAAAAGACCGGCTGATGCAGCTTTTATCCACCCAAGGGCAGATGGCCTTCACCGTTCGTATCGGCCCGGAAACAGGCATTAAAGAAATATCAGACTGTTCGGTGGTGACCGCCACCTACTCCATCAACGGGCAGTCCCACGGCACCATCGGCGTGATCGGGCCTACCAGGATGCAATACAGCCGGGTATTGTCCATCCTCAATACCATGGCGCAGCAATTAAACGATCTACTCGGCAGCGGGGAATAGCCCGCACTTTAGCCAATATAACAAAAAGGATCAGGAAGGCGATTATTACATGAATCCCATGAAGAGAGACAAGAAAGAAAAGAAGGACGCCCCCGCACAGCAGCCGGAGCTTGCCATAGAGCAAGACGCGCCCGATTCGCCCGAGAATGAGAATTCACCTCAGCAGGAAGGGGATGAAGCATCCTTCACCCCGGACGATATCAAAAAGCTGGAATCCGACCTGATGGAGGCTGTCCGCCAGCGGGAAGAATATCTCACCCTGGCCCAAAGAGTGCAGGCCGATTTTGAAAACTACCGCCGCCGGAACAAGGCTGCCACTGCGGAGTCCTTTGACGAGGGAGCCAGAGCCTTTGCCACCACGCTTCTGCCGGTGATTGACAACCTGGAACGGGCCGTTGAAGCCGCGGAAAAAAGCCCGGATACAGCGCTTTTAAGCGGTGTGCAGATGGTATACCGGCAATTGATTGAAGCCTTTCAAAAGCGGGGAATCGAAGCCATCAACCGCCAGGGAGAACCCTTCGACCCGGCCCTTGAAAATGCGGTCATGCAGGGTACGGCGGAGGAAGGCGAACCCGGCACTGTTTGCCAGGTGCTGCAAAAAGGCTACAAAATGGACAAATTCGTCCTGCGCCATGCCATGGTCAAGGTTGTAGCCCAATAACCACGCGGACAAGGAGCCATGCTCCTTTCCTATAGAAATCCTAAGATCACTGAAAATAAGACATGAACTTTTGCATAGGGCCGGCTATGGCCCGGCGAAAAAGAGGAGGAACCATTATGGGAAAAATCATAGGTATCGACTTGGGTACCACCAATAGCTGCGTTGCCGTCATGGAAGGCGGCGAGCCTATTGTTATCCCCAACTCGGAAGGTGCGCGCACTACGCCCTCCGTTGTTGCTTTCACCAAGGAAGGGGAACGTCTGGTGGGCCAGGTAGCCAAACGCCAGGCCATTACCAACCCCGACCGCACCATTATTTCCATCAAGCGGGAGATGGGCACCGCCCACAAGGTCCATATCGACGGCAAGGATTATACGCCCCAGGACATTTCCGCAATGATACTGCAAAAAATGAAGACGGAAGCGGAGGCATATCTGGGCGAAACCGTCACCCAGGCCGTTATCACCGTACCCGCCTATTTCTCTGACAGCCAGCGCCAGGCCACCAAGGATGCCGGCCGCATCGCGGGCCTGGAAGTATTGCGCATCATTAACGAGCCCACGGCGGCCTCCCTGGCCTATGGCCTTGATAAAGAAGGCACGCAAAAGATTCTGGTCTACGACCTGGGCGGCGGCACCTTCGACGTATCGCTGCTGGAAATCGGCGACGGCGTGTTTGAAGTGCTGGCCACCAACGGCAACAACCGTCTGGGCGGCGACGACTTTGACGAGCGTGTGATCAATTACATTGCCGAAAGCTTCCGCAAGGATACCGGCATCGACCTGAAAAAAGACCGCATGGCTTATCAGCGCTTGAAGGAAGCCGCCGAAAAGGCGAAGATTGAATTGTCCGGCGTAATGAGCGCCAATATCAACCTGCCCTTCATCACCGCCGACGCCAGCGGCCCCAAGCATTTGGATCTGACGTTGACCCGCGCCAAGTTTGACGAGCTCACCGCCGATCTTGTGGAAAAGACCATTGCGCCCATGACCCAAGCCTTGAAGGACGCGGGGCTTACCGCAGCGCAAATCGACAAGGTAATCCTGGTAGGCGGCTCCACCCGTATCCCCGCGGTGCAGACTGCCGTGAAGCGCATCACCAACAAGGAGCCCTTCAAGGGCATCAACCCCGATGAGTGCGTGGCCATCGGCGCAGCCATCCAGGCGGGCGTGCTGGGCGGCGAAGTGAAGGATGTACTGCTGCTGGACGTAACACCCCTTTCCCTGGGGTTGGAGACAGAAGGCCATATCTTCACCAAGCTTATCGAGCGCAACACCACCATCCCCACAACCAAATCTCAGGTGTTCTCCACCGCAGCAGACGGCCAGACCACCGTGGAAATCCACGTGCTCCAGGGCGAACGCCCCATGGCCTTTGACAACAAGACGTTAGGCCGCTTCCAGTTGACGGGCATTCCCCCGGCGCCCCGCGGCGTTCCCCAGATTGAAGTTACCTTTAACATTGACCGCAACGGCATCGTAAACGTGTCCGCCAAGGACAAGGGCACCGGCAATGAGCAGAAGATTACCATCACCGCAAGCACCAACCTCACCGAGGATGAAATCAAGCAGCGGGTGAAGGAAGCCGAGCAGTTTGCCGAAGCCGACCGCAAGCGCAAGGAAGAAGTGGAAACCGTAAACCGGGCCGACACCTTGATTTACGAAATCGAGAAGCAGCTGCGCGACAACGAAGGCAAACTTAGCGCCGAAGACAAGGCCGCTGTGCAAAGCGAAATCGACGCCTTCAAGAAGGTTCGGGAAACAAACGACGCAGAGCAGATCAAGACTGCCATGGAAAGCTTCACCCAAAAGGTATACGCCATCTTCGGCAAGCTCTATCAGCAGGCCGGTGCGGAAGGTCAAGTTCCGCCTGAGGCAAATCCGCAAAACCCCGATGGAACCGTTAACACCGACTACGACGTAAAGTAATAAAATATAGGCAGGCGCCTTTTCAGGCAAGCAAGTTTCCCCCATTTCTTCCGCTCTCAAAGCGCCGCTCCCTCCAATCCCTCAACCGGGAACAGGGCGCGGCACTTTCAGGGCAGGAGGAAATGTGGGAATCGTGATTTGTCCCACAAGCAGGCGATCTGCATCCCAAAGTAGGTGAGTACTTGGCAAAGAGGGACTATTATCAGGTGCTGGGCGTAGACCGGAAAGCCTCCACTGAAGATATCAAGAAAGCTTACCGGAAGTTGGCCAAAGAGTGCCATCCCGACCTGCACCCCAACGATAAAACGGCGGAGGAACGCTTCAAGGAGCTGAACGAAGCCAATGAAGTGCTGTCCGACACCGAAAAGCGGGCACGCTACGACCAGTTCGGCTTTGACGGGCCGCAAATGGGCGGCGGCGGAAATCCCTTCGGCGGGGGCGGCTTCGAAGGGTTTGGCGGCTTTGGCGGCTTTGACAGCATCTTTGATCAATTATTCGGCGGTGCAACCGGCCAGCGCAGAGGCGGACCCCAGCAGGGCAGCGATCTGCGTTATGAATTGCGCATTACTTTTGAAGAGGCTGCCTTTGGAGCCGAAAAATCCTTTGAATTTTACCGCAATGAAAACTGCGAAACATGTGGCGGCTCCGGTGCCAAGCCAGGCACCCACGCTCAAACCTGCCCCACCTGTAAAGGCGCCGGCCAAGTCCGTGCAGGCGGCGGGTTCATGGTTACGGTTCGTACCTGCCCCACCTGCGCAGGCTCCGGCAAAATCGTGCAGGAGAAATGCACCGCCTGCTCCGGCACCGGGCAAACCCGCAAGCGCCGCACCGCTACAGTAAAGGTGCCCGCAGGCATCGACGACGGGCAAACCATTGTTATGAACGGCCAGGGCGAACCGGGCTCCCACGGCGGGCCGAACGGGGATTTGTATATCCACGTCACCGTAAAGCCCCATAAGCTTTTCCGCCGGGAGGGCACCACCCTTCGTTTTGAAATGCCCATTTCCTTTACCCAGGCCGCCTTGGGGGCAGACGTGGATGTCCCCACCCTGGATGGCGTAGTGCGCTACCATATTCCCGAAGGCACGCAAAACGACGCGGAATTCCGCCTGAAGGGCTATGGCATCACTCAGTTGCGAAGCACCACCAAAGGCGATCTGCTGGTGAAAATTCGGGTGGAGGTACCCAAAAAGCTGACCGAAAAGCAGCGGGAATTGTTGCGTCAGTTTGAGGAATCAGCTACAGGCCGGGAGTATGAGGGCAGAAAAAGCTTTCTGGACCGGATGAAAGACTTGTTCAATAATAGCTGAGCGCGGCCATCCCTTGAAGGGGCCGCGCCCTTTCTCATTTTTCTTTATAAGGGAGATCGCCATGAAATGGATGGAAATATCGGTCCACACCACCACCGGAGGGGCGGACCTTGTCAGCCTGCAATTGATGCAAGCGGGAGCCTTGGGAACGGAGATCATCGATCGGCTGGATGTGCCTGATCCGAATAAGCCCAGCGGATATTGGGAATTGATTGACCAAAGCCTCATTGACGCCATGCCGGAGGATGTGGTGGTAAAGGGCTGGTTCCCCATGGATGAACGGCTGAAGGACAGGCTTTCCGCCCTTTCGGCCCAATTGAAAGAGCTGCTCGCGCTGACGCCGGGCTTTCCCCTGGGCAGCCTTGCCCTTCATACCACCCAGGTGGACGAGCAGGATTGGGCGGAATGCTGGAAAAAATTCTACAAGCCCTTCCGGGCCGGGCGAACCCTGGTGGTGAAGCCTACCTGGGAGCCATATGAACCCAAGCCAGAGGACAAGGTGCTGGAAATCGATCCGGGCATGGCCTTTGGCACCGGAACCCATGAGACCACCGCTTTGTGCCTGGGCTTTTTGGAGGATTGCATCACCCCCGGCATGAAGGTGCTGGATGTGGGCACCGGCTCCGGCATCCTGGCCATTGGAGCGGCTCTTTTGGGGGCGCAAAACGTGCTGGCTATCGACATCGATCCCACCGCCGTGCGCGTGGCCAAGGAAAATGTGACGCTCAACCGCCTGGATCACACAATCACCGCAGTTGAAGGCGACCTTCTGAAAAATGTGAGCGGGACCTACCAGCTCTGCGTAGCCAACATCCTGGCGGATGTGATTTGCATGCTGGCCCGGCCGGTGGCCGATCATCTGGAAAAGGACGGCTTGTTCCTCTGCTCCGGCATTATCAAAGAGCGGGAGCAGGATGTATTGGATGCCCTGCAAGAAACAGGGTATACGCTATTGGAAAAACGTGCCCAGGGCGAATGGGTTGCACTCCTGTCCAAAAAGGGCTGATACCAAAGGAGAGGCCATGCATCGTTTTTTTGCCGATGAAAAGGGCATCCGGGAGGGAAAAGCCTTTCTGGATGCTATGGATGCCCATCATGCCGCCCATGTGCTGCGCCTTCGCCCCGGCGAAGAAATTGTGCTGATGAGCAATAAACAGCCATACCGTGCCGTGATTGAAGCGGTCAGCGATGACGGCGTGCTTTGCCGTGCCGGCGAGGCGCTGAAAAGCCCCGAACCCGCTTTGCGGATCACCCTATATCAGGGGCTGCCCAAAGCGGATAAAATGGAATGGATTATACAAAAATGCACCGAGGTCGGCGTGGCCGCCATCGTTCCCCTTGCCATGACCCGGTGTGTAAGCCTTGTTACGGACAAGGACGGACCCAAAAAGCAGGAGCGCTGGCAGCGCATCGCCCGGGAAGCGGCAAAGCAGTCCGGCCGGGCGGCGGTGCCGGAGGTATCTCCTCCCCTGTCCTTTTCAAAGGCTCCAAGCAGGCTGAATCAGCATGAGGCTGTGCTTGTGCCTTGGGAGGAAGCCGCAGAAGTCGGCCCCCGGGACGTATACCGGCAGCTTTCCCATGTGAGGGATATCGCCTTGGTCATAGGCCCAGAAGGGGGTATCACCCCGGAGGAAGTTGCTAGCATGAAAAAAGAAGCCCATGCCATGCCCATCACGCTGGGGCCCCGGATTTTGCGCACGGAAACAGCCGGGCTATGCGCGGCTGCGGCATTGTTGACTTTGTGGGGGGACATGGGCTAAACTCATACAATAAAATCATTTGGAATCTATGTTGAAATGATGTGGTGCATTGCAAACTGTCGCTTTTGCCACCTTGGGCTGCAAGGTGAACCAATATGATTCCCAGGCCATGCTGGAAGCCTTTTTGCAGGCGGGCTATTCGGTGCTCCCCTTTGCGGAAAAGGCCGACGTATATGTGGTGAACACCTGCACGGTCACTGGCACCGGGGATAAAAAGAGCATGCAGCTTCTGCGGCGCGCCCAGCGGCAAAACCCCAACGCGGAAATTGTACTATGCGGCTGCCTGGCCCAGCGGATGGGCGAATCCCTGCTGGAAACGGGCGCAAGGCTTATTCTGGGCACCCAGCGCAGAGGCGAAGTGGTTTCGCTTCTGGAAAAGGCAGTAGCAGAAAACCAGCAAATCGTGGCGGTGGATTCCCTGTCCGCCATCCCCTACGAGCCCCTGTCCATCCACAGCCAGGAGGGGCATACCCGGGCCGTTTTGAAGATACAAGAGGGGTGCAGCCGCAAATGCACCTACTGCATCATCCCCAGTGTGCGGGGTCCCGTACGCTCCCGGCCCCTTGACACCATTGCGCAGGAGGCTGCGCGCCTTTCCGAAGCGGGCTTTCTGGAGCTTGTTTTGACAGGTATACACCTGGGCAGCTACGGCAAGGATTTTCAGGACGGGACCACGCTATTGGATGCCATTCGCGCCGCTCACAACGCCCCCCTCATCCAGCGCATCCGCCTGGGCTCCCTGGAGCCCACCATCGCCTCCCCCGCCTTTGTGACCACCCTTGCGGATCTTCCCAAGGTATGCCCCCAGTTTCACCTGGCGCTGCAATCCGGCAGCGACACGGTTTTAAGGCGCATGCAAAGAGGCTACAACATGGATCAGTTTTACGCCGCGGTACAAAGGCTGCGGGAAGCCTTTCCCGGCGCCGCCTTTACCACAGACCTGCTGACAGGCTTCCCCGGCGAGACGGAGCAGGAATTTGCGGAAACGATGGCCGCCGTCAAGCGCATCGGCTTTGCAAAGGTTCACGTATTCCCCTACTCCCAAAGGGCAGGCACTCCCGCCGCCACATTGCCCGGGCAATTGCCCAGGAACGTAAAAGACCAGCGAGCCCGTCTCCTCATTGCTTTGGGAGAGGAAACCGCCGCGGAATACCGCAAAACGCTTTTGCAATCGTCGCAGTCTGTTTTGTTTGAGGAAATCCTCGACTCCGGCCTTTCCCAAGGCTATACCCCCCACTATATTCGGGTGGAAGCAAAGGGCGGCATCCCGGGAAAAATTCAGCAGGTATTTTTGACTGATCTCCTTGCAGAAGATATTTTGGGCAGCATTCAAGAATAATTTTCCAGACATGCATGGTTTTTGTGTTTTAATCCGTTTCTATACCGTTACAAAGGAGAGATAATCATGGATGACTGTCTGTTTTGCAAAATCATTCGGGGAGATATCCCATCCCAGAAGGTATACGAAGACGAATTCACCTATGCCTTCCGAGACATCCATCCCCAAGCGCCCGTTCATGTGCTGGTCGTGAGCAAGGCCCACGTGGCTAACCTGACGGATGCCGCCATTTTTCCCGATGAAATCCTTGCCGCATGTTTGCGTACCGCCGCCAAGGTGGCGCAGCTGGAAGGCATATCCCCCGAGGGATACCGGCTTGTCTCCAATTGCGGCAAAGATGCCTGCCAGAGCGTTTCCCACTTGCACTTTCATGTGCTGGGCGGCCGTCCCATGACGGAAAAAATGGCTTAACTGGCGGCTTTTTGAAAAATTTCACCAAAACCGGGTGCAGGCCGGAGAAAAGATGGTTGACTGCCATACAGGAAAGAGCTATAATAGTTCCACGGTCGCCATCCGTCCGTCGAGCCGGCTCAGGTCAAGGCGAGATGAGCGAGGGGAGGGATAACAAGTGTCCGAGGTACGTATCCGCGAGAATGAATCCCTGGAAAGCGCATTGAAGCGGTTCAAGCGTCAGTGTGCGCGCGCAGGCGTTCTGGCAGAAGTTCGCAAGCGCGAGCATTATGAAAAGCCCAGCGTGAAGCGCAAGAAAAAAGCAGAGGCTGCCCGTAAGCGCAAGTACTGATTTTTCATGCCTGGCCCTTCTCCTTTACGGGGAAGGGCCGTTTTATAGAATGGATTTAACGTCACCCGCAGCATTTAATTGCACAGCGGGCGATTTTTTTATCATCCTGATTTCATAACTTAATTGCTGTCATGGCTGTTTTTGGTTTCATAAGGATATAAATTCTCTTATTCCACCTCGCAGAACGCTTTTCGGGGCAAAAATTGTCTTGTGGAAGGATTGCAGATTTTATTTATTTTTGCTATACTAAATAAGAGTTATGTAAAGAGAGGGTTCCATGCAATACGCATTTCTTTTAAAGCCGCATGCCAACACCAGGTATCTAGATTCTTTGCGAAAGCTGGCGATAAAAGAACTGAAATGCATGCTGAAAGCCGGCTGCGTTGATGCAGAGCCCGCTTGGCGGGAAATGGGCGGCGCGCCATGGCTTATACTGGATTGTCCTCCCCTTAGCGATGCCTGCTTACGACTTATATCCCGGCATTCATCTATCTATTTGGGCGCATTGCTTGAAGGCGATTTATTGCGCCCTCTGGCTTGGAAATGTACGGAGTTTTTGCCGGCGGATATTGCCGAGGTGCTCAAATACAAAGGAAAAACCAATGCATCCTTTACGGAACTATTGCTCAACTGCGCGTTATGCGCAAGTGCTTTTGCTTTTTCACAAACTCCCCTGCAAGTGATGGATCCGCTGTGCGGAAAAGGCACTTCTTTGTTTTGTGCCTTAAGGCGAGGGTATGACGCAATCGGCGTAGAGATGAACGCAAAAGACATTCACGAAGCTAACGATTATTTATCCAGGTATCTTCAATTGCACCGCATGAAGCATCAAAAAAAATGCGGCAGTTTTACATTGCCCGGAGGGAAAAACGCCCCATTCACGTCCTATCAGGTAACGGGCCCCAATGACGGCAGTCCGTTGCAAAACGTTCATACCCTAAGGTTCATTGAAGGAGATACATTGTCTTGCCCATATATTCAAAAACCGGAGACCATTCACCTGATGATTGCCGATTTGCCTTACGGTGTACAGCACGCCCCGCAAGATGGCCGGCGCATTGCAAGTTTTCCTGCATTGATGGCCCAGGCGTTACCTAAGTGGTATGCCCTTTTGCATAAAGGCGGAGCGATTGCCCTGTCCTTCAACCAATTGACCTTAAAAAAGACCATGCTCCAGGATCTCATGCAAAATGCAGGGTTCAACGTACAAATGAATTCGCCTTTTGAGGACTTTTCCCATTGGGTCGAACAAGCCGTAACTCGTGACATACTAGTAGCTGTAAAAGAATAATCCGAATAATTTCGCATAAGCCGCATGTATCGCGCATACGCTATATACATGCACATCTTTGATTTTCATGCCCATTTAAGCCCATCATTTGAGGAGGATGTACCATCCATGCTAGATCTTAACGCCATGACCGTTCTTTCGCTGCGCAAATTAGCTAAGGAAAAAGGCGTAAAATTAAGTGCCGGCCTTTCGAAAGAGGGCATCATTACCCGTATCAGCGCTGCTTTGTCCTCTCAGGAACAGGCAGTGCCTGAAGTGCTGCCCGCAGATGAAAATGAATTAGATGCTGAACCTGAAGCTGAACAAGACGAGGAAGAGGAATCCCCTGCCGATACCGATGCAAAACAGGAGGCCCCTGAACCTGCTGCACAAAAGCCTGCCGCCGAAGAACCGCAATATAAGGCAGCTTGGCATAACCCGCAGTATACCCGTTCTGCCACAGGCCCGGTCTATTCTACAAAGCCTGCCTGGCAAGCCCGTACCGCCAGCCCATCCCCCCACCCGTCGCCGGTTATACGCCAGGAGATGACAAGGCCTGTGCCGCCTGCCCGCCCTGCCGGATATACGCCCCGTTTCGGGCCTGACGCACCGGATGCTCCCGCTCTGGCCCCCACTGTAACAAGGTTTGGCCCAGCCGCAGCCGTGCAGGCGCCTCCCCCTGCTGTACGCCGGGAAAGCTCCGATCGGGAGCAGGACGCATATCGGCCTATGGCCCGGCAGGAAACGCTGCGCCCCGCTTACAGAGCCGAAACCTATCGGCCGGAGGCTCCCTTCCGGCAGGATCCTTACAGGGCTCCAGACCCCTATCGCCAGGAGCCGGTCAGCCGCCCCGACCCATACCGGCAGGAGCCGTACCGTCAGGATACCTACCGCCAGGATACCTACCGTCAGGACAGCATTCCCCAAGAGCCATCCTACCGGAGTGAACCCATGGCGCGGGAAACCGTTAAGCCCGAACAGTATTTCAGGCCCCGCAGGGATACGGGCTATTATAACAAGGAACTGGGCACCTCCAACCCCGCTGTTCCCGAAATGCTGGCTACCGGCGAATGCGGTGACGGCAGCGGCATTCTTGAAATACTCCCCGATGGATACGGGTTTTTGCGTGCGGAAAACTTCTTGCCCGGCAACCGGGACGTGTATGTTTCCATTGCCCAAATCCGCCGCTTCGCTCTTCGCACCGGCGATCATGTCACCGGAAAAACAAGGCCCCAGCGGGAAGGGGATAAATACAGCGCACTCCTTTACATTACGGACGTCAACGGCACTTCCCCGGACGCCCTTCGGGATCGGGTCGCCTTTGATAACCTGACACCTGTTTATCCCGACAAGCGCATCACGCTGGAGGATAGCACCAACAGCAGCGATTTGGCCATCCGGCTAGTAGACTTGATCGCCCCCATCGGTTTTGGCCAGCGGGCGCTGATCGTTGCTCCGCCCAAAGCGGGCAAGACCACCATCCTATCCAAAATCGCCAATGCCATTACAAGGAATTATCCGGACGTTCATGTGATGGTACTATTGGTGGATGAGCGTCCGGAGGAAGTAACCGACCTTCGCGAATCCATTCAGGGCGAAGTGCTGGCTTCCACCTTTGACGAACTGCCGGAAAACCACGTACGCCTCGCTGAAATGGTTCTGGAACGGGCCGAGCGCCTGGTGGAGCAAAAGCGGGATGTGGTGGTGCTTATGGACAGCCTGACCCGCTTGAGCCGGGCATACAACGCCGTAGCACCGCAAACGGGCCGCGCCATGTCCGGCGGTCTGGCCCCGGGGGTTTTGCACAAACCCAAGCACTTTTTCGGTGCCGCCAGAAATATCAGGGAAGGCGGCAGCTTAACGGTGATCGCCACCGCTTTGGTGGAAACAGGCTCCCGCATGGACGATATCATTTTTGAGGAATTCAAGGGCACCGGCAATATGGAATTGGTGCTTGACCGGGAGCTATCCGAAAAACGGGTATTCCCCGCGGTGAATCTCCAAAAAAGTGGCACCCGCCGGGAAGATCTGCTTCTCACCGAAAAGGAGCTTGCAGGCGTCCGTTCCATTCGGGGCGTACTTTCCTCCGCTAACGCAAAGGATGCCATGGAGCAATTGCTGTCTATGATGGAAAAAACCCGCTGCAATGCCGACCTTTTTGCCAAGCTTCAGGATTGGATTGCCATGTGGGAAAAAAGCGGCTATATGCTGCAAAGATAGCTCGAAAAGTTTAAGGTTTTTCCAAAAGGAAGGCTTGCAAAGCTTTCGCTTGTGTGATAAAATACTCCATGCGGCCCATTAAGGCCAAGTACTGCATGCGCAAAAGAGGTGAAAAGCATGAAAGATAAAATTCATCCCAAGTATGGGCAAGCCACCGTTCGCTGCGTGTGCGGTGAGACGTTTGAAACCGGTTCGGTTAAAAAAGAACTGAAAGTGGAAATTTGCTCCAAATGCCATCCGTTCTTCACCGGTAAGCAAAAATTGGTGGATACCGGCGGGCGCGTCGATCGCTTCAAAAAGCGTTTCGGCATGTAGCATGCTGTCCATAAAAGAAGCAGAACCGGTCTGTCCGGACTGCTTCTTTTTTCTATTTCACCCCGCCGCGCCATCAGGCAGGGAACAAGCATATATATGTCGAACGTTATTATATTGCCTTGGGTGGTGGCACCCGGGCGGGAAAGAGGAAAATTCATGAGCAATCAAGAAAGCCCGCAAAAGCGGGTGGACATTGGCGGCCAGGCTGTGATGGAGGGCGTGATGATGAAGGGGCCCGACGCCATCGCCGTGGCTGTCCGCCGCCCCAACGGAACCATTGTGGTCAAGCGTGATACCTATATACCCCCTTCCAAAAAGCACAAATGGATGGGATATCCTTTCTTCCGTGGCATTATCGGCATGGGCAGCATGCTGTCCCTGGGCATGCGGACGCTGCAAACCAGCAGCGACATGCTGGGCATCATGGATGAGGAGCCTTCCAAATTTGAGAAATGGCTTTCCAAAAAGCTAGGCAAGGGCATTGACAAAATCGTCATGTTCACCGCCGCAGCGCTGGCCATTGTATTATCTATCGGCCTGTTTTTTGTCATTCCCGAAATCGTAGGCACGCTGCTGCGCAAGGTGATCTCCTCCCGTGTAACGGTCAACCTGCTAAGCGGCGTAGTGCGTATTCTGATTTTGATTGGGTATATGCTGTTTTGCGCCATGGTGCCCGATGTGCGCCGCACGTTCCAGTATCACGGCGCGGAGCATAAAACCGTTTACTGCCATGAAAACAACCTGCCCTTAACGCCGGAAAACGCGCAGAAATTTTCTACGCTGCATCCCCGCTGCGGCACCACGTTTTTGCTGATTACTTTTGTATTGGCCATTTTGCTGTATACGGTGCTCGGATACAATGGAACCAATTATATGCTGCGCCTGCTCAGCCGCCTGGCGCTTTTGCCGGTGGTGGCTGGCATCAGTTATGAAGTTTTGCGCGGGCTGGCTCATGCCAACGGCAAACTGGTTAACGCCCTGCGCTGGCCGGGCCTGATGATGCAGAAGCTTACCACCCGCCAGCCCGACGAAAAAATGCTGGAAGTGGCTATTGCCGCCATGAACGCGGCGCTGCATGGCCTGCCCGATGGAGAAAAGACCCAGGAAGGGTATACGGTAGTGCCCAAGGCCCCCGCGGCGGACGCTGAGCCGGTACAGGCATGACCATCGCACAGGCACTGAGGGACGGGTGTATGCAGCTTGCGGCGGCAGGTGTCCCGGACAGCCGTCTGGACGGGGAATATCTGCTGGCCCATGTGCTGGGCACTTCCCGGCTGGAACTTGTTCTGCAAAGCCGGGAAGCACTTTCTCCCGAAGCACTTGGAGAGTTCCAAGCGCTGCTATACCGCCGGGCGGAGCGCATTCCCCTGCAATATCTGGTGGGTTCCCAAGATTTTATGGGCCGCACCTTTTATGTGGACGAGCGGGTTCTCATCCCCCGGCCGGAAACAGAAATCTTATGTGAATTGGCTTTGCAGTGGCTCAGCGATGCCCAGATTCCATCGCCAGGGGTACTGGACCTGTGTACCGGCAGCGGTGCGCTGGGTATTTCCATCGCATTGAATGCTCCAAAAGCGCAGGTCACAGCTGCAGACCTGTCGGCGGATGCGCTGCAGGTAGCCCAAAGGAATGCCGAAGCGCTGCAGGCAAAAGTAACCTTTGCTAAAGGTGACTTTTTGGATGCTGTGAAGGGGCAGGTGTTCGACCTGATCGTTTGCAATCCCCCTTATATCCCTGTATCCGTGTGCCCAACGCTTCAGCCGGAAGTCCTTCGGGAGCCTTACATGGCGCTTTGCGGCGGGGAGGATGGGCTATATTTTTACAAAAAGCTGAGCCGGGAGGCTCCATCTTTTCTTCGCCCCGGCGGGGCGCTTTTTTGCGAAGTGGGAGACGGCCAGGCGGAAGATGTCGTAAACCTGTTTCAGCCCTACTTTTTAAAGGTGGAAGCATTTTCTGATCTGAGCGATATACTTCGGGTGGTACATGCCCAGAACCCCAATCCCGTTTATGGAGGCGCCCATGTTTGACAAGTTTGAATGGATGCAAAATAGATATGAAGAGCTGGCTACCGCCGTATCCCAACCGGACATTATTGCCGATCAGGGGCTGTGGCAAAAGCTGGTGCGGGAGCATGCCCAGCTGGAGCCTTGCGTGCAGGCCTGGGCAGAATACCAGGACCTGCTGGATCAGATTTCGCAGGCAGAAGCCCTGTTAAAGGACCCTGACATGGAAGAAATGGCACAGGAAGAGCTGCATGGCCTTCTAAAGCAAAAGGAAGAGCTGGAAACCCGGATGAAGCTGCTCCTTTTGCCCCAGGATCCCAACGACCAGCGTAATGTAATTATGGAAATACGGGGCGGCGTTGGCGGCGAGGAAGCCAGCTTGTTTGCTGCCGACCTGCTTAGAATGTACGCCCGGTATGCCGAGCGCCACAACTGGCGGGTGGAGCCGATTGCCACCAACATGACGGAACTGGG
>JAEVYX010000069.1 GCA_023392515.1 Bacillota bacterium | reverse complement strand
TGACACCAATGGCTTTTATACGCCCGGCTTCGTACAATTCCTCAAAGGCCTTCCAGGAACCGGCGTTGGCCTCCTTCCAGCGTTCCCGGAAGAAGATGGGGTTGGGCCAGTGGATGAGATACAGATCAAGATAATCCATATCCAGTTCAGCAAGCGTATTTTCAAAGGCCCGAAGGGTGTTTTCATAGCCGTGGTCGGTGTTGTGCAATTTGCTGGTTACAAATATATCTTTGCGGGAAATACCGCTTTTTTTGATGGCGATGCCCACGCTTTTTTCATTGCCGTAGGCGGCCGCGGTGTCGATGTGGCGGTACCCGGCATCAAGCGCGGCTTCTACAGAGGAAACAGCCACCTCCCCATCCGGTGTCCGCCAAGTGCCAAACCCTACGCAGGGAATGGACACGCCATTCACAAGTTTGAAAGTATCCTGTACGGATTGCATGGTAATTTCACTCCTTTAAGTCTCCTTGTCGGAAACACATTGTTTTGCTATACTAATGCTAGTATAAACCTTCGCGTTAACTCTAAGTCAACAGCGAAAGAATTTTTCTCTTGAAAGGGGCGTATCCGTGGATATTTCCATGAAAGAAGCATCCAGGCGGACGGGGCTTACGGCTCACACCTTGCGGTATTATGAAAAAGAGGGGCTTCTGCCCTGTGTTAAGCGTACACAGTCCGGCATACGCCGCTTTTCTGAAGAGGATATGGAAAGCCTGGGGCTTATTTGCTGCCTGAAAAGCACCGGCATGTCCATCAAGCAGATTCGGGAATTTATAGAGCTCAGCCTGATGGGGGATGAAACATTGCCCCAAAGGTGTGAAATGCTTGTCGCCCATAAAAAGTCTGTGGAGGAGCAGATGCAGATGATGCAAAAGCACCTTGACAAGGTAACCCATAAAATCGCATTTTTTACGCAGAAATATGAAGCGCTGAAGTGCAAATCCGCATCCGGAATGTAATATCGGGTACGGACCTGTCACAATAAGTGACGACCCATTTTGTTACAATTGGAAGGGTTGCAATCCTGTATACACCCCGGTATAATTTGGGTGTACCCCAGACCATTCTTTCCATGCAAGGAGGACATATGCAAAAACTGAAACGGCTTGCCGCTTTGATTGTGGCTGCTGTCATGATAGGTACTCTGATCCCCGTGCTGTCGGAGGGCGCATTAACCTTTGTTGACCCGCCGGAGCTGATTCGGCCGGGGAAAGCCATCCGCCTGAGCTTTGATGCAGCACAGCCGGGAAAGGCCAGCCTTGTGTTAAAGGATGCCGCCGGAACGGTTGTAGCGACCCTTTACGAGCAGTATGATGCCAAATCCGGCCGCAATAACCTGAGCTGGGACGGCACCGTAAATGGCCAGCCTGTATCTGGCGGAGAATATACACTGGTGCTGGAAATAAACGGTGCCGCCGCGCAGACGCCGGTTACGGTGGGCGCTTTAAGTCCGGTTTTGAACCACGTCGCACCCAGCGATCCCCATATAGCTCCCGGCAGCTCCTGGTACATGCATGTAGACGCCAGCATGGCAGGGAAACTTACCATGGCCTTGGAGCAGGATACGGGAGATGCGCTTTTATACGAAGGGAATGTTCCCCCAGGGGAAACGGATATTCCCTGGAATGGGGTTGTGAACGGCACCGCACTTGTTCCCGGTGATTATACCCTGATTCTGCAATTGACGGATGATACGGGCTTTTCCTCAAACGCGCAGTATGTGTCCATCAACGTGGAGGAAGCCAATGCGGACTCCCAGCAGGCCCTGCAGCAGGGAACAGGCGAGCCCTTGGCAAACGATGACGCCACGGTCCCGCAAAACGATGGGGGAGCCGTATCCCCTGCAGATTTCAGCCCTTATCCTGCCGGGCAGGAGCTGAACTATTGGACGCTGCCTATGGATATTACAGACGAGGCCGCCGTTTGGGAAGTGCTGATGCAGCCCATGACCGTTCTGAAAGGTGAACAGAAGCTGGCCTTCAAACTACGGGCCGAACCTGATGAAAACGCCGCGGCGGTGGGGGAAGTCACTTATGACTCCCAGGGTGTAAGAGTGCTGGAGACATTGGACAACGGCTGGTCCCTGGTGGAGGCCTACTCCAGTTCATTCCACGGCAGCAGCGTGGAGGTTTGGGCGCAAATGGTTCAGGGCTATGTGAAAACTAATTTGCTGCAAACCAAAAAGCCTTCCTCCAAATATGGCGTCGTCCTGGATAAGCTGACCCAGAGGATGTATGTGTTTTCAGACGGCAAGCTGTTTACCGAACTGCTGATTTCAACAGGGCTGCAAAACGAGAGGCAGCCCTATAACGAAACCCAGGCGGGTGAATACCTCATCGTCAGCCGGGTGGGGCAGTTCAAGTCCGATAACCTGATCTGCGATATGGCGCTGCGTTTTAATAATGGAAATTTGATCCATCAGGTGCCCTATACCTTAAATGCTGACGGCAGCAAGTATTTCAACAAGACTGAGCCCAAATTGGGCACTAAGGCCAGCCATGGCTGCGTCCGTGTTCAGCGGAAAAGAAACCCCCAGGGCGTCAACATGGCCTGGCTGTGGGAAAACCTGGACCTGAATACCAAGGTGCTGATCTGGGAGGACTACAAGGGCAGGCAGATTTCCATCCCCAGTGCGGACACGACCCTTTACTACAACCCCGAGGGAGGGCAGTATTACCACAGCGTGGAGAATTGCCCGGATGTAAAAGAAAAGTTTTTGCCCCTGGCAGGCTTTACATACGGCCAGCTGGGAACCGCTCCCTTTGACAGCCTTACCCGCTGCCCTGCCTGCGCACCGCCGATGCGGGAAAGCGAACTGCAGGCCATCAA
>JAEVYX010000052.1 GCA_023392515.1 Bacillota bacterium | reverse complement strand
AATAGAGATTCCAAAGAGATTTATCTCTTTGGCGGGGTCCAGGGGCAGCGCCCCTGTGTCCCTTACTGTATCCCTTACTGTTTCCGCCTCTTCACGCTCCCGGCGCCGGGCTTTACGTTCTCCTCGTCGAATGCGTCCACAAGCCGGGTGAGATATTCCCCGGCCGCCACGCTCTGGCACTCGCTCAGGCGGATCACCTCGGCCACTTCGGGGGGCACCATCACTTCCACGCCTCGCTGAATCAGATATTTACGGCCATTGACGCCTACAAACACATCATCCTTGTACTCTTTTCCATCCTTGAACAGCTTGATTGCAACCCGGTCTTCCATGTGTGTTCCTCCTTATGCGTTTGGGCCGGGGCGTTTTGCGCCCCGGCGTTTCTTCTTCTCAGTTAATTAGCATCGGCGGTCTTGGAAAAGGCGGAGCAGCTTTCGATGCGCACCATGTACTCCTCCACCAGGCGGCGGGCCACCTTGGCTGCCTTCCAGCCGCAGGCGGAGCGCTGGTTCAGTTCATCGGCATAGCCCAGCTGCTTTACGATGTGCTGAAGGCCGCCGCCCTCCAACTCCGTATCCCCATAGGCATGGGCGGCCACCACCAGGGTGCCGAACACCGCCAGGCGGTCCGCGCCGTCCAGGGGGCAGGTATTATCCTTCCAGATCTTGGCCTCGCTGGTCTCCACAAACCGGACGCCGCCCAGCTTGCCGATTTCGCCCTGGTAGATGTTCTCGGCGCTTTGATACTTGTACACGTCAATCCATTCCGGGTTGCGCATCAGGTCATAGGCGGCATAGGGGTGGATGATGGCCACAAAGCAGTCGTCGATGGGGTCGGCATTCATGGTTTTCAGGTGCGCGGCCACCCGGAAGATCAGGTCCGGAGTCAGCTTGGCCGTCATGTCAAGACCTGCCCGGCCCGTTACCTCCGTTACGGTATCCCCGGCCACCTTGGGCGCGAAATATACATTGGTGCCGCCGGCCAGTTCTTCCCTAAGCACGGTGTCCAGGGTGCGCCCGGCCTGGTTGCCCAATAGCTTCGTGGCCTGGACCACATTGTTGTCAATGGCGGTCATCTCCAGCATATCGCTCAGGCCGATCCAATCGCCGTACTGGTTCAGCGTCGCCGTCACCGCGGATACGGTGAGGCTATTCCCCTCCAGCGTGACCCCTTCTACGAGCGGCGTTACCGCCTTACCAAGGGGCGAATACTTGCGAAACTCAATCTGCTTGCCCCCATGCTTGGGAATGTGATACTTGTCCGCAAACTGGGCGTGGATCAGCCTGGGCTCCGCCAGGTCGATGAGCCGCTTCTCGTAAAACGTCCGCATTTCGTCGCTCAGCCCCGGGCTTTGCGTAGTCTGGGTGGCAAAATATTGCAGGCTCCATTGCAGTTCTTTCATATGTGTTCTCCTTTCTTCTTTAAGGGGCTATGCCCCTTAAACCCTACCCAAGGGATTTCATCCCTTGGGAATCCCTGTATAAGGGGAAATAAATATATCTCTTTCCCCCCAACCATCCTTAGTGCAAAAACCATCCGTATAATGAATATTTTTCTACCCAGCCCACGGCTTGCCGTGGGCTATATAGGGATTTCCA
The DNA here is from genome assembly GCA_023392515.1 of Bacillota bacterium. Classification (GTDB taxonomy): domain Bacteria; phylum Bacillota; class Clostridia; order Christensenellales; family Aristaeellaceae; genus JAEVYX01. The sequence continues at coordinate 13,915 of JAEVYX010000052.1, read as the reverse complement.
AGGGATGAAATCCCTTGGGCAGGAGTGCAGAGGACAGCGTCCTCTGCCCCCGTCACCTCAGCGAAACCCTACGCTTCGCCGCTTCCTGTTCCCAGCGTTCCCTTTGCGCCCGGGTACTCTTTGACACGTCCACCCTGGGCGGCGCATTCCCGCCGCCGCTCATTCCGTTTTCCTCGGGGCGAAGGCCCCGCAGGGCGATATCCCGGGCGGTTTTTTCCCGCACCCGTTGGGCGGTATAGGCCATAGCCCCGGACAAAATCTCATCCTTGTGCGCCACCTCATAGGCGCTTTTCATGTCCACGCCGCTGCCAATCAGCCTGGCAAAGACGGGGTTTTGCATATCCTGGTCCAGGGCAAAGGCTGGATACGTCAGGGTCAGGGCTTGTGCGTCCTGCAGCCAGGTTGCGTGGATCTTTTGCACCTCCTGGCTGCGCCTTTGCGCCTGTTCCGCCGAAAGACGCCGGGTCTGTTCCCTGCGCAGCACGTTCAATTCCTGTTCCAGGGCCTTTACCCGGCGCAGTTCCGGCACGCTCATCTCCCGTTGGGCGGCTTCCTCCGTCTCCTGGGTGCTTTCTCCATCCAGGGCCATCAAAATCTTCTGTGCGTCCCCGTCGGGGATGCCATAGCGGATGCCCAGCTTTTCCAGAATAGGCGCGGCATCCTTCAGCCGTTCCGCCTGGGCCTGCATGTCCTTCATTTGTCCGAAGCGCTTGTTGATAATAGCCTGGGTACGCCTTGTAAAGGCATCCTTGAACCGGTCCCTGATCAGGCGCTCAAACTCCGCGTCCAGCTCCCTGCCGGTCTCCCCGGCCAAATCCTCCTTTGCCTGGGCCGCGTCTTGCCCCGGTTCGCCGCCGTAGCGGCTCACATTCCGGTACTTTTGCAGCTTCCCGGCGGCCTTGTTTTCGCTGTCACCGCCGTTTGACGTTTTCATCCCGGCGACCTGCGTATCTTCCCCGCCGCCGTCCTTGCCTTGTGCCGGGCATTCCCCGGCGAAATCCTGCGCGCCCGCCTGGGCTGTGTTTTGAACCAGGCTCGCGCCTTCCATGCCGTCCATTCTATTCCTCCTCATCGTCTGTCCGAAGTGCCGGCTTTCCGCCGCCTTCAGCATACAAAAAAGGAGGGAGATTTTTCTCCCCCCCCTTTTCATGCCGAAAAATCAGCGCAGCCGTTTTTTTACCATTCAGTTTCCCAATGCTCACTTTTTTCCCAGGCTTGTGATAATAAACCCTGTATCAGGGGACAATGTGTTGCACGATTTACATTACTTTTCATGTGGTTTTATTAATATCGCACTATTTATTATCATAAAATTATATATATTGACGGTTCTGTTCCATCCTGTTGACGAAGTTTTCTCCCGTCGGTATAATTAACAAAAACAAACATATATTATCATAAACCAACTTATTTCGTGTTTGATTTTGTTAGGAGGCTACAGGATGCTGGCAGCGCAGCGCCGGGCGAACATTATATCTCTCGTGCAGGAAAAGCACTCCGTAACGGTGGAAGACCTGGCAAAAGCCTTTCAGGTCAGCGAGATGACCATCCGCCGCGACCTTGCGGAATGTGAGCGTTACAGCAACATCCGCCGCTGCCATGGCGGGGCGGTTCTCAAGGGCGAACTGAAGAGCGAGGCGGAGTACGACAAAAAGCTGGCCTCCAACCTGGAGCCCAAGCGCCGCCTGGCCGCCTATTGTGCCACGCTGGTTTCCCCCGGTATGAGCGTATACCTGGACGCGGGTACCACCACCTACTGCATTGCGGAAGCGCTGTGCGATGTTCCGGACCTTACCATTGTGACGAACGACCTGAAAATCGGCCTGCTGCTTCAAAAGAGCGAAGCCAATGTGATTATGCTGGGCGGGCAGATGCAAAAAAGCACCGGGAGCATGATCGGCAACATGACACTGGCCGCTTTGAAAGAACTGCGCGTCAGCGTGGCGTTTGTGGGCGCCGCCTGCATCAGCGACGGGTATGAGGCTTTCACCCCCACCCAGGAGAAGGCCTACCTGAAGCGGGCGATTCACACCATTGCCGAAACCTGCTACCTGGTGACCGATATGAGCAAGTTCCACTGCCAGGCGCTGTACAAAATCGATCAATTGTCCGACTATGCGGCCGTGATTACCGATGCGGCCTTTACCGAAACCGAGCGCAAAAAGTTTGCCCAGCGCGGCATCAACCTGGTGACTGTATAAGCTTATAGGGGGAAACGATATTGGCCAAATGCGTCGTTATTGCAGATGACCTCACCGGGGCAAACGCCACGGGGGTACTGCTCAAAAAGAACGGTTTTGAAACGAACACACTTCTCAGCGCCAAAAAGCTGGACGGGTTCGGGTTGGACGGGTGCGATTGTCTGGTCATACCCACCGGCAGCCGGGCCATTCCCCCGGCGGATGCCTACAGCGCGGTTGCCCAAGCACTGGACGCTTTTATGCAGGATGATGTGATGCTTTACGCAAAGCGCATTGATTCCACCCTTCGGGGGAATCTTGGTAGCGAGACGGATGCCTTTTTGGACCGGCTGGGCAGCGATTATCTGGCCGTTTGCGTGCCTTGCTTCCCCTCCTCCGGGCGGTGCCTGGTAGGCGGGTATCTGTTGGTAAACGGGGTGCCCCTTTTGCATACCGAGGCTGCGAAGGACCCGAAAAACCCCATCACCACCTCCAGCGCCAAGGTACTCTATCTGGCCCAATCGAAGTACCCCGTGGCCACCATCCATCTGGATGATATCGCCGCCGGCCCCCAAAGCCTGTCCCAGCTGATTTTAAAGCACAAGGAAGCCGGGGCGCGCATTCTGATTTGCGATTCCGTCACTCAGGAGGATATGGAGATCATCGCCTATGCGCTGCTCATCGCAAGGGTGAAATTTTTCCCCGTAGACCCCGGCGTGTTTACCGCCACGGTAGCCAAGCGGGTTTTGCCCCACGCCCCCAACGTACATGGGGATAAGGTGCTGTGCGCCATCGGCAGCGTGAACGGCGTGGCCCGTGCCCAGTTTAAGGAGCTGTTGTCCGACTTGCCCGTGCATAATGTTTACGTGGAAATTTCCGAAGTGCTGGAAAGCGAAGCCCACTGCCGCCGGGAGATTGAGCGTGTGGTAGAAGCGGTCCTGTTAAAAAAGAACGAGTTCGACCTGTTTTCCGTGGTGGGCTGCGGCATCGACCCCGAGCGCAGGGTGCCCTTTGAGCCGTACATGGAAAAGCGGGGCATGACCATGGAGGAATTGTCCGGCCTCATCAACGATGCAATTGCTGCCATCGCCTGCGCCATTCTCACAGCCGAGCCCTCCTTCAAGGGCCTGTATTCCACCGGCGGGGACATCACCGGCGCCATCAACGAGCGCATGGGCACGGTAGGGCTGAAACTGATGGATGAAGTGGTTCCCCTGGCCGGGTATGGCGAACTCATCGGCGGCGCGTTCCCGGGGCTGAAATTCATCAGCAAGGGCGGCATGGTCGGCAACGAAAAGGCCATGGTCACCTGTGTGCGCTACCTGAAAGAAAAAATCTGATAGAGAAAATGGAAAGGGGCATCCTTCATATGGCTAGACCGCTTATCGCAATCCCCCTGGGAGATCCGGCCGGCATCGGCCCTGAAATTGTTTTGCATACCATTGCGGATAAAGACACCCACGCCGCCGCCCGCTGTGTGGTGGTAGGCGACATGAAGGTTCTCAAAAACGCCATGACCTTCCCCAACGCGCCGAAACTGAACATCAAAACCATTACCGACCCGGAAGAGGGCGACTATTCCGAAGGCATTCTCAATTTGATTGATTTGCACAATGTGGATATGGAGAAGCTAACCGTCGGCCAGGTCAGCGGCATGTGCGGCCAGGCGGCTTATGCATACATCGCCAAGGCGATCGAGTTGGCTAACGAAAAGAAGGTTGCCGCGGTTTCCACCACGCCGGTCAACAAAGAATCATTCAGGGAAGGAGGCGTCCCATTCATCGGTCATACCGAAATCTTCAGCGCTCTGACCGGCGCACACGATCCCTTAACGCTCTTTGAGGTGCGGGGGCTGAGAGTATTCTTTTTATCCAGGCATGTTTCCCTGCGCAAGGCCTGCGACATGGTTACAAAAGAGCGGATCAAGGATTATGTGAAGCGCTGCACGAAGGCCCTTGAAAAAATGGGCGTTACGGAGGGCGTCATGGCCATTGCGGGGCTGAACCCCCACAGCGGCGAACATGGCCTTTTCGGGGATGAGGAAGTGCGGGAGGTTATGCCCGCCGTGAAAGAGTTGAAGGCGGAAGGTTACAAGGTGGAAGGCCCCATCGGCGCGGACAGTGTGTTCCATCAGGCGCTGCATGGCAGGTACAACAGCGTGTTGAGCCTGTACCACGACCAGGGCCATATTGCCACCAAAACGCTGGATTTCGAGCGCACCATCTCCATCACCGCGGGCATGCCCATCCTCCGCACCTCCGTCGACCATGGCACGGCGTTTGATATTGCAGGCAAAGGCATCGCCAGCGCCGTCAGCATGATCGAGGCCGTCCGGCTTGCGGTGAAATACGCGCCCCACTTTACAAAAGCGTAAAGAGCCAACTCTTCTGCGTATGAAAAGCATGCGTGGGGATGTTACACCAATCATGTAAAGTTATTCAGGATTAAGGGTTTCGCGCCATCGGGCGCGACCAAAGGGCTTTCCGGTCGCCCTTTGGAAACCTTCGGATCCCATCTTTAAGAATAAATTTGACATGATATAGATAGTGCTTTATCACCACGAACGCTTTCCATCCGCACCCCTTGCGGCGTAAAAAAGGAAGGAGAAACAGTCATGGATGCAGGAACCCAAATGATCGTTGCGTTGCTCATCGGTATCGTACTCTTGATTCTGTTAATCCTCAAAACCAAGGTTCATGCGTTTCTGGGCCTCATCATCGCCGCCACCGTCATCGGCCTGATCGGCGGCATGAAGCCCCCGGATGTATCCGCCGCCATTATCAGCGGTTTTGGCGGAACGCTGGGCAGCATCGGCATCATCATCGGCTTTGGCGTCATGATGGGGCAGCTGTTCGACGCCACCGGCGCCGCGGAGCGCATGGCGCTGACCTTTATCAAGCTTTTTGGCAAAAAGCGTGAGCATTGGGCCATGGCGCTGACCGGCTTCATCGTCTCCATCCCGATTTTCTGCGATTCCGGTTTTGTAATTTTAAGCCCCATTGCCAGGGCCATCTCCAAAAAGACCCGCCGCTCCATCATCGCCATCGCGGGCCCCCTGGCAGCCGGCCTAGTTATCACCCACTCCCTGGTTCCCCCCACCCCCGGCCCCTTGGGCGTGGCCGGCACCTTTGGGGTGGATGTGGGCAGCTTCATCCTCCTGGGCATTGTCATCGCCCTGCCCATGGCGATCGTGGCCACCCTGTACACCCAATGGCTGGGCAAAAAGATTTATCAGCTGCCCGCCGATGAAGGCGAAGGCTGGATTCGCCCCGAAAAGCACGGCGAATATGAGGGCGTATCCCTCACCGCCTCCCGGGAGCTTCCCTCCGCTTTCAATTCCTTCCTGCCCCTGATCGTCCCCATCCTCCTGATCCTGCTCAACAACGTGTTCACCTCCGCGGGCATCGCCGCTTCCGCCTTCGGGCAGATCATCGTGTTCCTGGGCACCCCCATCATCGCCGTGGGCATCGGCCTTCTCCTGGCCATCTTCGTACTGGGCCGGGGCATGAGCCGCAAGGAAGCACTGGCGCAGATGGAAAAGGGCATCAAATCCGCCGGCATCATCATCCTGGTAACAGGCGCGGGCGGCGCGCTGGGCAACATTTTGAAGGTTAGCGGCACCGGCCAATACATCGCCGAGCAAATGGCAAAGACCGCGATCCCGATCATCGTGCTGCCTTTCCTCATCGCTACCCTGGTCCGTTTCATCCAAGGCTCCGGCACGGTAGCCATGGTAACCGCCGCCGGCATCTGCGCCCCCATCGTGGCGGCCTCCGGCGCCAGCATGCTGCTGGGCGCGTTCGCGGCCTGCATCGGCTCCCTCTTCTTCTCCTACTTCAACGACAGCTACTTCTGGGTTGTGAATAACCTGATGGGCTTCACCGAAACCAAGGAGCAGATTCGCAACTGGTCCGTCACCTCCACCGTCGCCTGGGCGACAGGGTTTGTGGAATTGATGATACTCAGTTTGTTTATCAAGTAAGGGAAAACGGAATAGAAAATTGGTTGAGAGAAGCGCCCTCTGTGTGGGGGGCGCTTCTATTTAAAATTTGTATTTTATGTCAAAATTTCTTGACGTGATTGCGCCCATCCAGCCCGTCGAAGAGATCGCTGCTAGGGTGGGCAAGAAGGTGGCCGGACACGAGGATTCAAGCGGAGGCAATAGGTAGAATAGGTACGAAGCAGGGGAGGCGCCGCATCCCCTGCAACCTCTCTGCCCAAGGGATAAATCCCTTGTGAAACCCTATCTAGGGGGATAGAAAAAATATTTCCTCGGCAGGTGATATTAGCGGGACGAATTAATCCAGCGAAACAAGCGTTGCAGGCGGTAGCAAGCAGCGAGACAAATAAGTTTGCTAGTATAAGTTATTTATGGAATCTCTTCTTTTCATAGTCAACCACTATTACAACACAACATGCTGATGTTAAAATAACGAACAAGCCATGTGCAAATCGGCTTATAGATTCTAAACGTTGATATAGATAATAAGCTATATCAATCTCTTGATATTAATTGTAATTTGTGGTAATATTTTGTTGAAGAGATTTTTAGTAGTATTGTATCACTTTTTTGTGGTATATATGCCTTATGCAATTAGGGCAAGTTGAATTGCTAGGCATGTAAGCGTGTTTTCACTGACGCTTCATGCCCTAGCATGAAGCGTCAGTGAAAACACGCCTCTGTAAAAATCTCTTCTTTTTTATGCCAATATACGTAAAACCCTATATATGCAAAGGTGATTGTGATGCAACAGCAGTTCATTTACACAAAAGCAATAATAGACGAGCTAAAAAAACATCTGGCATCCGAAAGTTTTAAGTATGTATATTATCCCAAATTTATTTTCCTTTGCGGTAAAGGTGTTGATCCACGAACACCTGAGAAATATTACGAATCAAATCGCGGCATAATTGAACAATATATTTTAGCCAAAGCACCTAATACACATATTGTATTATCAGAACGCCTCTGGGAAAATGGTTTTCTTTCTGAGATTGATCTGCTTACCTTCGAAGAGTTCTTAGCGGAAATTAGTGACTGCATAATTATTTTTGTTGAAAGCATGGGATCATCCTGTGAACTCGGTGCTTTTACATTTCAAGAAACACTATTCATGGACAAACTAATTCTTATACTTAACCAAAAATATAGAAACGATGATTCATTCATTAATCACGGGCCAGTTGAAAAGGCTAAAAATGGAAAAGTCCCAGTCATATATGCAGATTTGGAAGGAGCGTTATTGAGCAGTAGAGAGTTAATTCATGAAACAGACACCTTACTCAAAAGTATGCAACAGAAATGCGCACTAAATAAGCGACAGGTCAATCCTAAAACGACAAGCAATATTAGCTTAGGTTCGTTTATAGTTGAGATACTTGAACTAATAAGGCTATTACAGCCAGTATCCAAAGAAGATCTGGTTTATGTGTATAAGCAAATCAAAGACCTCTCCTCTTTTGAATTCGTAAAAAGGGACGGCAAACAATTTAGTAGCCGAATACATCTGAGCTATCTACTTAAGCTATTAGTAAAGGTTAATGTGATTAAGCAAGAGAATAATCTCTTTGCTTTAGGCAATTTGAATAATTCATCGAATCTTCTTTTTACTTTTTCGCCTGCGTCATTAAGCCGCAATAGATGTCGCATTCTTTCAAGAAGATACAAATACAAGGTGGGATAACAGGATGGGCAACATTTTGCAGTACATATCGCAAAATTTACAACTAGATGAAAATTATCTATCCAATTTAGTCTCGAATAGTGATAAATATTACAAAGTATATTGTATAATGAAACCCAATGGGGAGCCACGAAGAATTTCCCATCCAAGCCCAGAATTGAAGACTCTACAATACTGGTGCGCAGAAAATATATTTGCTCGTTGCCCTGTTTCCGACGCAGCATATGCCTATCGAAAAGGTGTTTCAATAAAAAAGCATGCAGAAATACATTCTAGAAGTAAGTTTATCTTGCATATGGATATCAAGCATTTTTTTGAATCAATCAACGGTGAACATATTAAGCATCTCCTTACAGCCAATAGAACTGCCTTTGATGGATACCCATATCAGATTCTTGAGGCATGTAACACAATAAATAGGATATGCTTGCGCAATAATCGCATGTGCATCGGTGCTGTAAGCTCACCTATTATTTCGAATGCAATTCTTTTTGATTTTGACAAATCAATAATTGAGTTTTCAAAGAATCGCGGACTGAAGTATTCGAGATATGCCGATGATATGTATATATCATCATCTGCATTTATTGATAGTGGGATTGTTGATTTCTTTGAGCAACAACTACAAATGCTTCATTTCTCCTTGAATCGGCATAAAACTCGTTTCATGTCAGCAAAAGGACGAAGAATGGTTACGGGATTAATTATAACAAATGATAACAAGGTATCGGTTGGCCTCAAGATGCGGAACAAAATCAAAGATATGGTATACAAAAAGATTGTAAAAGGAGAAGGTGATGCAAATGTCATAATGGGTTACTTATCCTTCCTTAAGGATGTTGAACCTTTAGCATACAATCGAATAATCATCAAGTACTCTGCATTTGGCAATGTTATTGAAAAAATAATGTCATAAAGCAACCTTCCTCAACAAGTATAAATTAGACTAACAAATCATTTTGCTTCCTTGCATAAACAGAACTACAACAATACAAAAATGTCGTTTTGTGTGATCTGAGAGAAGCATTGTAAAAGGGAAAAATATTGCAATGAAGCAGGCAACAATTTGGATGCAAACAGTCGCTATAGCCCACCATAGCTCCCCCTACGCAGAATTACATAAGAACATTATCTCTATACATATACCCAAGTCAAAGAAAGGCTATGGCTTAACATTGCCAGACAATACATATGAATCTACAAATGCATGCAGATATTGCTAACGGCTACAATAGCAATTCGCAAAGAATACGCGTTATCACGGAAAACTGGGCAAACCAGAATCTTTATTGCCCATACTGCGGAAATGATTATATCCATCGTTTTGAAAACAACAGACCCGTTGCAGATTTTTACTGCCCGCATTGTGCAGAGGAATATGAACTAAAAAGTAAGAGTGGGGCAATCGGCAAGAAGGTCAGCGATGGCGCATATGAGACAATGATCGAAAGGATACGTTCCATCAACAATCCAAGCCTTTTCGTGTTACAGTATAATAAGCCGAGGTTGGCTGTTGAGAATGTGTTCATCATCCCAAAGCACTTCTGGGTAACGGATGCCATTGAAAAAAGAAAGCCGTTATCCCCCACCGCACGCAGGGCAGGCTGGGTCGGGTGCAGCATCTTAGTTAGTCAAATCCCCGAAGAGGGCAAAATCTTTCTTGTTAAAAATAAAGAACAGCTTCCAGTGGACAGTGTTTTGCAGAAGATTCAAAAGACCAGTTTCATTGCCAATTATCGTATGGATGCAAGAGGATGGATACTGGATATTTTGAACTGCATTCACCGCATTCCAGATACGCATTTTTCATTGGACAAAATGTATGCGTTTGAAGATGAATTGGCGTTAAAGCACCCCGAAAACCATCGTATCAAGGACAAAATTCGGCAGCAACTTCAGGTATTGCGTGACAAAGAAATCATCGAATTCTGCGGTCAAGGTAATTACAAAAAGCTAGGATAACAAACTTCTCCCATTACACCATCCTCCCAAGCGAGGTGCTCCCCCATGCAGCATGATTTCGACCCGACCGCCTACCGCCGCATCTATCTGCCGCGGCTTTTTCTATGTTTTCTGCCCTCCCTGGCCTTGGATGCGCTATTGCTTTCGCTGTACCGCCAGGGCTTTCCAAACCCGCAAGCCGCCATGGTAGGGCAGGCCGGGCTGCTCTTTTTGATGCTGCTCAATCAGGCAGCGTTCAAGGGCGTGCCCATCGCGCGGTACTTCCGCATAAAAAGGCTCCGCCGCCTTAGCTTCGTGCTGGTAGCGGAGGGGGAGATCATCCACCATGTGGTGACCGTCGTCTTCGCCCGCTGGCGCATGGCCGCGGCGGTGGACACATCCCTCCCCGAGGATGGCAAGAAGGAATACCTTTGCACCGACACCTACCACATCCGGCGGGTGGAAAGCCTCACCCGCAAAGCCAGCGGCACCCTGACTGTGCAAGGCAGCGTGCAGGTGGAATCCGTGAGCGCGTTTGCCCAGATTGAGGATTCAGGCCCCAACGCTGGGTTTTACCGCAAAGAACTGACGCATCACACCATCCCGGGCTATTACGAGAGGATGGCGGAAATCCAGCGCGCTTTGGAGGAAATGCGGTAAGGGGCAGGCGTTCTTCCCGCATCATTTCGTGTCCGGCTGCGAAACGAAAAAGCCCGCTGCTCCTTATGGCAGCGGGTTTATTTTGTCAAAAAAGAGAGACATCACCCATTCGAATTGGCATTCCAAACCAATTTCAAATACTCCGCATACACCTCAAAGGGCACATTCAACTTCTCCAAAAACATGGCGTGCTCCCGGCCCACATAGCGGATGTGCCAGGGCTCCCCCTGATAGCCGGTGACGGATGTCCACTCCGCCTTGTAGCGGATGATGAAGCCGTACGCCGCGCAGTGCTCCGCGATCCACTTGCCTTCCTTTTTCTTGGCAAAGGAGGAACTGAGGTCGCCTTTCAGAGATTCGCAGGAAAGATCCATGGCCAGGCCCAATTGATGCTCGCTGGCGCCGGGACGGGCGCTCATCCTGTCCGCCCGCTCCTGGCCGTTTCTTTCCACCGACCGGTCGTGGATCGCCCGCTGGGTGGAATAGGAGCGGTATCCCGAAACCGCCATCAAAGATAGTCCCTCCGCCTGGGCATCGGCAAACAGCGCCTCCAGGATAGAGGCCGCCTCCCGCCTTAGGTCGATGGCGGCACCCTTGCGGGCCTTGACATCCGGCGTGACCACCTCAGGCTTGAAGGAGGCGGGGAGCAGGTTTTCACGGTTCACCAAAGTGAGGAGGGGGTCAAAGGCGGGGTCTAAAAGGAGGGGCGCCTCCGGAACCGGATACAGGGCGAACAGCTCCTCTGCCGTGGAAAGAGGCTCGGCCCCGGCGGGGAGCAGCGCAAAAGCGAGGGCAGCAGCCAGAAAAAGGGACAGGATGTGACGCATCTTCATCGTGGCATCCTCATGCTTTCGGTCGGGAAGGGGTATTGGCAGTTTCTTCTTTATTCTTTCGACATTAAAGAATAGGAAACCTTTTCCCCATCCCCTGTTTTCTAAGCATGCCTGGCGTTAAACCCGCTCACATCTCCACCGCGTAATCGCTCCAACTGGAAGCCACGCCCGCATCGCCGGTATCGCAGGTGGTGTTGTACTTAGAAACGGTGACGGTGTAATCGCTATTGCCCTGCACGTAAACCGTGCCATCGGTGCCAATGATGGTCACGGCGCTGCCATCCGCGCCCACCACCTTCCCGGCGTTGTTGAGGGTGGTGAGTACGCTGTTGCCGGTAACAACCCAGCTTGAATCCCCATCAATATACAGCGTGCAATAGCCATCCCCGCCGCTGCCGGCGTTGGCTTCATCATCCAGCACCGCGCCGGTGAGCACACTGCCCTGCGTAACGTACAGGTCCAACTTGGAAATGCTGTCCCAAATCACATCGCCCTTTATCTCCTGGGCAATGGCGGTAAACTTGCAGTCCGCGCCGTTGGCACCGGCGGTGCCCCACCCGCGCTGGTTTGTGTTGCCCGTGCAGCGCAGGAAGTATTCGCTGCCATCTGTGGCTGTAATGGTCACGCCGGAGAGAATGAACTCGCTTTCCGTATTGGTGGTGTAAAACAAGCCGCCGTTTTGAGAGGTCAGGGAACCCCCGATCATTTCAAACTTGCCTTCCCCCACCTGGGAATCGCCGGACATGCTCTGGTAGAGGATCACCGTCCAGGTATTGTCATTCTGCGCAAGGTCGGCCATATTACCAGTCAGGCTTGCATCAAACAGCCGTACGGTGTTCAGGCCTTCCAGGCACAGCGCCTCGGAGCCGTTGGCTGTAAGCGTTGCATTGTTGACGGAGATATCCGCCGTGCAGTAGAGCGCGGGGCTGCCCAAACCGTTGGAGGTATAGGTGCCGCCATCCACCACCATTATTCCGCTGCCGCGGTCACTGCGGATTGCCGCCGCCGATTCGCCGTTGGTGGTAACCATCAAATTCTTGGCGTACAGGGTGCCGCCCCCGGCTACATGTATGCCGCCGGAAGTATTCTTATCGGTGTTGATGTCCGTATCGGATACATAGGCCACACCATCGCCATAAGCGAACACCCCCGCGCCTCCCGCCGCATCGGTGGTTATGCTGCTGCTTGCAATCTTGGCCGTGCCGCCTGTAACCAGCAGCGCCGCACCAACGCCGTAGAAGCTGGCGCTGTCACCGCCGGTGCTGTCAGATGAGGTGCGGGTGATGGTCACGCCGTCAATGGATGTGGTGCCGCCGGTGACGAGAATGGCGTTCTCGTCGGTGCCGGTGGAATGATAGGCACCGCCGGAAAGGGTGGTATCCGCACCATAGGAGTAAACGGCATCATAACTGCTGGGCTGGCTGCTCTGCCCGCCCGGTGCCCCGCCCGGTCCGCCGTTGCCGCCCGGACCGCCGCCGGGAGCCTGACCGCTGGGCATTTCAGGGGGATTGCCAGCCGGAGGGGAATTGTTTTCCGCAAACGCCAGGAACGAAGTAAGGGTAAGCGTGCATATCATCAGCAATGCAACAATTTTTTTCATCATGAACACCTCACCGTATTTTTCAAGATGATGGTAGCAAAGAACATTGAATGTACGGTGAAACCAATGTGAATGTTGTGCGCATTATTTCAGAGCGTCGACAAAGTCGGCGGGATGGCTAGTTATAAATAGGTGTTTATTCTCTCACGAAGTATATATTTCCAGAATGCTCCGTTCATTTCGACCCAAACTATAATCGAGGTGAAGACAATGACCAATAAAAAAGGTCGTAATCCAAAACGAAAAAGTGCTCCCATAAACCTGCCTTCCACTCGCCGCAATAAATATGGGGAACTCAAATCAGAAAAGTAGACGTCTGCCTGCTAATTGCTCATTATGGGAAGACCAAAAATGCGTATTCCAATAGGGCACAGGTTCAAGTTCACTTATCCAGACCATCAAAAAAAGGCAGGATAACGAAGGTTTCCGGCCTTTTTTGTTTTTGCATATTAACATTTGCTTTTCCGTGAATGCGAATATCAGGTCCGCCACCATGAACTTCATGGCAATAACGCCTAGGGGGCGAATCCCCTTTGATCTAATTGCAATATTTTAAACAATGTACATTTTGTGCTACAATATGTAAATAAACATGTACGAGGTATTCCAATGGGATGTTTAAGCGAAATCTCGTTGTTCTTTTCCTTGCTCACCTTTTTTCCATATTTTCCCGATCAATGAGGATAAAAAATGTGTATTAAGGCTCTTATGGATGATTTCCGGGATATATAATATTGTATAAGTTCAGGGGTTCAACGCTCCTCGCCGCCACCAAAAGAACAAACCATCTAACTGGCTCGCTTATCTATGTATTAGGACGCTAGAACAAAGTCGAAGGATAACCTTTGAGTGATTGTGTTGAAAGGAGTTTAGGCATATGTCTGTCTCAGAGGTTGGTTGTTGCGGAGCCTACTGCAGGACTTGCTCTGCATTTCAAGAGAAAGCCTGTAAAGGATGTAAAATTGGTTATGAAAACGGCGAAAGAGAGATTTCAAAAGCAAGATGTAAAATAAAAGT
>JAEVYX010000073.1 GCA_023392515.1 Bacillota bacterium | reverse complement strand
TCCTTTTGCACATCGCCTGTCATCCACAGCCCTTCCGCGTCAAAGCGGACGACCAATTCGCCCCCAATAAGCCTTAAGGAGATATCTGTATCCCGGTCGCATAAACCGCACCGAACGGCAGCGGCGGCTACTGCACAGGCCCCAGTGCCGCAAGCCCAGGTTTCCCCTATGCCGCGCTCCCATACCCTCATTTTGAAAGTATTTCGGTCGATTATCTGGGCAAAGGAAACATTGGCACGATGGGGAAAAAGCGGATCGCATTCGATGGCAGGGCCCACCTTTTCCAAATCCACCTGGTCCACATCCGGTACAAAAATCACACAATGCGGGTTTCCCATGGATAGGCAGGAAATCTTTCTTTCCTCCCCTGCCAAAGGTACGGTTCGCCCAACGACCTCTCCCTCCAGGGCAACAGGTACGGCCTGCGGAGCAAAATTAGGCTGTCCCATTTTAACACACGCTGAGTATACCATCCCATCCCGAAGGTATAATTGCAGGGCTTTTATACCGCCACCGGTTTCGAGCAATATATTCTCCTTGCGCACCCTTCCGGACTCGTACAGATATTTTCCTACGCAGCGCATGGCATTCCCGGCTACTTCCCCCTCGCTGCCATCAGAATTGAACATGCGCATTTTTGCATCCGCTATATCTGAAGGAAGGATCAAAACAATGCCGTCCCCGCCAATGCCTTTTCGGCGGCTGGATACACGCACACTCAAGGATTCCGGGCTGGGGATGTTCTGTTCAAAGCAGTCAAAGTAAATGTAGTCATTCCCGGTAGCCCGCATTTTGAGAAAGTGCAACTTTTCCCGAGTCTTGCGCATGTGGTTCATGTCCACCAATTCCACGCTGTTTTGGGAATAGCGGGAACTCAGGGCACTTCCCAGCGCATTGGCTGTGTCCATGCTGGTAAATACGGGAATGGCCCGTTCGACCGCCTTGCGGCGCATTTTTACACTGTTTTTAGTTGGAAAACGGCCTTTGCTGGAGGTGGAAATGACATACTGTACTTTGCCGCTTTCCAGAAGAGCTCCTGTATCCTCCTTGTCGACCACCGTTGCCGGAAGTCCCGCTTCCATCAGAGTCTTTGCTGTGCCCGGGGTGGCGTACAATGAGAATCCCAGCGCGACAAATTTTCGTGCCGTTTCTGTTGCTTCACGCTTGTCAATATCCCGAACGGTTACAAGCAGGCCACCTGTCTTTTTCATCTGATAGCCGGCACCGACAAGGCCCTTAAAGAGCGCTTCCTCCAGGGTACGGCCTACCCCCAGCACTTCACCGGTGGATTTCATTTCCGGGCCTAAATGAGTATCCACGTCTTTCAGCTTTTCAAAGGAAAAAGCGGGTACCTTTACCGCATAGTAGGGTGACTGCCGGTACAGGCCTGTACCATACCCCATATCAGAGAGCTTCTCCCCCAGCATGCAGCGTACTGCCAGTTCTACTACCGGAACACCTGTCACTTTGCTGATGTAGGGTACCGTACGGGAGGCCCGGGGATTGGCCTCTATGACATAGACTTGGTTTCTGTAAATTACAAATTGAATGTTGATAAGGCCGATGGTATTCAGTGCCAGCGCCAGAGACCTTGTTGCCTCAATCAACCGCTGGGTCAAAGCGCCGTTCAAATTCCAGGCGGGATAGACGGCCATGGAATCTCCCGAATGAACCCCTGCACGCTCGATATGCTCCATGATACCGGGGATCAGCACATCGGTTCCATCGCAGATGGCATCCGTTTCCACCTCCACCCCCAGGAGGTATTGATCTATCAGGATTGGATTTTCGATGCCTTGGGCAAGGATAATCTGCATATATTCCCGAATGTCGTCATCCGAAAAGGCGATGATCATATTCTGGCCTCCCAGCACGTAACTGGGCCGCACCAAAACAGGATATCCAAGGCGGTTGGCGAATTTCACCGCTTCCTCACTGGTGGATACGGTGCATCCTGCCGGACGCTTGATATGAAGCGACTCCAATATGGCATCAAACCGCTTGCGGTCTTCTGCGGCATCGATGCTGTCAGCGCTGGTGCCAAGGATGTTCACTCCAGCCTTGCGCAAAAAGCCCGTCAGCTTGATAGCTGTCTGGCCGCCGAATGCCACCACAACCCCTACGGGCTTTTCCGTCTTTAGCACACCCATTACATCCTCAGGAGTGAGCGGCTCAAAGTACAGCCGGTCTGCAGTGTCAAAATCGGTGGAAACCGTTTCAGGATTGTTATTGATCATCACTACATCGTAGCCATGCTTCTTCAGCGTTCTTACGCAGTGAACGGAAGCGTAATCAAACTCAATCCCCTGGCCGATGCGGATAGGTCCTGAGCCCAATACCACTACACAGGGCTTCTTCTGTGCTTGTTTCCCGATAAAATCCTCCGCTTCATTTTCCTCATCATACGTGGCATAGAAATATGGCGTTTGTGCCTCAAATTCGGCAGCACATGTATCCACCATTTTATAAACAGGCAAACGGGGCTTAAAAGTGTCACATCCGGTAAGCCGCTGAATAGCCTTGTCGGGGAAACCCATATTTTTTGCCTGAAGATACGTTTCTTCCGTTAAGCTGCCTTTTGACAGACGTTGTTCCATTGCGTGCAGCCGCGCGATCTTCTCCAAAAAGAAGAGATCAATCCCGGTGTGCTGATGTAGGCTTTCCAGCGTAATGCTCCGGTCCATTGCCTCGTACAAAGCAAACAGCCGCTCGTCGGTGCAGTCATCAATAAACGCCAGCAATGCCTCGTCGTTCAGCTGCGCCATCTTTTTCATGCGAAGTGTATCCTGAGAAATTTCCGCGCCACGGACAGCTTTCATCAGCGCCTGCTCCAGGCATGTGCCAATGGCCATCACTTCGCCGGTAGCCTTCATCTGGGTACCCAGGCTGCGGCGGCCATAAACAAACTTGTCAAACGGCCATTTGGGCAGCTTCACCACCACATAGTCCAAGGCAGGTTCAAAGCATGCGCAGGTTTTTCCTGTAATGGCATTTTTGATCTCGTCCAGCGTATACCCGATAGCAATCTGGGCCGACACCTTTGCTATGGGATAGCCCGTAGCCTTGGAGGCAAGAGCCGAAGAACGGGACACCCGGGGGTTGACCTCAATGACGGCATACTCGAAACTGTCCGGATATAATGCAAACTGGCAGTTGCATCCTCCTTCAATCTTAAGGGCGCTGATGATATCCAGCGCTGCCCGGCGAAGCATTTGATATTCCTTGTCTGAAAGCGTCAGCGCAGGAGCTGCCACAATGCTGTCTCCTGTATGAACACCCACAGGGTCAAAGTTCTCCATGCTGCATACGGAGACTACGTTGCCCGCCGCGTCCCGCATGACTTCAAACTCGATTTCCTTCCAGCCGGAGATACATTTTTCCACCAGTATTTGATGGATGGGCGACATCCGCAGGCCGTTTTGAGCGATTTCCAATAGGGAATCCCTGGTATGAGCGATACCACCGCCGCTTCCGCCTAATGTATAGGCGGGGCGTACAATAACCGGATAGCCGATCTCCTTGGCAAATTCCAACGCGGTCTGTATATCCTCCACCACGAGGGAAGGAATGACCGGCTGGCCGATCGCAAGCATGGTATCCTTGAACTGCTGGCGGTCCTCCGCCTTTTCAATAGTTTCCCTGTTCGCACCTAGGAGCTTTACGCCATGAGCCTTCAGGAAGCCTTCCTTGTCGAGCTGCATGGAAAGCGTAAGTCCGCTTTGCCCGCCCAGTGTGGATAGCAGGCTGTCTGGCTTTTCCTGAAGAATAATGCGGCGAATGGTCTCCAGCGTCAAGGGTTCTATATACACTTTGTCCGCCATGGCCCGATCCGTCATGATGGTGGCCGGGTTAGGATTGATCAAAATGACCTCCAGCCCCGCTTCCTTAAGCGCCCTGCAGGCTTGGGAACCGGCATAGTCAAACTCCGCCGCCTGGCCGATAACGATAGGGCCGGAGCCGATGATCAGCACCCTTCTTATATCAGGATTCAAGGGCATAATTATTCCCTCCCATCAGCGCCATAAAGCGGTCAAACAGATAAAGTGTATCCAAGGGGCCGCAGGATGCCTCGGGGTGAAACTGTACGGAAAATGCGGGAATATTCAAATAGTCAATACCCTCACAGGTGAGATCGTTTCCGTTTTCATACCGAAGAAAACTGCCCTTGGGCAAGTAGTTAAGAGATACCGCATACCCATGGTTCTGGCTGGACATATAGAGACAGCCTGTTTTTAAATCCTTCACTGGCTGATTTCCACCCCTGTGTCCATACTTCAATTTTTCCGTTTTCCCTCCTTGGGACAGCGCCAGTAATTGATGGCCAAGGCAAATGCCAAAGATGGGAATTTTCGCTTCACAAAGCAGTCCGATCTGTTTAATAATATCAATATTGTCTGCCGGATCTCCAGGCCCATTGGAAAGCATAACTCCCTGGGGATGCAAAGCCAGTATCTCATCCCCGCGAGTTCCGGCTGGCACTGTTATTACTTCACAACCTCTTTGATACAAAGCTTTTCCAATGCTCCCCTTTGCTCCAAAATCCCACAATACTACACGGTGTAAGGGATTTTCGGGCGTTTCGGTCGTAATGTCCTTACAGGTCACATCCTCTACCTTGGGAGAGGTCCATTCCTTCATTTTATTCAGCAAATCGTCAGTATGATGCGGGCAGGATAGCAGCAGCATTGCATTCATAACGCCTTTTTGGCGGATAATCTTTGTCAATGACCGGGTATCCAGCCCACACAGACCTGGAATATCTGCCGATTTCAAATAGTCATTCAAATTGCCCTGGCTGCGAAAGTTGTTTGGAGCTTCACACCATTCCCTGACAATATAAGCGGAAAGGTGAGGGGCTTTACTCTCAAAGTCCTGGGGAATGACGCCATAGTTCCCAATCATGGGAAAGGTCTGTACGACCATTTGTCCATAATAGCTGGGATCTGTAAGCGTTTCCAGATAGCCGGTCATGTTGGTAGTAAACACCAACTCACCGACGGCTTCATTGATTGCGCCAAAGCAATTTCCTTCAAAAATCTTCCCGTTTTCCAGCAGCAGATATCCTTTTTGCATAATCCCCCTCCGTTCGTCCCCGGCATTCCGGGAGGTTACGCATGATTATACGTCATTATTTATATTCATGCAATACCTTTCTATGCTTTTCTAGCCATTTTTGACAGCTTGCATCCTTTGACTTATAATACCCTATCATACGCACAGAGAAATAATGACCAAAGGAGATAAAAATGAAAACCTATGCTTTTCGTTTGCATAAAGGACAGGATCTGTTAAAATCCATCCAGGAATTTGCTGATACACACCAGATATCCGCGGCAGTGATTTTAAGCGCCGTAGGCTGTGTATCGCAAGCGAATATACGGGATGCAGGCGGGGTTGCAACCCACGGCTTTCACGAGCGTATGGAGATTGTCTCCCTTATGGGCACGGTATCAAAAAGCAGAACTCACTTGCATATTGCATTAAGCCGGGAGGACTTGACCACCCTGGGCGGACACCTGATGGATGGCTGCATTGTCAATACCACTGCGGAAATTGTGCTGCTTGTGTTGGAAGGTTTCACGTTCTCCAAAGCTTTCGATCCGGATACAGGCTATCATGAATTGGTCATCTCCCGGCTAAACGAAGAGAAATGAAGCATAGCAAAAAGGCGCCAGTTTTTCCGACGTCTTTATACAGAATAGGCAGTACTTAGTCCCGCTCCCCCAAGGCATATTTCCAGACAGCCTGGGCCACGCCGCATGCGTTATTGTCCCCGGTAACATATTTGGCAGCAGCCATGGCATCGGGCGATGCGTTGCCCATGGCAACCCCATACCCTGCATAGGCAAGCATGGTCACATCGTTATCATGATCTCCCAGCGTCATTACCTGTTCTGCCGAAAGGTTCAGACGGCCGGCCAACTCTTTTACTGCAATTCCTTTGTTGATATCCGAAGGCATTATTTCGATATTATTATCCCAGGAGCTTGTTACCTCCAAATGAGGAATCAGCATGATTTGCTGCCGGATGTGTTTGAGCCGTTCCGGGTCCTCCCGCTCAATGTATACGATTTTATTGGTGCCCAGGGCCCGCTGGCGGTTAATGCCATCCATACCATAAGAGTATTCCAATAAGCCTTTGCGTTCTATATGGGAGCCCCAATTTTCCAATTCCCGACCAGTTCGAAACGGACGGCTGATGGCAATATGGTTACGCCCAAACGTGGAATATGTAACACTTTCCGCTTCCAGAATATGAAGGCAGGCCTCAACCGCTTTATCCTCCATATACCGAATAAAAATAGGCGACCCGTTCGGCTTGTCCAAGCAATAAGAACCGTTCAAGCCCAATATAAAACTGTCATCCAGTCCGGCGTCGCTGGCAAAACATCCGGCGTCCCCCGGCAGACGTCCGCTGCAGATAGCCAGGTGAATTCCCTTATCTCTGGCCGCAAAAAGCGCATGAATATTTTCTTGTGGGATTTCACCCTCTTCATTAAGCAGTGTCCCATCCATATCCAATGCTATCAGCCTGATAGGCAAGTCGTTTGCAGTATGCGGCATAATAACTCCTTTAGTAGTATTCAAAACGGAGGCATGATTGAAAATGTTTTGCCGTCCAAATAGGACAGTACTCCTTCACCATGCAGGGTGATGTGGGTGGCGCATAGCATCAGGCGTTTTGCATGCTGTTCCCGGTTGAAAGCCCTGTCGCCATACACGTCATCCCCTAAAACAGGATGGCCGATATACGCCAGATGCGCGCGAATTTGATGGGTACGCCCAGTAATCAAATCAACCTCCAGACGGCTTACATTTCCGCCTTGCAATACCCTGTATCCTGTCTGGATAGGAAGGCCGCCTGAAACCGGATGGGAAAAAACCTTCACCTTGGCTGCATCTGCATCTTTGATGAGATAAGCTTTCAGAATTTTCTCTTGCGGATTTGGATTTCCCTTCACCAGGCAGACATAGTGCTTTTCCATAGACCGTTCCCGGAAAGATTTCACGAGGATTTCCTCTGCGGCCGCTGTTTTGGCAAGGAGCAATAACCCGCTGGTTTTGTGGTCCAGCCTATGGCAGGCTTTGGGCAGAAATGCGTTTTCACCCACTGAACGCACATGGACAAGGGCCCAGTCCTCCACAGTTGTTCCACCTGTCCCATCATCCGTCACGCTTATATTAGATGGTTTGTTGATCAGCAAAATATGATTATCCTCATATATCACATTCAGCGGAGGCTTTGTCTTTTTTTCAATGCCGTAGACCTGTAAAAGCGCGCCGGGACGTATCATCGTGCTTGCCGGTACCCTCACGCCATCCATCTTTACGTCACGACGGGAAAACGCTTCTCGAACCACCCATGCGGGCAGTTCGGGAAGCGTACGCAATACATATTTCTCCAGCGTCATAGCCGGTGTTGTTTCAGGAATGGTCCAGGATTGGACAGACACAGGATTCTCCTTTTTTTCAATGCCGCAGGGCAGCTTGCATACCCGCCCAGCGGGGTGTTTGTGCACTTAGATGGTTCAGGGCGCTGCGCATGGCGTCGGTAGGCAATACCCACAGCATGGATGACAGCACATTTTCCATTTCCGGCAAAGGAACGCCCTGTTTGGCCAGCATACGAAGATCTTCGACTGCCTCTTCCAAAGAGTATTCCGGGCGGAGCGCACCTTTCAGCACGCCGGACATTTCTTCGCTGATAGGCACTTCTTCAGGAAAAATACCGTTCATGCCGCCCAACATCATGGATTCAGACAATTCCAGCGATGTAATGCCGCTATGGAATACCTGGCGAATCAAATGATCCGGATCTGCCAGTCCCGGATGAACCAGAATCATTTCGCCTTCCACATCCGTAGTATAGTCAAAGGTCGCCCGAAGATACCGCTGTGCAAAAGTGTAGGAGTCAGCATCTGTTTTTCCTGCCACCTCCTGCAAAAAGTGAAGAACGGGCTGCTGAGCATGCAAAAACCCGGCAATATATAAAAGGCCGTGAATCGTGGCATCAAACCTGAACAGCTTTTCGCGAATTTCGGCGTGCTCTTTTTGGTTCATAGCCTCCAGCATGGGCAAAAGCAACTCTTTGGGCAAATGCAAGAAGATATGATCGTTATCTACCGTGAGGGTACACCAGAGCCTGGAAACCAGGGCTTCCGCCGCACCGGCTTCCTCCCAGTCCATCAGCTCCGTTTCTCCTTCAAACATGATGAGCCGTTCCAAGAGTAGATGCTCACGCACAGAAACATAGGAAACCTCACGGTTCAGGTTATCCATCACCAGCGCTTGAACATCTTCTACTTGGCGGAGCACATGCATGCCGGGATTTTCCAAGGCATAATAGGATAGGTTCCATAAGTCCTGGATATCAGAAAGACCACAACCGGAGAACAACCCTCTTTGAGGATAATTGCTCAGCCGCTTTTCACAGGCTTCCAGCTGTTTTTCCCGCAGCACGCTCATGGTTTTTTCACACCAGTTTAGGGTACGTATGCTTTCCTCGCGCTGCATTGATTCTTTCCCCTTCCATCAGGCTTTTGGTTTATATTGTTCCCACCCAACCAAACGGATCAGGCAATTTCCCTTGCTGAATTCCCGTCAGGGTGTCGTATAGCTTTTGAGTGACCTTACCGATGCCACCGTCGCCGATGGTGATTTTTTCATCCTTCCAGCACAACTCGCCCACCGGCGAAACCACGGCTGCCGTGCCGGTTCCAAACGCTTCCGTCAGCTTGCCCGACTTTGCATCCTCAAAAATTTCCTGAATGGCCAGGCGTTTTTCCTCAACCTCATATCCTAAAGAGGCAGCAAGTTTCAAAATGCTGTCACGGGTTATGCCGGGAAGAATGCTTCCATTCAAGGCGGGCGTTACAATTTTGTTACCATAGGCAAACATCATGTTCATGGAGCCTACTTCTTCCACATACTTTTGCTCCACGCCATCCAGCCACAACACCTGAGCATATCCCTTAGCGCCGGCGGCTTCTCCAGCCAGGATAGAGGCTGCATAGTTTCCTGCAGTCTTGGCAAAGCCTACGCCGCCCCGTACCGCACGAACATATGTATCTTCAACATAAATGCCGATAGGCGAAAGGCCACTGGCATAGTAGGCGCCAACCGGAGAGAGGATAATATAAAACAGATAGTTATGCGACGCATGTACGCCCAGCTGGGGATCGATTGCAATCAGCGTAGGCCTGATATAGAGGGAGGTCCCCTCAGCGCGGGGAATCCAGTCCTTTTCGATTTTCAACAGCTTTTTCAAGCCTGCCAAGCATAGATCTACGTCTATTTCCGCCATGCACATACGCTTTGCAGACCGCTGCATACGCAAAAAGTTATCTGTGGGGCGGAATAACTGAAAGCTGCCATCTGGCGTGCGATAACATTTGGTCCCCTCAAATATTGCCTGACCATAATGCAAGACCATAGAGGCCGGGTCCATGGCGAAATCGCCATATGGAACAATCCGCGCATCATTCCAGCCATTTTCTTGGCTGTAGTTGATCAACAGCATGTGATCGGTAAAGATTTTACCAAAGCCAAGCTTGCTTTCATCCAACGGCTTTTGCTTGCGCTCCTTGGCAAGCGTTACTTGGATCTCCTGCATTTGTGTGCCTCCATTCTTCCGTACAACCAGCGTAAAAACGCCTGCTACGGCACATGTCAAATAAATAATGTGTACGCTGTTTTATTATACAAGGACAACGTGGCCTGTCAAGACTTTTCCTCTGTCAAAATGGGGCAATTCTGTTTCATTTGCCGGAAATATGCCAATTATGATACCGTGATTTATGCCTTTTTGTGACGCTATTCCTGGATTTATTTTTGTTTTTCAAACCTATAAATGTTTCTTACGCATTTTGCCTGCCCATATTTTCAAGCATGCAAGGAAACCTCTTTTCTCCGTATTTCTTGTTCTCAGTTGGCTTTACTTGTATAATATGGGCAAGGCAATCAAATGTAGAGCATGCTAGGAGGATTATTATGTGGGTTGTATACGCGGTTTTGTCTGCTATCTTTGCATCTCTCACCGCAATCCTATCCAAAATTGGTCTGAACGGTATCAACTCTAACTTGTCCACTGCAATCCGTACGGTGGTGGTTGTCCTCATGGCCTGGATTGTCGTATTTGCAACAGGTCAGCAGCGGCATCTTTCCGAAGTTTCCGGACGCAACCTGCTATTTCTTGTGCTATCAGGGATTGCTACGGGCCTTTCTTGGCTGTTTTACTTTAAGGCGCTGCAAATGGGTGATGTTAGCAAAGTGGTACCCATTGACAAGTTCAGCGTCGTAATCACCATGGTGCTGGCATTCATATTTTTAGGCGAATCCCCTTCGGTAAAGACAATCATCGGCGGAGCATTTATCACAATAGGAACTTTTATACTGATTCTGTAAATCTACGTTTTTATTGTTAATCGCAAGGAGGAAACCTTTTGATCATTGACTTCCATACTCATGCCTTCCCGGATGATTTGGCGCAGCGGGCGCTGCACAAACTCTCGGTCGGCACTGGGCAACAGCCTCACACAGATGGTACATGTCTTGGCCTAATAGAGGCAGCTCAAAAGGCCGGCGTGAGCGGTGTGTAGTCTTGTCCATCGCCGTTAAGCCAAACCAAATGCATACCGTAAACAATTTTGCGTGGAAATCGGCATCACCTTACCTTATCCCGTTTGGTTCTATACACCCATATGCGCCTGACGCACGGGATGAGATATTAAGGTTGAAAGATCTTGGCTTTTTAGGCGTAAAGCTGCATCCCGAATATCAGCAATTTCCTGTGGATGACCCTGCCGTTTTTCCCGTATATGAAGCCCTGGCAAAAGCTGGGCTGATTACTGTTTTTCATGCGGGATATGATCCTGCTTTTTCCACGCCTCAAAAAGCTTCCCCCATAAAACTTAAAAAGGCACTGCCCAATTTAGAAGGGACGGCGGTTGTTGCAGCGCATATGGGCGGCCAGGGTGCCTGGCTTGAGGTGGAAGAGCATCTGCAAGGTTTCCCCCATCTATATCTGGACACAGCCTTTTCCCATAATAGTATTCCGGCAAATGCGGCTGCACGCTTGATTCAAATGGTTGGTCCAGACCATGTGCTTTATGGAAGCGACAGCCCATGGTCTGATATGGGAAAGGAACTGGTGTTTATACGAAGCCTGTTTTTACCACCCGAACAAGAACGCATGATTTTGGGTGAAAATGCCTCTCGCCTTCTATACGAGACCCATTGCTAAAGCAAAACGCCGGAGGATTTGCCCCGGCGCTTTTGCTTTTTTAGTGACTTACAAGTAAACTTCCGGATTGATGACATTCGGAGGGCGTTTCCCCTCCAGTGCAAGGAGAATTCGTTCGCAGGCTGCTGCGGCCATATCATCCCGTGCCTCTTTTGTATTGGTCCCGATGTGTGGCGTCAATACCACTTGCTCCATATGAAGGAGCGCCTCTGGCACATGCGGCTCGTTTGCAAAAACATCCAGACCGGCGCCGGCGAGCCTGCCTTTTTTTAGCATGCAAATCAGCGCTTCAATATCCACAATGGCACCCCTGGCAGTATTGATTAAAACGGATGACGGCTTTAAAAGGGTCAACCGTTGGGCAGACAGCAAGTTTCTCGTTTCATCCGTTAGCGGGCAGTGAATGCTCACCACATCGGCCTTGAGAAGCAGCTCGTCAAGTGGTAGAAAAACCGCATCTTTTTCTTGTTCCGATGACAAGCGTCGGCGGTTGTAATATGCTATTTTCATACCTATCATGCGGCCGAAATCCGCTACATAGGCGCCGATATTCCCCATGCCGATAATTCCCAAGCTTTTCCCTTGCAGGCTCATACCCATGCTGGCTCCCATGCCGAAAGCATCCTCTGGTTTCCCTCTGCGCAGTTTGCGGTCAAGCTCCCCGATGCGCCTTGTAACGGAAAGCATTAGGCCTATGGCTATCTCCGCTGTAGGCAGGGCGGTTTTGTCGGGGCAATTGGTAACGGGAACACTCAAGCGCGTAGCTTCCGCCACGTCAATCCTGTCATAACCCGCACCATAGTTGCTGATTATCTTTAACTTTTTCCCTGTTTGAATCATCTCTTGCGTTAAAGCGCCGCAAGCCAAAACAGCATCCGTTTCCGGCAAAAGGGACAACATCTCCTGCGGGGTAAAGGCTTTGCGAAATCCAGGATAATGAACGATATGACCTTTCAGCATGCTGAGAGATCCATCTGGAATGCCATGGGTAACAATAATCTGCGCCATTTATAGAGAGGTCTCCTTTGCTTTGATTCCTTTTATTATATCAAGGAGGCTACTTCATAGCAAGATTCGCCAAAGCATCAAATTAGTACGCCATTTTTGCCTTCGAATATTGCAAAAGCAAATTTTCATCGGGATAGATGGGACTATAAGTATATAGGACAAAGATCGTAATTTTTACGATATTATTATAACTATATCCTGATTTTACAAATTTGGTAGATGTTTCATCATTTTTATTGACATTTCCTTGCATTTAGTTGCTATTTAAGCTATAATTGGATAGGATTCATGATACGTATCTATTTTTGTATAGCGTACCGGATTTGTTCCGGTCATTTATGTAAATAAGGGGGCTGCCTTTATGGCTGTAGACGGAATTCTCGATTCTGTAAAGTCCCAAGAAGAGCAATATCGTCAACTGCTGATGCGCTTGACGGGTGTTTTTGCTGCCAACGTGCACGTGGCGCAGGATGGCACTTTGACAGAAATCCATATCCTGGGAAGCAGCCTTCGCAATCCGAAACAAATCATGCGGGATGTTCAGTCGGCGCTGGTTTCTTCCTATGGAATTCAAGTGGATCACAGGGTCATCAGCATTGCACAGTTGCGCCAGGATCCTGCTCCGTCTTCTGAGGAACATGATTTGTCCCTGCCGTCTGAAATTCGGCTGCGCAGTCATGAATTATCTCAAAATGTTGTGGGTGACCGGTATTCGATCAGGATTACCCTGTTAAAGGGTGATGTTGAATTCGTTGGCCTTTATACGTGTAAAAATACACCAATCCAGCGGCCAAGAGCTGCGGCAAACGCAGTCTTGCAGGCTGTTCACAGCTTTTTGGGTATGGATGAAGTCTTTCAGCTATTAGCCATTCAGTTTACGCAGCTTGCCAATGTAAATGTGGCAGTAGCTATGGTAGAATGTCTTGCTGACCCGACCGGGCCGGTTTTAATCGGTGCTGCAGAGTGCACCGGAGACGAAGCCCTTGCCATTGTCAGGGCAACTTTGGATGCGCTAAACCGCAAATTGGCCTTAATGGCCTCCAATCCTAGTTGAAAACAGGTCTGACCACGCCACAGCGTTCTTCTCATTAGCGAAGCGAATATAGCCTGCCCAATAGCGAATGGCAGAGTTCCATGAAGGAGGCTATATTCCATGAAGAAGGCCAAGATCGTTGTCGCGTTGATGTCCCTGGTTTCCTTAGTATTGTCCAGTGGCGCTTACCTGACTTGGAGGTAGTACCCTGGGCGTGGCAGACCTGTTTTCATATACAGCTGCCCAATGGGGAACGGAAAATATAAAAGGAGGTAGAATTCCATGAAGAAAGCCAAGATTCTGGTTGCTTTGATTTCCTTGGTATCCTTGGTTATTTCTAGTGGTTCTTACCTGACTTGGCGGTAGTTCTCTAATCGTGGCAGACCTGTTTTCATTTATTGTCTGTCTATTACCGGTTAGAGAAATATACGAAGGGTAAGACATTCTCCCGTAAGTTACGACTCTCACCGAATGCTAATAATATGCTTGATTTCTTTAGCGTTATTGCCATTTGTTTTACATGTTTTGGAGGTAATATTTTAAAGAAACAAGTTTGTTTTTTGATGCATTCAAGTATTTAATGGTTCTCCTCCCCATGTTGCTGTGATTGAGGTGATCCCTACGTCCAGGCGCGCAAAATTGTATACATTTTTTATTATTATTGCAGGGCTTTTTTTGGCCCCTTATTCTTTTTATATGTACATAAAGGGGCTTTATAATGTAAACCTATCTTTAGAAATACAACAAATGGTTTGTTTGGTCATTCTTTGTGTACTATGCCGTTCCCTGCCTATTTATATTGGTGACGGGCGGCAGGCACTGGATGTTTCGGTGGTCAGCATATTGGCAACCGTCATCACAAAAGGTCCATATGCTGCTATGGCCGTTTATCTTGTCAGTTCCCTTTTTGCAATAGACTACGATAAAGAAACAAAAACATATCATCATATATATAATACACCTATCATTAAGACCGCTTTTAATAATAGCAATTTGATGATCTCCATTTTTGTGCCGGGGTTTCTGTTCCTTGCAGCGGGAGGCGTTCCCGGTTTTCCTACGCTTCCGAATATTCTTTGGCCTTCCCTGCTTTTTTCCCTATGCACGTTTTTAATGAACAGCTTGGTGCTGTTGGTCATGTTTCTTTTGGATGGGGTTGTTACCAAAAACGATGCCGTTCAAATGATCAAAGGGCTTTTTCCCAATGTTCTTTTTGCTATGCCATTAGGGCTTCTCATCGCGCTTTTGTTTGTCATGGATAACGGCCATTGGCTGGCCATCTTAATGCTTTTCCCGCTACTATTGGCACGCTATGCCTGGGCGCTCTATCTGGAATCCCAGGTTCAGCATATGAAGTTGATTCATGCTTTTGTATCCGCTATGGAAGCAAAAGACACTTATACTGAAGGTCACTCCCGCCGCGTGGAGACGTTTGCACTTCAGATTGCCAACGCACTGCAGCTGCCCCAGGGGAAAGTTAAGGAAATCCAGATCGCGGCACTTTTGCACGATATCGGCAAAATTGGCATTGAGGATATGATTCTTCGAAAACCAGACCGTTTGACTCCGGAAGAGCGCAGGCGTATTGAAGAGCATCCCACCATCGGGGTCAGCATCGTGGAAAAGGTGGGACTTTCTGATGAGATTAAGGAAATGATCCGCCACCATCATGAAAGGTATGATGGGCAGGGGTATCCGGATCATTTAAGCCATTCAAAGGTATCCTTTGAAGCGTTTATTCTGGGCGTTGCCGATGCGTTTGACGCAATGACCAGCGATCGCCCCTATCGTGCTGGAATGACAACAGAAAAAGCCCTCTCTATCCTGAAGGAAGAAAGCGGCCATCAATTCCACCCGGATGTGGTGAATGCTTTTGTTCCCTTGGTAGAAGCACAGAAGGAGAAGTCAGCAAATTCATGATACTCGCATATTTGGTTTTGCTTGCTGTTGTTGCAAGTCTGCTTACCGGAGGACGATTAAAATACTTCATCGAAAATTCCCTACGGGGAATATATTTGCCTATTTTAGCCTTTCTGGTAGAAGCGGGCTGCCCTTTTTTAGTGGACAGAATCGCGGTGCCGATTAGTCAATGGTTATGGATTCCGGTTGTGTTAGAATACAGCCTGCTTGCGCTGTTTTGCGCCCTTAACTGGAAGCGGATCCCCACACGTTTGGTTGCTGCCGGAGCCAGTTTAAATTTTCTGGTAATTGCAGTATATGGCTTTCGCATGCCAGTTTCTCCGGTCGTTTTTGATTTTCCTCAGATGGCAGCATTTGCACAAAGAATTCAGTCTGGTGAACTGTTTGAGTATACGCTGGCTGAGTGGGGATCTCCGCTTTTATTTTTAGGGGATTCTCTCATTCTCCCCTTTATGCACACAGGTTTGGCAAGCATTGGAGATCTTTTTCTTGGAACCGGCGCAGGGTGGCTTGTGTTTCAGCTTATGCGTCCCGATCACCCAAAAAAGAAATCCCATGTCAGCAGCACCACGTAAACCATCAACTATTGCAACCTCATTAGCCCCTGACGGGGCTTTTTTGATGCCTATAAATATTAAGAAATTCTCATAAAACTTTAATGACAGTTTTTTGCACTGCCACGGGAATTCCCGTATACTGGTATTGTAGGAGGTGAAGAACATGGGCTGTCTGCTTTGGCCCTTTACGGTTGCATTTGGTATTATCAGCGGTGTTCTGGGTTTGGCTGGTGGAATCATCGGATGGGTATTGGGCGCAGTTGGAAGACTGTTCGGACTTTTTTTCGCATTGGCCTTAGGTGCCGCGGGCGTATTCTTGTGTGTAACAATCATTGGCGCTATTATTGGAGTACCCCTGATCCTGTTTGCCATAGGGCTTGCGCTTCGCGCAATTTTTTAGGGTGTATACCTAAAACAAACTATATTATAAGTACACACCCCATTACATCATGAAAAAGATGCCTTGCTAATCCTTAATTGGCAAGGCGTCTTTTTCGTTTGATGATTGCATAATCCTCAACACTTTTTCCAGAAGCGTAACAGCCAGACGAAGCATTTCCTCCGTGGACAATTTGGCGTCTTTCAAGAGAAGTGAGGATGTTTTTGATGCGGATAGCAAAAGACGCTTGTCGGTTTTTCCTAAAGCATCAATCAGTTTGATAGGGTCTGCAACAAAGTGTGCATCAAACCGCATAACAAGCATATTCCCTCGATGTGACACATGCTCGATGCCCAGTTTCCTTGATAAGGCACGCAAATGGGCAATATCCAGCAGATTATTTACAACGGGAGGCAAATCGCCAAAACGGTCCACAAGCTCTTCTTCAATATCCTCACGCGCAGCTCTGTCCTCCAGCAGGGAGATGCGTTTATAGGTTTCCATGCGCTGGCGTTCATCCGGCACATATTCCGTAGGTAAAAACGCATCTACCTTCAGTTCGATGCGGGTATCCAAATCGCTGGGGACGCCAATCTCACCGCGAACCTCCCGGACAGTTTCCTCAATGAGCTTGCAATACATGTCATATCCTACGGCGCTTAGGTGGCCATGCTGCTCTGGGCCCAAAATATTTCCGGCACCGCGTATTTCCAAATCCCGCATGGCGATGCGGAAGCCGGCGCCAAACTCTGTAAACTCGCGGATGGCGGAGAGACGCCGCTGTGCCGTTTCGCTAAGCATTCTGTCAGGACGCACAGTGAAGTATGCGTAGGCCTGGCGGTTGCTTCGGCCCACACGGCCCCGCAATTGATACAGCTGGGAAAGGCCAAAGCGATCTGCATCGAACACAATCAGCGTATTGGCCGTAGGAATATCCAACCCGCTTTCAATGATGGTTGTACAAAGAAGAACGTCATAGGTGCCATTATAAAAGTCCATCATCACGTCTTCCAAAGCTTGTTCCCGCATCTGACCATGGGCTACCGCCACTCTTGCTTCCGGCACCAATTGGCGAAGCCTCGCGTAAAACTGCTCAATGGAATGCACCCGATTATACAGAAAATAAACTTGCCCGCCCCGGCCCAGTTCCCGCAAAATCGCATCCCTGACCGCACCATCCGAATACTCCATGACATATGTTTGAACGGGAAAACGTTCTTCAGGCGGGGTTTCCAAAAGGCTCATATCCCGAATGCCTACCATGGACATATGAAGTGTTCGCGGGATAGGTGTAGCTGAAAGGGTTAAAACGTCCATGGTATTTTTCATGTTCTTGATGACTTCTTTATGTGCAACGCCAAATCTTTGCTCTTCGTCCACAATAAGAAGGCCAAGATCATGGAAGCGTACATCCTTCCCCAAAAGCCGGTGCGTGCCTACAATAATATCGATATTTCCCTCAGCAAGCTGCTTGAGCACTTCTTTTTGTTCTTTTGCAGGGCGAAAACGGCTTAACACATCGCAATTGACCGGAAAGCTTGCGAAGCGTTTCATAATGGTGTTGTAATGCTGTTGAACAAGGATTGTGGTTGGCGCCAATAATGCCACTTGCTTATTATCCATTACTGCTTTGAAGGCTGCCCGCAAAGCCACTTCTGTTTTCCCATAGCCGACATCTCCGCAAAGCAGGCGGTCCATGTTAATGGCAGATTCCATATCTTTTGTTATTTCTGTAATACTTTGCTGCTGATCCGGTGTCAATTCATAAGGGAAATTATCCTCAAACTGCCGCTGCCAGGGTGTATCCTTACCAAAGGCATATCCCTTCTGCGCCTGTCTTGCGGCATAAAGCTTAACCAAATCGAAAGCCATCGCGTGAATGCCGGCCTTAACCTTGCTCTTTTGCCGCTGCCATTCCCCGCCACCCAGCTTGTTTAGCTTAGGGGCCTGGCTTTGTGCGCCAATAAAACGCTGGACCCGGTCTAATTGATCTGTAGGTACATACAGCTTATCATTTCCCTGATATTGGATATACAAATATTCTCTATATGTTCCCTCGCTTTGAATTCGGATGATTCCCTGATATATACCCACCCCATGCGATTCATGAACCACATAGTCTCCCGGATTCAAATCGGTAAAGGCAGCGATCCGTTCCCCGGTATTTCTTCGAGTCCTGGCTTTTCGGTATCCGGCCCCATAGATTTCGCTGTCTGATACCAGCGCCAGCTTGGCCTCCGGCCAGATAAATCCTTTTGAAATTGTCAAGGGCAGCAGGAATATTTCCCCGATAACCAGATTGTTGATCAGCGTCTCTGTAAAGTTGGAGGCAACACCCTGCTCCCCCAACGCTTGCTCCATCCGTTTTCCACGGGCTGTTCCACCGGACAAAAGGGTAATACAATACCCTTCTTCCCGCCACTTCAAGCAATCCCCCGCCAGTTCCTTTATGTTCGACTGATATGTATGCACGCCTTTACCGGGCATTTCAATAAGCAATTCCGGTACAAGGGAACCCATCCCCCTTAAAAAGTCTGAAAGCGTTACCACGGTTCGGCCCTTAAGATGCGTCAGAACCTGGGCATAATCGTAAAGAAGCTCTGACTGAGCTGCAATTGCTTCCCCGCGCTCCAACGCATTTTTGAACTCTTCTTGAAATGCCAGCGTGCGGCCATTTGACCGGTCTTGCAATTGGTCCGGCTGATCCATGAGAATAATGGCATCAGGCATCCATTCAACCAGGGAGAATGTCCTTTCTGATAAAACACTCAGCCAGGTTTGCATACGCCGGAATGGATACCCTTGCTCCAACCGGTCCGCATCCTCCCGGATCTGTCCAACCAGCCGCTCCATAGCACCGTCTGACTGGCCACCCGCAGATACATGGGTTATTTTAGATGCCTCTTGTGTAAAAAAGGATGGCAGCTCTTCATCGTCCTCATTAGGCAGCGGAGGCAGTTCTGCAAACAAATAGGAGGGATCCTGATTTGATCCTGACTTTGAGTTCAATGTAAGACGCATTTTTTTTGCCGCTGCATCGCACTGAAGTCCAGCTAACAAAACCTCCGATGCGGGTGACAATAGCACGCTTTCAATTTTATTAAGACTTCTCTGTGTAATACAATCAAAGGTGCGGATTG
The DNA here is from genome assembly GCA_023392515.1 of Bacillota bacterium. GTDB lineage: Bacteria > Bacillota > Clostridia > Christensenellales > Aristaeellaceae > JAEVYX01. The sequence continues at coordinate 60,245 of JAEVYX010000073.1, read as the reverse complement.
AATCAACTTCATCGTCAAAAAACTCCAGCCGCAATGCATTAGGTTCACTGGGCGGGTAGACATCCACGATAGAACCGCGCAAGGCACATTGTCCTTTGCCTTCAACCATATTCACCCGCTCATACCCATTCTGGATCAAGCGGTCAATCAACTTCCTGGGCTCTGCCCTGTCGCCGACAGCAAGACGGACCAAGGCAGCGTGAAATATTGCAGGATCCATCAGCCGGTTCATCATAGCCTCTATGGATGTGCAGAGAACCTGCACCTGCCCGGAAAACAGCTGATGCAACGTCTCCAGCCTTCTCCAGGTGCTTTCATGGCTGGACGCTCCACGGCCAAATTGCAGTTCTTGTGCGGGAAGGGACGCACAATACCCGCCTAGCAGCTGTGATACATCTTCCGCCGTTCGGGCAGCCTGTAGCTCGCTGTTCATCACAAGCAGTACCTGACGCCCGGTAGCCCAAAAAAGAGCGGATGCCAAATATGCCCGCTGTCCTTCTGTAAGGCCGTAGACAGATATGACTTTGTTCTTTTTCAAGCTGTCCAGCAATTTTTGAAAAGAGTCGGTTCCCTTGAGTACGGAGAACAACGCCTGCTGCATGATGTCTTCGTCTCCCGATTTCTTACTTTTTGTTGTATTGGCGCATGGCAGCTTCCACACCGTTTTTAAGCAAATGCAAAGCCGCTTCGCCTGCAAGCAGATAAGCTTCGAAGGCCTCCTGCCGTTCTTGAGGCGTGGCATAATGAGATAAAACCCAGTCCGCCAGTTCCCATCCCTCCGGCTGCTGCCCAATGCCTACACGAATGCGGGGAAATCCCTGGGTACCAAGGCAATCCACAATAGATCGCATACCATTATGGGTACCGGGGCTTCCGTTTGGGCGGATGCGCAGCTTTCCGGGCGGCAAATCAATATCATCATAGATTACCAACAGGTTTCCCGGCGGGATTTTATACCACTTCAATAGCTCCTGCACGCTCTGACCGCTGTTGTTCATGTACGTCTGCGGCCGGCATAGCACAACTCGCTCCCCTTCATAAGCTCCTTCTCCTACCATGGCGTGGCACTTCATGCGGTTAATCGGCAAATTAATTTTTTGACTGATTACCTCCAGCACGTCAAAGCCAACGTTATGGCGCGTATGCTCATATTTTTGCCCCGGATTTCCCAGCCCAACCATTAAGAACATAGACTTCCTCCAAAAACGCCTTGTAGCGGGAATGGCAAGCAGCCACCCCCGCTGGCATCTAATGTATGTTGATTACAGTTTGCCGCTTTCTTTTCGTTTTTCCACCCAGCCTTCCTTGATAACCCCTTTGGCTCTGGCCACAAATAAGGCGCCGTCGGGTACATCCTCTGTGATGGTGGACCCTGCTGCAATATAGGCTTCTTTGCCGATATGGACAGGTGAAACAAGGTTTGTGTTGCATCCTATGAATGCATCGTCTTCCACAATCGACCTGTGTTTCTTTTTGCCGTCGTAGTTAACGAAAACTACGCCGCAGCCCAAATTGATATTCTGGCCCAAGTCACTGTCGCCAACATAGGTCAAGTGAGATACCTTTGTTTCATTGCCTATCGTGCTGTTTTTGATCTCCACAAAATCACCAATCCGGCATTTTTGACCGATATTGCTCATGGGCCTCAAGTAGGCAAAAGGCCCGACGGTGGTTCCTTTTCCCACGTGGCATTCCAAAAGCACACTGTTTTCAATGGTGACATCGTCTTCCACAACGGCTTTGTTTAGACGGCAATTGGGTAAAAGCGTGCAATTTCGGCCAATCCTCGTACCCTTTTGCAAATAGCACCCGGGATATATGATTGTATCATAGCCGATTTCCACATCCGCCTCAATATAGGTGGAAGCGGGGTCTAGTATCGTTACTCCCTTTGTCATATGCATTTCTCTGATCGCATTTTGCATATATGCAAAAGCATACGCATAGTCACGCCGGGTCTTGACAACCGTTCCTTCCACAGCATTTGCCATCCATACGGAGCATAGATTGGCACCTTTTTTCATTAAATGCTGCGCAATATCCTCCAGGTTACTACATGTACTTTCGTTGAGGAGAGACACAAGCAAGTCATATTCCAGGCATATCGCGCCGGCATTTCCTTGATCGCCTTGAGGCGATTGCAAAATTGTCGCTTGGCAGGACCCTTCCAATGCATCGCATAATGCTTGATAAGTATGGGAAGCCACACAGGGCATATCTCCCCTTACGATAAGTGCCTTTCCATTTTTGCCTTTGATATAGGGAAGAACTGCCTGAATAGAAGGACCTTCACAGAGAACGGCAGGAACTGACATTGCATCGAAAAGCGGCTTATCCACCGCCTGGGCGCAAACCACCAGGTTTTTTCTGCATACAGGAGTCACGGCATTCAGCACATACTGTATCAAAGGCTCTCCGCAAAGGGGATATACTGTGCTTGATCGCCCTGACCACTTTTCATCACCATCGCTGATACCGGCCAGTATAACCGAAAATATGTCCATAATTGCTTCTCCCTTCCCGTTTCTTATCCTACGACAAGGCAAACCGCTTTATTCAGATAACCAAGTTGCCGGAAGCACCCGCGCCACATTCTCATCGTCTGCCATTCCGTCTAAAATCATTAAGGAGCGCTCCCCGGTAACACGCTTCTTTTGGGGATTGGCAGTTGCCATAACAAAGGCCATTCCCACCACTGTGACGGAGAATTCATGCATCAAGTCTACCATGCCTTTTGCCGTTCCGCCGCCCTTAAGAAAATCGTCCACAATGAGTGCCCTTTGCCCTTCCTTCACCGCGCGCCTGGACAGGGACATTGTTTCGATGCGCCCGGAAGAGCCTGAGACATAGTTGATGTTCACAGCGGAGCCTTCATATACCTTGCTGGAGCGGCGGGCAATAACAAGTGGCACACCTAAAGCATTGGCTGTCATCAATGCTACCGGAATGCCCTTGGTTTCCATAGTAAGTACAAAGTCCGGAGCATCGTTATAATATTGACTTGCCAGTATGATTCCCATTTTCTCTACCACATCGGGCATGGATAATATATCGGAAAAATATAAAAATCCGCCCGGAAGCACCCGTTCTTCACAGCTCAATTGGGCACATAATTCCTGTATATACGAAAGCGCCTGCTGTTTGGGCATGGAGGGACGGTATCGCACTCCGCCTGCAGCGCCGGTAACTGTATCCAGTTCGCCTAAACCAAAGGTTTGCATGACGGTACGGAGGATGTCTATATCCTCGCTCATGGTAGACTTTGCAGTCCCAAACAGATCGCAAAAATGGGATAAAGTAAATATCCGATTAGGAGAAGCGGACAATATTTTAGTCATTGCCGCCATACGCTCATTTCTGCGGACTCGGTCCATTTGTTCATTTCCTCCCGCGCCTAGAATTTTCCATACACTTTTTTCATTATATCACAGATAAGCGAATATTGCTAGTATTTATGTAAAAGATTGTTCGCCTTTTCATTTGAGTTAAAAAAGAGGAGGATTCTTTCCAGATATCCTCCATGGCGGTTGATGACTCATCATTCATAGCCGAGCGTGCGTAAATCATCCATGCGGTTGCGCCAATCCGGGCGAACCTTCACCCATAATTTCAGGTTAACGTGCATACCCAAAAGTTTTTCAATATCCAGCCGGGCTTCCTGGCCGATCCGTTGGAGCATGGACCCCTGTTTTCCAATGATGATACCCTTGTGGGCATCCCGTTCGCAATAGATGGTAGCATGAATCTCCATGAATTGATCGTTGACCTTTTCCATGCCCATCATTTCCACGCCTACACCATGGGGAACCTCTTCCCGCAAATACAGCAATGCCTTTTCTCTGATCAATTCTCCGCAGATCACCCGCTCCGGCTGATCTGTCATCATATCTTCCGGGAAATACCGTGGGCCTTCCGGTAAAAACCCTTTTAATGTTTTTTCAAGTTCCGGAAGCCCATCTCCTGTTTTCGCGCTGATGGGGATGATGGCATCATATCCAGCATCAGCAAAGGAAGCGATTAGCGCCAGCAAGCTTTCCTTCGGCACTAAATCAATCTTGTTAAGCACAAGTATCTTCGGGGTTTTCTTGCTCCCCATGGAAGATACGATACTCCGATCCTGAGGGCCTATGGCAGTGGCATCTACCAGTACCAACAAGATGTCCATGCCTTCCATGGCATCCTGCACCGACTTCACCATGTATTCCCCCAGCTTTGTCCGAGGCGTATGCAGGCCGGGCGTATCCAAAAACACAATTTGCCAACCGTCACGGTTCATGACGCCCATGATCCGGTTTCGGGTTGTTTGGGGACGACTCGAGACGATTGCTACCTTTTCCCCCACAAATGCATTGGTAAGGGTGGACTTTCCCACGTTTGGGCGTCCGACAATGGCTGCAAAACCGGAATGGAATGTTGCTTTGTTATCCATATGGATGTTCTCCTTTTTAGTTAGCACCTTGCAGATCTTTGGGGCCAAATCCATGGGGCAGAAGTTGGGAAAGTGTAGCGCTGCTTGTTTTTCCATGATCCCAGGTAACCAGAATTTTGATGTTTGGGGCAAACTCATTCAACACTTGCCGGCAGGCACCGCAAGGCCAAGGTGCTGCATCATCGGCAGCAATAGCGATTGCTGTAAAATCCTTGGCCCCTTCGCTGACTGCCTTAAAAAGAGCGGTCCGTTCAGCGCAATTCGTTAGGCCAAATGAAGCGTTCTCTATATTGCACCCCTGGAAGACCCGGCCATCCTCACATAGCAAGCATGCCCCAACTCGAAATTTTGAATAAGGGGCATAGGAACGCTCCATTGCTTGTACCGCCAGTTTTAAAAGCGCTTCGTCGGAAACGCTTCCATCGCCTTCACGGTTGACACCTATCATGTTCAGTGCTTTTTCTTCCATAGCACGCATCTCCTTTTGATCCTTCTCTATCATGTGGTCATATCCCATGAGATGACAAACCCCATGGGTAACCAAATAAGCTGCTTCTCTTTCCAGGGAATGCCCATATTCCTCCGCCTGGGCCCGCACGCGGTCTAAGGACAAAAAAATATCCCCCAGCATGCAAACACCAAGCTCGCTATCATATTCTTTTTTCAATAAAGCCGGAGATTTCCCAGCGGTATGCCCGTTTGGGTAATTTACCTGAGGAAATGAAAGCACGTCCGTCTCCCGATCCACGCCTCGATGATCCCGGTTTAGCGTGCGGATTTGTATATCGTTAACAAGATGCAGCCCAACACCGCAGGGAAGAGTAACGCCTTCTGTAACTAAGCAGCAATCCGCAGCGGTCTGCATTAGGGAGAACATGCTAAGCGGTATACCGTCACAAGAGATTGCCCATACCAGTTTCACGTTGATTCCTCCAGCCCTTACAAACCCAGGGCTTTCTTTTCTTCGGCTTTGTCTTCGTCCATAGGACGTTCTTCCTCTATTGCTGCCTCCGGTTCAGAATCGGAAGTCGCATTGTCGCCGCTAGCGGACGGTTCTTGTAATGGTTTTTCTTCAGGATTCATGTCCCCATTGCTTTTAGCATGTTCCTGCTGCTCCGGCACAACCGCTATCTGCTCAGGCTTTTCCGGGGCTGCAAGAGAAGCGATTTTACCCCTTGGCTCTACAGTCGGGTATTCGATCCGCTCATGAAACACACCGTTGAGCACGGTAGTAAAGGCTGCGCCGATTTTATCAATATCTCTGAGCGTGAGCGGTGCGTCGCTCAATTGCCCATCTTCCAACTTCCCACGGATGAGCTGCTCGATAAAGGCTTCTATTCGCTGGGGCGTTGGGTCCGGCATAGCCCGCACGGCTGCCTCTATGGTATCGGCCAGCATGACAATTGCACTTTCTCGTATGGTAGGCCGGATACCATCGTATCTGAAGTCGTTAATATCCACCGTGCTGCCATTGGCAAGCTGCAGCGCTTTATGATAGAAATACATAACCGGCGTATCCCCATGGTGCTCCATGATGATTTTCTTTATTTCTTCCGGCAGGCGGTACTTTTGGGCCATCATCAATCCGTCTCTGGTATGGGCCGTCACAATAGCAGCAGACACATAGGGGTCGGTACTGTCGTGTGGGTTTTCACCCATCTGATTTTCTTTAAAATAGAGGGGGCGTTTGAGCTTCCCTACATCATGAAAATACGAGCCGGCCCTGGCCAGAAGCGGATTGGCGCCGATGGCCTCCGCCGCCGCTTCGGACAAATTGGCAACGATAATGGAATGATGATATGTTCCAGGTGCTTCCAAAAGCAGACGGCGCAAAAGAGGCTGGTTGGGGTTTGATAATTCAAGCAGCTTGCTGGGCGTTGAAAGGTTGAAGAAATACTCAAAAGCAGGCTGAAGCCCCACACACAAGATTGCCCCTGTTATTCCTCCACCCATGCTCCATAGCGCATTATTCAAAACGCTTTGCAGGTCGTTGTTCGTCATAAGCCCAATGGACAACATGACCAGCAAATTTGCTAAAGCGACATAAATACCGCAAAGCAGCATTCGAGCGCGCTGTGGTTTGCTGCGCAGCGCCATCACGGCAATACCGCCGCTAATAAACGAAGTAAGCAAAAGATGAACCATGACAGCGTTAAACGCGGAACTACCACCGGCGGATAAAGCGCTTATCAGGATAGCAAGGGTAAAATTTCCGATAAAGCCTACTTGAGGGCCAAGCAAGCCTGTAAGCAAAAGTGCTCCCAAGGATACGGGAGAAAGATAAGTATTGAGCTGCATAAACAGAATGCTCAACCCCAGCGTTACATCCAGCACCAGCATATATACTGTAATCCTGCGCAAATCCTGCATGAGCGGCACATTAAGCAGCTTCAACAAAAACAGCGACAAAATGACCACGGTCAAAATTAAAATTCCGGCGCCCGCGTACATGGGCATGTCCACAGTATTATCGTCTAGAAGCCCCAGAGAGCGTAACATTTCCAACTGATTGGCTGCAACACGCTCGCCTGCGACAACAATGTTTTGCCCTTGGTTATAGAGTACAGGTTCCACTTCTGCTCTGGCTTTTTCCTGGGCTTGGGCGGTTGCCTCCTGTTCAATTACCATATTAGGCCGAATGCATTTGCGAAGCACCGGAGAAATTACATTTTGCAGCAAATCCATATCGGTTTTGTATCCCACAATTTGTAAAATATTTGAGATGGATTCGTTGACTTGACCTTCCCGGATTGTTGTATTGAGGGTATTCTTCACGGCGGCAGAAACATCATTGTACGCTTGATCCAGTTTTTCGGAAGTTGTCTGCAAAAGCGCCGTAAGCTGATAATCTGTAAGGGTGATGGTTGTCAACATCTCTTTGGCATAATCTAGCTCAGCCTGTTCAAAAGATCGTCCGGCAGTACGGGTATTCTCATCATCTCTGTCCGCTAAAAGCGTTTGCCCATACTGTTGCACTGTTCGCAATTCGCTAAAAATACTTTTGAGATCGGTCATCACCAGGTCTGTGACGCCCTCCTGCGGATGATAGGAGGGTTCCACTTGCCTGGCCGCTTCTTCCCGACGGCGGGCCGTTGTAATCTCATCCACCACATCCTTGGACGCGGTAATTGTCTTATAGGCAATTGCCCCAACTTTTAAGTTATATCTTTCAGGAGTAATGGCCGCACAAAACATACCGATCAGCAATGCCGTACCAACAAAAACCACGAAAACGCATTTTGCCTGGATGGACTTTAACGTTTCCAACCCTTTGACAATTGACCATCGTTCGCCTTTTTTACGGTTTCCGGCATGCTTTTTAGACATCATGGGGCTCAGTTCTCCTTTCCCCGCTTTTCATAAGCGTCATATGCCTGTACGATTGCTTGTACCAAATCATGGCGCACAACATCCTGATGGTTCAGGCGAACGATGCCAATGCCTGGGGTTTCCCCCAATACATCCAATGCTTCCAAAAGACCGGAGCGCTTGCCATAGGGCAAGTCGGTCTGCGTGATATCGCCGGTAACAACCACCCGGGAATTGAAACCCATACGAGTTAGAAACATCTTCATTTGTTCGGTAGTTGTATTCTGAGCTTCGTCCAGAATAATAAAAGAGTCGCTAAGGGTTCGGCCACGCATATAGGCAAGAGGAGCCACTTCCACGACGCCGCGTTCCACAAGTTTTTGATAGGAATCCACGCCCATCAGATCATACAGCGCATCATATAAGGGACGTAAATAAGGATCCACCTTTTGGCTTAAGTCACCTGGCAGGAAGCCCAGCTTTTCCCCCGCCTCTACCGCGGGGCGTGTTAACACGATGCGCTCAATTTCCTTATTGCGAAGCGCAACAACAGCCAGGGCCATAGCCAAATATGTTTTTCCTGTACCAGCCGGTCCTACCGCAAAGGTTAATACGTTTTCACGAACCTTTTGCACATATTGCCGCTGGCCGAGTGTTTTGCATTTAATTTGCTTACCCCGATGGGTTATAGCTACTACATCCCGCAAAATCTCGTCGATGCAGTCTGCCTTTCCTTCCCTTGCCAGCGAAATCGCATAACGGATCCGGGAACGGTCTACAATTTCATGGCGGCGAAGCATTTCGAGCAACTTTTCTATCACCATTTGGGCAAGATCCGTTTGCTCCGGATCACCCGTAATACATAGTTCCGTACCGCGTAATGAAATATTAACTCCTGTTTCCAGCTCAATTAAAGCAACATTTTGGTCGTTGGTTCCAAACAGCGACATATAAGCATCCAGATTGTCCACAGACAGCAGTATTTGTCTGGTTGGCGACAAAGAAACGTTCCCCCATTCTATGCGGATGACTGTGCCGGGAAATTATGATGATCCTTGTTCCCGCGGCTGCTGCAATGCAATATCCACAAGTAATTCAGCTGTGGCAACTGCTTCCATCATCCTTCTTTCTATCATACAATAATCTACCCATTTGTCAACTGGTTCATGACCTCCGCCTAATTTTTGCGCGAGCGCACGTAAGGCTGCCAACCCAGCCTCTGCCTTCAAATCCGACTCATTTCGCGGGTTGTAAGACAGGGCCACTTCACGCCAGGTTTCTCTGCGCAAAGATATCGGCCACCATGCCCCGCCTATGGGAATGATGTCTATTTGCAAATCTGATTGCAGGTATGCCGGCGGCTCACGCTCGCCAAAAGAAATAAATGGCGTTTCCAATATATGCAGCACCGTTTCCCTTCCGGTCTCCTCACTTAACACCTCTTGCGCCGGGATTTGTACAGATGTTCTCACCCATACCCTGGCCAGAGCAATCCCCCGGGCTTTTACCGGCACTTTTTCCTCGCCAATCCCCCGCTCCCACCCGGCAATCAAAATTTCCCCTTTTTTCACAAGGTCTCCAGCTTTATGTCGAGGTGTGCCTGCCAGTGTTAAAAGGTTAACCAGAATGCCATCTCTTTGTGCAACCACATCTCCTGGTCCGCCTTCCGACTCTCCCTGAGACTGAGATACACCCTGGACACAGCGGATCACCAAAACAGCTCCCCGATAATGAGCTTGTACCCATGCTACTTTGGGCATGCGCCATTCCAAGTCCCATATCACTTTTTGTAAGGAAATATCCCTTTTCCATATCCCCGGCTGTATGTTCTGTTCTACCAAATAATTTCGCACTTCGCTCTCATAAGCCCCGGCTTCCATAATATCAATTTGCCATACAAATTGCATAGCTAACGCAACCAATGCGATAAACAGACAAAAACCTACACCCAACCCCAGGCGGCGGAATAACCCGGATTTTGCGCGTGAGAGCCCTTTTTCCCCTGTTTTTATAATCTTCCAACCACGGTTTTCTGCCAATTCACTAAGGTGCCTAAAATCCGCCTCAAGGCAAATACCTTCCAATGTTTTAAGACCCCGGCGGCGTAATTTTCGCAGAATGATCCCCTGTTCTCTGGCAAGGTTCATCAGTCTTTCCAAGCTGAGCCCCTCTATCTGGAAAGAAAAAGAAAACCATTTTTCCGCGCCCGTTTTCACCGCCTTTTCTCCTCCTTTTCCACAACGCCATAGCTGAGGCGAGCTATATGACCGGTAACCATAGCATCCATTGGTCCATAATGGGCGATTTCCAATTGTAAGCCTTCTACAGTTAATACACCGCAAGCGGTTTGAAAGCGAATCAATTCCGCCTGATAAGTTATAATGCCGTGATGCTGTTCAATAATCAGTTTCTTTTGACCATATAAAACCGCCCTGGGCCATCCCGTCAGGACATCTTCAGGAATGCTGCTGCGATCAGCCGCCTTTTCCAGCCATTTCATGCGTCATCCTCCCCCCAGCGGTTTTCTGATGCTGATTAAGCCTATGGCTTTTAAAAACAATTCATGCAAGGCCGGGAATTTCCCATTGCAATATCAACAATTTTCTGTATAATACATTTTGTAGAAGTCTCCTGAGTGTGCGGGGACAAGTAGTACGGAAGGTGGAATCAAAAATGAAATATGCTGTTTTGGTTCTCTATGCCCTGATGATGGTTCTGGTCATCTTTTTTACCGCAAAAAAATCCATATCCCTCAACGATTTTTTGCTGGGGGGCAGAAATGTTGGCCCATGGATGAGTGCGCTCTCTTATGGGGCCAGCTATTTTTCTGCCGTAATCATCGTTGGTTATGCAGGTTCTACCGGTTGGGATGTTGGAATTTCTGCTGTCTGGTGCGGTATCGGCAATGCCCTGATTGGAAGCTTTCTAGCCTGGTCGCTGTTGGCCAAACCCACACGGCTAATGGGTGAAAGGCTTTCTGTTGTTACCATCCCAAGTTTTTTTGAAAAGCGTTATCAATCCAAGACGCTGAAGATTCTTTCCTCTCTCATCATTTTTGTATTTCTCCTGCCCTACTCTGCTTCCGTGTACAAGGGATTAGGCTACATGTTCCAACTGACCATGGGCTTTGATTATACCTGGTGCGTCATTGGTATCGCCATGCTGTCTTCTCTCTATCTGTTTCTTGGCGGCTATAAAGCAACCGCAGTCAGCGATTTCATACAGGGAATCATCATGTTGGCTGGAATCGGCCTGATTGTATACTTCATCATCCGCGGCGCAGGCGGGCTGACAAAAGGTATATCCCAACTGGGTCAGGATGCCGTTGGCGGCCCCGGCTTTAATTCATTGATTCCGCCTAAAGGAAAAGGCTTGTGGCTTGCGGCTAACGTAGTGCTGACATCCCTTGGGGTGCTCGGCATGCCGCAAATGATACACAAATTTTTTGCCATCAAGGAAACAGCGGCTATCAAGCGCGCCACGGTCATATCTACCTCGTTTGCCATTATCATTGCAGGCGGGGCCTATTTTGCCGGAAGCTTCGGTCGCGTCATTCTAAGCCAGATCACCAGTGATTCAGGAGAAACACTGGCTGCCCTTGTGAATTCCGGAAAGATGGCAAAGGATACCATTATGCCGACCATGCTGGTGGACCAGACCATCGTTAATATTCCAGAGTTTCTACAGGGTTTGTTCGTGGTCTTGCTTTTGTCCGCCAGCATTTCCACATTGACCGCTCTGGTTCTTTCTTCGGCCTCAGTAATTTCCATTGACCTGGTTGGGTCCCTGTTTCCGAAAATCAGTTCCAAGGGTATGACACTTATCATGCGAATACTATGTGTTGCTTTTGTTGCGTTCTCTCTGACCGTGAATTTCTTGATGCAAAAAACGCCCATCATGTCCCTGATGTCCCTGTCCTGGGGAACCATTGCAGGAGCTTTCCTTGCGCCGTTTTTATATGGCTTGCTTTGGAAGGGTGTAACAAAGCCTGGTGTTTATGCCGGTGTCCTTTGCGGCGTTTTGATTTCATTGCTGCCACCCCTATTGAGCGGCAACTTTGCCTTAGCCCCCATCAGTGGAGCTGGCGCCATGATTGCCGGGCTAATCATTGTTCCCGTCATGAGTTTGCTTACGGAAAAGCAGGCTTTTGATGAAAAGCATATCGCCTGGGTGTTTGGAAATGAACCTGTTCAAAAAAGTGTAAGTCTCTAACAACCAACTTTTGTATATCGTTTTATTTAGCCCTTGCCGTCTTGGGCAGGGGCTATTTTTCACCCCTTCTTCAGAGACCACATACAATAAAATGCAGGCAATAAGCCGCCTGCATGTAAAATAGCACGAAGGGTTGCATGCCCATGAAACAAAGAGAAAGCATTCCGGGAGAAAACAATTTGTTTGCCCCCGATGAGGCATTGGCGCTCGGGACTCTATTTCCGACTTTTTATCATCCGATTCCAGGAAAAAACAATAAGCATGAAATAAAAGATTATGACCTAAGCCCATACGCCGCTCCTTTTGCCGCTTGGGAAATGAGGCTGCATCTGGACACGCACCCTAAGGATCGTAACGCTTTGGCCATGTACCATAAATTCTGTGAGCAATCACCCAAGGGTTATGCTACGCTGGCTTGCGCACTTTATGGGGTTCGTCAGGATGCCTGCCCGCTTGAATGGAACTGGATAGATTCCCCCTGGCCTTGGGAAAAGCGCTGCTTAAAGGCACAAAAGGAGGGATGAACATGTGGATTTATGTAAAAGAATTGCCCTACCCTGTGGATCTTCACACCTCCGACCCTTGGCTCGCCCGGATGATTCTGCGTTTTTGTAAAAGCTTGGATGGGCCTTGGGCTGTAACTATGCGGTATCTGGCCCAAAGATCCCTCATGCCCATCCAGGAAGCAAAGACATTGTTGACAGACTTGGCTACTGAAACGTTGTCCCACGGAGAAATGTTGTGCGCTGCGGCATACCAGATGACCTGCTGCCTTACCCAGGAACAAAAGGAAGCCTTCGCATTGCATGCCCAATGGGAGGGCTTTGGAGGGCTGCATTCTCCTGCGCAAGTCATTCCCTTTCCGGAGGATGATCCATTGGCCTGTTTATATACAGATTTGGCTACGGCGCAGAATACCGTACGTGCCTATGAATCTCTTTTCCTTTTGAATGAAGAGGCAGAAGTTCGGGGGTTGATCGCCTTTTTGCACCAGCGGGCGCTTGTCCATATCAAACGTCTTTGGGAAGTGCTTTTACTGGTTAGGCAAAAGTCGGAGCAGGATGTTGATGCTAAGAAAAATACAGAAAAGGATGTTCCATATACCAAGGATAATTGAATCATTATCTTTTCGTAAATTGACCACCATATAAATGCAGCAAAAAAGCGCTCCGAGCTGGAGCGCTTTTTGCATATCTCATACGTTATTCGTCTAAAAGTTCCTTATGAACCTTCACGCCAGATTCAGCAACCCAAGCTGTAACCTGTGCAGTAAAAGTCTCATCCTGTTTGTTTGTAAGGAGTTCGGAGGAAATTGTGTCTTTCACTGTTTCCAACGCAACAGGCCCTTCGGGGATATCCGCAGCATATTGAATGATGTGGATGCCATTTTCACCCTGTACAGGAGCGGTGACGTCTCCCAATTTTTCAAGAGCCATGGCTGCTTGTGTAAAGGCGGGATCAAAAGACGAAAACCCTTCGCAGATGGCATAGCCATTCTCTTTTTGCGGGGAAACTTCCATGCCGGGGTCCTCTCCGTATTGTTCCATCAGAGCGGAGAAATCCTCGCCCGCGGTCAATTTGCCCTGAATTTCTTCAACGGTAGGCATCAGTTCAGCATAAGCCTTTTCTTTTGCCTGCGCAAGTTGAGCCTCCAAGTCAGCCTTTTCCTTCTCCAGCGTTGCTTTCTGAGCATTAAAGGACACCAAATCGGGGTTGTCCGCTGCTACGTCCGCTCCCAAGCCTGCAATAGAGGTGTCAACGCTGGTGATTTCAGATGTTTTTCCTGTGATCTTGCTATTCAGATCGGAAATAGCCGTCTTGCTTTCTTCGGTAAAGCCGCGAAGAATATGCTTTACATAACGATATCCCGCGGGCGCGTAATACACGGTGCCATTGCTGTTTACTGAGCTGCCGTAAGAAGAAAGATTACTTTCGTAAGAGGTTTTCGCACTTGCAACGCGACTATCATATTCCGTTTTGATTTCATCATCGGAAACAGACACATCGGCAATCACACTTTGACGAAGTTTTTCCATAATGGCTTCCGATTTGGCACTTTCATAGTAAGCCTCATACGTTTGGCCAACCTCAGCCATTCTGGCTACAATCGCCTTATCCAGCTCTTCCCCTTCCAGGGTCGACTCGGCAAATTCACTCGTCTTGACAGACTCTTTGGCAGAATCGAAATCTTTCTGAGCTGTCTCTTTAATTGCTTTATCTTCTTCTTCGGTAATGACGTTAAAGCCTAGCGCTTCAGCCTTGGCTTCTTTCACCAAATTTTCAGTCATATATTGAAGAACGCTTTCCAGAGCACTTGCCCGAATCTGCTTATCTGTCGTATCATAGGACATGCCATACATGCTGTACATCACTGATTGATAATACAACTGATATTCCAACATGGAACTGACCTGCGCCTTTGTTACAGTTTTGTCGCCCAATTCAATAATGACACTGGCATTGTCCACCGCCAAGTCCTTTTCCACCAGAGCACAGCTTGAAAGCACCATCACCATAGCCACAAGGCAGGCCAATAACGCCCTTTTGCGCATGAAAGTCTCTCCTATTCTATGTGCGGAATTCAGGTCACTTTAGCTATTATACTAAACTTACAAACAAACAGCAAGCAAGAGTTCGATAAAATGTGAGGGATATTTATCAAATTACGTCACTTCTAGAAAATTATATGAGATATTTCTGTTTGATATAGCCATCCAGATTCCCAAACTCAGATACGGTGATCCGCGAAATATGCAATATTTCCATACTTGCGACTAAAATTGCAATTCCATGTACGATAATATCGGCTCGCTGCGGCTGAATTCCACGAAGCTTAAGCCGCTCTTCCAAGGGCATGTCCGCCAGCTTGTAAAGCCAGCTATATACTTGATCTTGCTCCAATGAATAACCATGCAGCTGTGTTTTTTCTGTCCAGGGAACACCTGCACAGATGGCAGCCAAGGCGGTAAGCGTTCCGCCGACTCCCACCCACTCTTCGGGAAGGCCGATATCCAAAAGAGGCTTCATTCCCTTTTCAAGAATTTCACAAGCCATGTTTACTACCGGCTTTACATCCGCTTTGGATGCAATCGACATCAGCCTGTACAGCCTAACCGCGCCCATCTGCAGGCTTATACCGCAATCGATACTAACCCCTTTGCCGATTACATACTCGGTTGAACCTCCACCAATATCAATCACGCCGGAACGCTGTCCAAAGGTGGAACCTAAAAAAGAAAGCGCTGCTTCACTTTCACCGGTACAGATTTCCAGTTCCGCTCCTGTTTCCTGCTTTACAAGACGGCTGAATTCCTGTTGGTTACCGGCGTCACGAACGGCGCTTGTCGCAAATATATGGAATGTATCGGCATGTAGCTGCACGGCTTTTTCATGCATAACACGTATGGCCTTGAGAGATTGTTCCATGCTTTCCGGACTCAGGTTACCATGCTTGTCCAACCCGCCAAACAGCCGGGTCCCTTCTCTATCGCGAAGTACCCGGTCCATCTTTCCTCCCTGCACGTCAGCCACCAACATGCGAACGGAGTTTGATCCGATGCCGATGACAGCAGTCCGCATAGGCATCCGCCCCCTTCTTTTGTTTCTCTTGATTTATTGATTCGTGGATGTCTGTTCCATTTCGACCTTGGGTAATTCCTCACCATCGCCATATAAAGCTTCTGGATTGGTTATCACAAAGCGGATTTCTCCGGGTTTTAAAAAGCCGTATTTGGTTCTGGCTTGATTTTCGATATAAGCATCCGTACCCGAAATGGATAGCTCCGTTTCAAGCGCCAGCTTCTCCTTCTGTATTTCAGCGAGACGCACACGGTTTTGGTTTTCTTCCTGAACCATCTTATCTACCGTTTGGTTGATTTGCTGGCTGCCGATTGCATATGTCAAAGAAATCAATGCCAAAACTGCAACAACCGACAGGTATCGGATACGCCTCGGTTTCTTTTGAATCATACGATTCTCCCCAAGCTTCGTTTTTTTAGGTATTCTATATCCGTTTATCTTTTCCTGCCTGCTTTTTTCCTTTTTTCCCACCTTCCTGTACCTTTTGTACTGCATCGCTTATAGGACTTACTATGCGTTTCCAAATCCATGAAAAAAGTCCGGCGAATAGACGATGCAACCCCAGAAGATATATCATAGCACCGCAAATCAAGCCCAAGAGCGCATAGATTCTGATATTTTCTTGCCCTGATTGAATCAATGCAAAAGAAGCACCCAATGCAGCCAGCAAAAAGAACAGTATATCTGCCGCAATAATCCATACTTTTTTTCCAGATTTGCGGAAAACACCTAATACATCATATAGCAATCCTAAAATAAGTCCAAGGTAAACCATGCTTAAAAAAACCCAGCTCTGATCGTTGGTTTCAAAAAATGGGCGCATAGCCGTTACCTGAATATGCGGGTTAACATGCTTCCGCTTTTTCTTCTTTTTGTCCCTTCCTGGTAGGTGATGGCATCAATGTGGCCGTCCATGGTAAGATGCCCGTCTTCCAATGTCAACTTTGCTATATGCAAATTCTTGCCGGTGATCGTCATTTCACCACCTGAGGTATCCAGCACTACCTCTTCCTCATGAAAGCTTAGCACGTCGCTGACACCCGTTAATACCGCATGGCTTCTATTGTCCAGCGCAACCCCGTGGGGGCGGTTATCTGTATTTTTCATTTGGGCGCCCTCCTGGCGCTGCTCTTTCATTTCTCAACCCTCCCTTTATCAGACATCTTTGTTGAGTATATGCGGACCGCTCAAAAATCAGAAGTCGCGGTACTTGACAACTCAAGCAATCTCTTTTATAATTCCGTAAACCTAGTTGTTTATATTGGTTTACTGGAGGGTATTTGAGTGAACCGATCCAAGACACAACTATTAGCAATGGCCGCAATGGCCACTGCGCTGATGGCAGTGGGAAGCTTTATAAAGTTTCCCGTACCCGGGTTAACAGTGCAGTTTACTACCCAGGTTTTCTTCCTTTTGGTTATCGGACTCCTGCTTCCGCCTGCCTACAGCAGTGCAGCCGTTGGCGCTTACATAATCATCGGCCTTTTGGGGATTCCCGTATTTTCCCGAGGCGGAGGTCTCCAGACGATTGCAACCGCGGAGTTCGGCTATCTGCTTGGCTTTGTTTTTTCTGCTTTTGTGACTGGAACCGCATACCGCAAGCTAAAGAGGAGGCGTTTTTCGCTTCTGATTAGCGCAGTATTGGGCATTTTAGCAGTCTATGTTCTTGCCATACCCTACATATCCCTACTGTATACGCTGTATCTATCAAAGCCAATGGCATTTGGTACGCTTGTTTCGACTTTCTTCCTGGCCTTTTTACCCATGGATCTTTTAAAGGCCATAGCGGCCGCGGCCATATCCGCGCAGGTGCGCAAAGCGCTTAGAATGGATCACTAAATGCAAACCCCCCGGGACGCATTCCAAGTGGCGCGTACCGGGGGGCGAATTTTCATTCATCCTACAGAATTATCAACCTCTGCAGGAGGAGACTGCTGACCTAAAAACAGCTGCATGATTTTTTCAAGAAATTCCTGTTTTAACGCCCCCAACTCTTCTGCCGTCATTTGATCCATAGGAAGCGCACTGTCCAAGGATATCTCCTCCA
This sequence comes from Bacillota bacterium, assembly GCA_023392515.1. Taxonomy (GTDB): domain Bacteria; phylum Bacillota; class Clostridia; order Christensenellales; family Aristaeellaceae; genus JAEVYX01. The sequence continues at coordinate 42,669 of JAEVYX010000073.1, read as the reverse complement.
TAGCCCAGGGTGCAGTTGTCTTCAATTGCCCAGTCAGCGCCAGTCCAGCACCTTCACTTTCCCAGTTTACCTGAATATCCATAGAGGTAGCGGCGTTTCGGGCCTGGCCGCTTTTTAAAAGCATCTGAGCGGAAAGCTTAACTGGAGCTGTAACCGCGTATTGAGCCTTGATCGCGTCTGTTACATCACCTTCCAAATGGCTCCAGTCAGGCTGTAGAACCAACTCCGTTTTGTAAGTCTCATTGGTTTTATTGTCTGCATCAACAGACATGCTTTTTGTCAGAGTTGCCTGGTAAGACACAGATAAAGCCTTATCCGTATATTGAAGCGTAGCATCTCCAACCTTCCAATTGGGCATTTCCTCAGGAAGATAGCGTATGATGCCGGCAAAGGTTTGAGCATCCGCCGTATCAACCGTCTTTGAAGCCTGGGTTTCCAACGTCCAGGTCCCATCTAGTGTTTTCACGGTCCATTGCTGCGCATCCTCAGACTCTTTGGAGGACATGAAAAAAGCGATATTCTTCAGCCCCCAAAGCTCGCTGGGTAGAGGCAACGATACGAACAAATCAAGCGGTTCCCCCATGGTGGATACGCTTCGCTGCACATGAACCTCCTCCGTGAGAGGAAGATTATCTACCGCCTGGAAATAATACGCCTGCAACGCTGGATTTAAATAAAGGTTTGCTTGTTCTACATCGATCTTTTCTTTCAAAATCGATAAAAATGCCTCATCCCCAAGCAGATCCATCAGTAACTGCTTCAATTCTGCCTTTACAGATGCTCCCGGAATTCGATAGCTGATCTGCATCACAGACTGACCAGATGCATCTTTTCCCAAAACAGGCTGGTTTGCGTACCCTTGCATCCATAGCTCAACCTTGGTAAGGTAGGGCGCAATCACTGCTTCGGCCTTCTGCTGCCAAGCCTCATCCCCCTCAAAAAGGAAAGCCGCTGCAGCTGTATACCAGGAAGTTTGCCTTGCTTCCCCTGTGTTGCCTAAAACAATATCCAAAAAGGCTTGTAAGCCATCCGGCAGTGTAATCAAACGGTCTGGCAGCAGGCTGACTTTTGCAGCCAGCGTTTCATTCTGCCGGTACAGGTTTGCCTGCAAAAGAGCGGAGGCTGCGCTGGATAATGCAAGCTGCAATTGCGCCTTTTCCTTCTGATCGATATATTGGACATCAATTGATAAAGCTCCCATCCCTGGCAGCAGAGGTGAATTGTTGAGCCCTGCCAAGGTAATGGTGCCCTTCATGCCGGAACCGGCATCCAGCTGCTTCTGCCCTTTTTCAAGAAGGGTATACTCTCCTTCAGCGCCAACATTCACCATGGACAGGAGCATGAGTAAAGTCACCAACAGCGCAATCCATTGCTTTTTCATCCAGAATTACCTCCCGGTCATTCCTCAACCTGATAGGATGATTTTGTAATATTCGTCCAAACCTCTTGTGAAATCCCTTCAGAAAACAAAGTAAGCTGTTCTTTAGGTAGTGCCAGCAACGCTTCTATGGTGCTCCGAGCTGCATTATTTCTGGCTTCTGATTGCAGTTCGGCCAATTGAGCTTCCCCCATGATGTCCACGTCTATCATTTCGGAAGGATCATCCCAGGAAATTTCTCCTCCGTCGCCTGCTGATATGGAAAGGACAATGTCCCCTTGAACATCTTTATTTTTTGTCCACAAGATACCCATGCTCCCCTGACAGGATACCGAATCCCCAGACGAGACTAAGCTTATGTCAGGCGTAATTGACAATTCAGAAGAAGTTTCCCCTTGCTTGACGGTTTTTCTGATATCGCCGGTTATATGCTGACTCTCTTTTTCAAAGGAGCAGACGGCTTTGCCGGTCCATAGCGTGTTTGTGGTAACTTTGCTTCTTTTTTCAGTAATGTCCAATTCGGCTTCAAGCGTATTCTTACCCTTGGTTATTGTTTTTGTAAGTTTTCCGTTTAAGGTATAGGCATCGCTTCCCTCAACAGCCGGGGACTTTACACTAAGGGTATGAATACGCTTTGCATCCGAATTTGAAAATCCCCATAACAGGTTTACCTCACGCTCCGCGGCATTTTCAAAGCTCATATCACCTTTGATGGAAAGGCCCATATTCACTCCGTCCGCCGACTGATAAAGCGTAACGACCGCAGTACTTTTCAGCGCCATAGTCAGCAAAAGGGAAGGGATTTCCGGCCAAGGAAGCTCTGTTGTCAAAAGAAGCAGCGTATCCCGAAGCAATTCGCCGGATTCCACAGGAACCGTATACACGATAGCCTTTTTAGCCGTACCGACCGATGCGATTTTGTATGAGATCTTCTTATCCTGAGCAAAACTTTCAAGGGACTGTAATGCCACAGGAATCAGTTCGGCCAGTAAATCGAGGTTAGGCTGATAATTCTCGAAAGATATCGGTATTTCCTCCTGAAACAAAGGCCAAAGCGGGGAGGATTTTGCGCTTACCAATGTTTTTTGCGGAAAAAGGGAGGTTTGGGCCAAAAAATATTGGGGAGCATTTTTTTGTGTGATAGAAAATGCCGTTTTATCTCCAACGTTCAGCTGCGATTGAATCTTCTCCCCGTCCGCTGCGCTTTGATATGCCATCTCAACGTTACAATCACTTAAGATCTGGTTCATGGCTTGTATTGTAGCTTCGCCATACGGAACCCATGCGTTCAGTGCAGCCGATAAAGTCAATCTAATGGATTTTCCCGTTTGAAACCCAAGATAGAATTCCTCTAAAAGTGGGGAGAAGGAATCGCCGGCTTGTGCTGATGCCGTTGAAAGGATCAAACAAACCGCCATCGTCACGCAAAGGAATTTCGCCGCAAAGGTATGATATTTCATCCGCCAGTCGCTCCTAATTTTCTTGTGTCTGTGAATCTAACGGATTTTCTTTGGTAAACCCTGCATTTCTTGTGGTCATTTCTTCCACTTCACCTTCCGTGCTTGCCCATGATAACAATGCTTGCGTAAGTTCTTCCATCGTTTTGGCTTTATTGGCTTGCGACCGCATTTGCGCCGCCCCTCTCAAGCCATGGATATACCAGGAAATATGTTTGCGCATTTCCGGCACGGCAAAGGTTTCACCTTTCCACTCTACCATCATTCTGGCGTGACGCAGCGCGGTTTCAACACGTTCTGCCACGGAAGGAAGAATGGCTTCCTGGCCGTTCAAACTACACTTTACCTGTTCAAAAATCCAGGGATTGCCCATAGCGCCCCGGCCAATCAGAATACCATCGCATTTTGTATAGGCCAGCATATGCATAGCATCCTGAGATTGAAATATATCGCCATTGCCATAAACGGGGATTTTCAGTGACTGTTTCACTTTGGCGATTTGATCCCAATCCGCCTTGCCGCTATATTGCTGCTCGCGGGTGCGTCCATGAACCGTTACACCATCCAAGCCGGATTCCTGTGCAATATGACTCAGTTCCATAACGTTAATACTTTGGTCATTCCAACCAAGCCGCATTTTCACGGTAACAGGAAGATATACATTTTTTCGAACTGTTTCCATGATTTTTCCTGCCAGCAAAGGCTGACGCATCAAACCGCTGCCTTCCCCGGATCCGGTCACTTTGTGGGCTGGGCAGCCCATATTGATATCCACGCCGCAATACCTGCCGGTTTGTTCTAAAAGCCCGGCAGCCTGGCCCATCAGATCTGGCTCCTTGCCAAAGATCTGCACGATTACCGGCCCTTCCTGGGGGTGAGTTTTTTGCAGATTCAAGCTGGCTACATTCCCTGGAGGTGCACACAAATATCCCATAGCGCTGATCATTTCCGTATAAGCGATATCGCACCCTTTTTCGAAGCAGAGAAGACGGAAAGGCCAATCGGTGATGCCGGCCATGGGTGCCAGTCGTATGGAGGGAACACCCATGTTATTCCTCCAGCGGACTATCCGCTTTATCAACCGAACCCGCCTGTGGAAGCTGTGTCATTCGGTTTTCGGTATCGCCGTAAGGCACAAGGGTTAAGCGAAGCGTTTCTTCCTGTGTTTTAGGCAGCACCGATGGAGACGCAGGCAAACCATCTTTTTTCGTCCATCCAAGCACACGCCTTGCTCCTATAGAAATGGCGATCCCGTTTTCTTTACCCTCTAATGAGGGGATAATTGGTTCCTCCGGAACAATCGCGGCGTTCCAAAGCGGTTCTTCGGAAGAAATCGGCAGCGCCATGACCAAGGGGCCATATTCCACAGCCATGCTTTGGTGATGCCACACGGTCAGCCGGGGTTCCATTGGCAGGGAGAGGAATATGGTGTCGCCGTTTTGCCAGGTACGGTCTATAATAAAGAAGCTCCCCGGCTCCGGGCTTTCTCCGCCTTCGTCGTTTATACGCACACAGGCATCTTTTGCCCAAGCTGGAATCCGCAGATGCAGTGGAAAAGAGGCGGGCTTTTTGATGCGCAGGCTTATGGCAATTTCCTCTTCGTAAGGGTAATTTCCAGTTACCTCAAGCGTTGCCAAGCTACCGCCAATCCGCCAGCGCACTGTAGCCGGCATGTAGCTCAATATCGCCAGCCCATCCTTGGGTGCCGCCATCCAAAGCCGGGAAGAATACTTTGTAAGGCCCCGAAGATAACTTGCGGCGGCATATTCATCCGTCTCATCTGAATGTACCTTTTCTTCCATTGTATAAGGTTGATTTAGCCGTTGCATGGGCCGAGTGCCTGTTTTCCCCATGATGGCAGGCAACGCATTGAGAGCAATTTTCTCCCATGCATCAGCAAATGCTGCATAACCCTGAAGGCATACTAAGCTTTCCAGCGAAGCAATCATCTGTGTTATCGCTCTGCTGTCAATACCCCGGGAAGGATCTCCTCCCTGAAGAAATTCATCTGCTGTGAACATGCCGTTTGCCAGCCCATGGTGGCGCATCACCCTTTGGAGGCCAAGCCTGCCCGCTTCCTTTTCCTTGATGTTACCTGAAAAGCGTGCAAAAAGCGCAGGGGTTTTTAGTCCTGCTGCCAAAGCAATCCCGTTTCCAAAAAACTGCTGCCTTTCGTAATAGTTCTTTGTTTCTGTTTGGGAGGAATGCAGACCCTGTTCCAATTCCTGGCGGGAGATATGTTTGCTAAATGGCCGTGAAATTGGAAAAGTATGAAAAAAGCCTGTCCAATCCGGCCCATACGCCCGAAGCTTTTCCATAAGATGCAGCAAAAATGCTTTGCCTGTTCTTTCATAAAGTGCTAAGGCAAAGGAAGCATATTCCCCAACCAGTATGGCATTTTTCCCGCCGCCAAATAGAGCTTCCGCCTGGCGATAGACATGTTGGAAATACCGCAACAAAAATAGCAATACCTCTTTTTCAGGCACTGTTTCATAATAGGATATTAGCCCCTGAATGGCATGAACTTGCAAATCAAGTTTTTGGGCATCGCCAAAAGAACCATCCTCTCGCTGCGATGAGACCATCCTTTCAACCCATGCCTTGGCGCGGCTTAAAAGCTCCTCGTCTTCGCAGAGAAAGGCAAGAGCGATCAAGCAGTCCGGCATTTTTTCTTCCAAAGGCAAGCGGGCAGCCCAATGAATGCATGCTGCCAATTGTTTTAATAGCCTGCCCTTGGGCAAAACGGCTGTATATGGGAGCGGAGCAAAGCTGGCATCGCTTAAAGGAGCCCGGGACAACATGGGTTTCAATGGCATATAAGCCCTCCTGCCACATGCATTTTTCTTAATGCATGCCATTCATTATGCTTGGGACGCTTGGAATTTATATCTTTGCGCTTGTCAAATCTGCTCATAGCCGCAGGATGTCAGAAACTGCAGGACACCAAGCAGACCGTCCTCAGTTTGCTTATAGACGCCTGCGTCCTCAAGCACCTGATAGCAGACCATTGCGATTTCTTCTCTCAATACAGTCACAGCCCGGTCATGTGTTAAATGGGTGCCGACTTTGTTTGCTATTTTAACAAGCCACGGGAAGTGCTTGCAGGCTGGGTCATCATCTTTCGGGCAAACAAGCGGCTTTTGCCCAGTCAGGTATAGCGACAAAGATTCCAATTCCTCCTTCAGTCGGCCCGGAAGGATAAATAACCCCATGACTTCGATCAGCCCGATGTTTTCTTTTTTGATATGATGCAGCTCGGCATGAGGGTGAAAGATTCCCAAAGGATGCGCAGGCGTCGTCCTGTTATTACGAAGCACCAGGGTCAACCGGTATGCTTCCCCCTCTTTGCGCAAAATTGGTGTAATTGTATTATGCAATTCCGTAGTACTGCACAAAATGTCCCGCTTTTCATCGCTGTATACCCGCCAAGCTGACAGCAGCCCATCCGCAAGGTCTGTCAGCTTTTCCCTGTCCTTGCCGCTCAGCACAAGTGCGGTCATAGGCCAGTTCAGGATATATGCTTCCACATCCCGCGCAGGCGAAGCGAGGCGGCAGCGCACCTGCGATCGCTCCATGGGAAATACATGACAACCGCCTTGGAAATGATCGTGGTTGAGGATGGATCCGCCAACGATGGGCAGATCCGCATTTGAGCCGATAAAATAATGTGGAAACTGGTCCACAAAGTCGAAAAGCCGTTGAAATGCGCCACGATTCAAAGCCATAGGCACATGTTTTTCATTTAGTGCGATACAATGCTCAGGATAGTACAAATAGGGAGAATACTGCAAATGCCACGTTTTTCCACCTAAGGTAAGAGGAACAATCCGGTGATTCTGTCTGGCAGGATAGTCCATGCGGCCTGCATATCCGCTGTTTTCCACGCACAACATACATTTGGGATACCCTGTTTTGGGCGCGTTTTTAAGTTTAGCAATCTCCCTTGGGTCTTTTTCAGGTTTGGACAGATTGATGGTGATTTCCAACTGCCCGCAAGGTGTGTCCCCGAAGTAGCGGATGTTTTTTTGAATCTGGTCGACCCTGATATAATCGCAATTGCGGCACAATTCATAAAACCATTTTGTCGCAGCTTGAGGGCTTTGATGTTCATAACGCTTTGCAAATTCTCTGCGGATGATAGCCGGTGCAGGTGTTATACAACTCATCAGCCGGGCGGAAAAATTTTCTCTGCCTGATTGGGTGTCTTCAAGCAAGCCGGCTTCTATTGCCGCCTGAAGGAGCTTTTCTAATATAGGAGTTGCAGTTTCCGGCACATAGTCAAGTTCAATCGGATCGCTCGGTTTGCACAACCCCATGCAATCCAGTAAAAGATTGCGGGCGAAAGGGATGTCCTCCGCCTCTACCAACCCCTTGGCACCGGCAAAAAAAAGCAGCTCCTCCACGGCACTTTGTGCCATTTCAGCATGAGCCATGTTGGTTTCCTCGTTTCATGTGTATGTTTTAGTCGCTTAACATTGTAATTAGGTCCATGATGCATTATAATGTAGCAACAAATTGGTGTCAATGCACCTGTTTGCTTTTTCACCGGAATTCCCTGAGGAGGTTAGCTATGAAACAAGAAATACAGCCCCCGCGAAAGTCGCTCTTATTTTATTATCTTATTGCCATGCTGGTCCTGATTTTGTTTAACGCACTTGTTTTTCCCTCGCTATCTGCCATCAGCGTAAAAGAAGTCAGTTACGATCAGTTTTTGGAGATGCTGGAAAGCGGAAAAATCAGCAAAGCGCAATTGGAGGATACATCCATCAGTTTTACCCCCTCCGATGCAAGCGATTCCAATATTTATGTTACCGGCCGGTTGGACGATCCCTCCCTGGTAGACAGGATGCGGGATGCAGGCGTCACATTCAGCCGGGTAATACCAAAAGAGAATTCGCCGCTTATAGAGTTTTTGCTGTCCTGGATCATTCCACTTGGTATATTCTTTGTACTGGGACAGTTTTTGATGCGAAATCTGCAAAAGCGGATGGGCGGCGCAGGGGCCATGTCCTTTGGCAAGAGTAACGCAAAAGTCTACGTGGCTGCGCAAACCGGCAAATCTTTTGAGGATGTGGCAGGCCAGGATGAGGCGAAGGCCGCGCTCACTGAAATTGTTGATTTTCTGCATAACCCGGACAAGTACAAAGAAATTGGCGCAAGGCTTCCCAAAGGAGCTCTTTTGGTTGGCCCTCCGGGTACAGGAAAAACGCTGCTGGCTCAGGCTGTCGCCGGCGAAGCCAAAGTTCCTTTTTTTTCCATTTCAGGATCCGAGTTTGTTGAAATGTTTGTTGGCATGGGCGCGGCCAGAGTAAGGGATCTGTTCAAGCAGGCTCAGGAAAAGGCACCGTGCATTGTATTTATCGATGAAATCGACACCATCGGCAAACGTAGGGACAGCGGCTTGGGCATTGGCGGAAATGACGAGCGGGAGCAGACCCTCAACCAGCTTTTAACAGAAATGGACGGCTTTGACAGCAGCAAAGGTGTGGTGATTCTAGCTGCCAGCAACCGTCCTGATACATTGGACAAGGCGTTGCTTCGTCCCGGCCGCTTTGACCGGAGAATCCCTGTTGAACTTCCGGATTTGGCCGGCAGAGAAGCCATTCTAAAGGTACACGCCAAAAAGGTTAAAATGGATAGGAACATCGATTTTCGGGCGATTGCTTTGGCAACATCCGGCGCATCCGGCGCTGAGTTGGCCAATATCATCAACGAAGCGGCGCTTTTGGCCGTGAAAGGAAAGCGCTCGACCGTACAGCAAAGTGATTTGGATGAATCGGTCGAAACCATCATTGCCGGGTATCAGCGCAAAGGAGCGGTAATTTCTGCGCAGGAAAAGCTGATTGTTTCTTATCATGAGATAGGCCATGCATTGGTAGCTTCCATGCAGAAAAATTGCCCGCCCATCCATAAGATCACCATTGTCCCACGCACTTCCGGTGCTTTAGGTTATACCATGCAGGTAGAGGATAGCGAACGTTTTCTTATGAGCAGGGAGGACCTGCTTAGTAAAATTGCTACCCTCACTGCCGGCCGGGCAGCAGAGGAAATCGTGTTCGGTTCGATTACCTCTGGTGCGGCCAATGATATTGAGCAGGCTACAAAACTGGCACGCACGATGGTCACCAGACTTGGCATGAGTGAAGAATTTGGCATGACAGCTCTGGAGGTTATACAAAACCAATATCTTGGCGGTGATGCATCTTTAGCCTGTTCCCCCGAGACGGCTACCAAAGTTGATGCTGAAGTAATGGGGATTATCAAAAGCGCCTATGCCAAGGCAAATCAATTGCTTAAGGATAACATAGACAAGCTTCATGAGTTGGCAAAATATTTATTGGAGCGGGAGACCATCACCGGCGAGGAGTTTAACGCCGTTTTGATGAATAGAGCATAAGACTTCCTCAATGATTAAAATTAAAGGAGAATTTATATGGTACGGCACATCGTTCTATTTTGGCTCAAGGATAATTCCCCCGCCGCTTTGGAAGAAACCTGCATTATTCTTAAAAGTATGACAGGCAAAATTGAAGGTATGCTTTCTTTGGAAGCTGCCCCTGACGCAGTGCATAGCCCACGATCTTGTGACATTTGTCTGAATGAATTATTTGACTCTATGGAGTCCCTGGAGCGTTATCGAACCCATCCGGTGCATTTACCTGTACAAGCCCATATGCATGCAGTGATGGAGCGTTCAGCAAGTGCCGATTACAACGTAGACTGATTTTGGCATGCTATAAAAGAACCGGAGCAATGCGACTGCTTTTTTACCATTTTTGCTAATTAAGTGTCAGCATAAGCTCCGGTTTTGGTATATGTTTTTCTTTCGCAAGTATTGGCATTTATTGCGACATGCATGGTACATGTATAATTAACAATTTGTTTATTAAATATTAAAGAAAATGTGCAGAAAATATTAGGGAATATCGTAGCTTTTTCTGGTTCTTTTTGCTAATCAGACTTGTATTTTAAGGAACTGACTGATATAATCTTCTTCATATGAGTAAGAAAAACGTAGGCGGAGTATTTATGTAAACAGTTTCCAATGACAAAATCTTGCAAAAGGAGCCTATAGATGAAGACTGGCGCCAAAAAGTTATTGTTATGCAGCGTATCCTTGACTATATGCCTTGGCATCGCCAGCTGCAAATCGACGCCTGTCTTTTCTGATAAAAAATTTCCCGTAAATGTAACGATTTGGCATTATTATAACGGTATACAAAAGCAACAACTGGATCAGCTTGTGACCAGTTTTAATGAAACGGTTGGAACCCAAAATAACATTGTCGTAGAAGCAGTCAATCAAGGCTCGATCAACGAGCTGAGCCAAAAAGTTCTGGCAAGTCTTCAACAAGATGTAAGCACACAGGATATGCCTGATGTGTTTGCAGCCTATTCAGACACGGTATACCAATTCCAGCAGCAAAACCTTGTCGCCGACATCGGTAAATATCTTACCGATGTTGAAAAAACAGAATATGTGGATGCCTACCTTGCGGAGGGTGACTTTCAAGAGGATGGCAGCCTATATATCTTTCCCGTTGCCAAGGCAACAGAGGTTTTTCTGCTCAATTCAACAGACTTTCTTCCCTTCTCCAAGGCCACCGGTGCAAGCGATGCGGATTTTGCTACCTGGGAAGGCATTGCGAAGATTTCTCATATGTATTACGATTGGACTGATAGCCAGACGCCAGCGCTTGACGATGGCAAGGCATTCTTTGGCCGTGACGCTATGGCCAATTATCTGTTGGTAGGCCATATGCAGCTAAGCGGAGAAATGTTCTCAATAAAAGACGGAAAAGCAGTTTTGACGATGGATCCGGTTGCGATGCGCCGCTTATGGAACGTATATTATGTTCCCTATCTAAATGGCTACTACGCCTCCTATGGACGTTTCCGTTCAGACGATGTCAAGACCGGCGATTTAATCGCTCTGGTAGGTTCCACTTCCGGCGCTGCGTATTTTCCAAATGAGGTCACGCTTGATAATGGCACTTCCTATTCAATCGAGGGGAACGTTTATCCGGTACCTAATTTCGAAGGGACAAGCCCGTATGCAGTGCAGCAAGGTGCCGGAATGGCTGTACTTAAATCAGATCAAGAAACGGAAAACGCAGCCGTAACGTTTTTGAAATGGTTTGCCAGTCAAGAGCAAAATATCACCTTTTCAGCCACATCCGGGTACTTGCCAGTCAAAAAAGATGCACAAGATGCCCAGGCTATTTCTTCCCATCTGCAAAGCTTGAATATACAAGCGAATCCGCTTGTACAAAAGGTTCTAGAAATCGGCATTGAAACCACGCAGAGTTATGCCCTATACACACCCCATCCTTTTGAAGGCGGTAATGAAATCCGCATCATTCTGGAAACCAGTCTCCAGCAAAAAGCGGAAGATGACCGTAAAAGCATGTTGGAGCTCATGACGCATGGTGCTACAAGGGAAGATGCAGTTAGGGCCTTTGATGCAGACGCAAATTTTGAAAACTGGTTTTCAGCACTTCAATCACAACTTAATTCAATACTTGAGGCATCCGATATGGACACGCATTCCGGCACAACAGCGGAATAGGGAGGAAAGGGCATGGCATCGCTCATCAAAAAAAGGCCCAAGACTATATTCCGCAAGCTTCTATTCCAGATAACGCTGGTTGTGCTTTTGCAAGCGATTCTTTTTGGTGCCTTATTCTTTGGGCTGGGTGTTATTTCAAAAATTGATGAAAATGCATACAATACATTAACCGAGCGAGTAGTGCATGAGGCCAGCGATTTGGAAGATGAGATGGTTCGTCGCTGGAGTTCGTTCCAATTTGCTGAGTATGCCATCATCTCCCAGGTAGAAAGCATTCTAGAACAAAACGATGCTGCTTGGTCCGACATCAAAAAAGATCCCACCCTGGATATGAAAATCACGAAAGCTGTTGCTGAGGATATTATACTGCTGCTTCGCCGTAATGCCGTAACAGGCGCTTTTCTCATTTTGGATGGGCCTGGTATGCTCAACCAGAACGCATGGCAATATCGCACTGGTTTTTACGTTCGAGATCTCGATCCAGATAATTCTCCTATCATCAACTCCAGCGATTCAGATCTTCTCATAGAGCGCGGCCCAGCTTCCATATCCAAATCACTTGATATACCCTTAGATAGCAGGTGGCGGGCAGGCTTCTATTTTTCTAAAGACGAGCAGTCTGATAATGAGCAATTCTTTTCTAAACCCTACCGAGCTGCGCTTGCGGGCAAAACCTTGAACAGCAAGCTCTACGGTTATTGGAGTCGTTTTTTTTCACTCAGCGGCGATGACGGCCAAGTCTTAACTTATTCTGTTCCCCTTATCGCACCGGATGGCGCGGTCTTCGGCGTTCTTGGGATCGATCTTACGCAAAGTTACCTGTTATCCTATTTGGATTATAACGAATTGTATCCGGATAAAAGCGGCACATACATCTTGGGAACTACCCAGGATGGAGGCAAGCACATTAACGTTGTTGCCTCCAGCGGCGTCAGTTATCGCAGCCTTTTGGAGCAGACGAGCGAACTGATAAAAACGGATGTTGTATATGACAATGTGGTTCGTCTGGAGATTCCCGGAAGCGGTTCATCCCTTCTGGGCAGCATAAAAAATCTGAACTTATATAGTGCGAATAGTGCTCATAAGCAGGAGCAGTGGGTTCTCATCGGCGCAGTAAATGAAGACGTGCTTTTAGCTTTTCCCCACCAGGTACGCAGCCTTATCTTCTGGGCAATGGCTATGGCAATGGTGTTGGGACTACTGGGCGCCACTGTTATCAGCCGGAAGGTTACTAAGCCAATCATTACGTTAGTCACGCAATTAAAGAAAAGTAATCCGGAGCGGGCCATTTCTCTGCAAAAGCTGGATATCGCGGAGATTGATCAACTGACGACATCCATTGAAGACTTATCCTGTGCTGTCGCAGAATCCGCCTCCAAAATATCCAAAATACTAGCCATGACCAATGCCCGGATTGGTGTGTTTGAACATGTAAAAGAAGCAAAGGTAGTCTTTTGCAGCCGCTTTTTAATGGAACTGACGGGCTGGGGCTCATGTGGGAAAGAATACTGCTACCTGGATGCAGAGGAATTTTACCATCACATGGAGCAGCTTGTGCTTCATCGGGAGGAAGGAGAAAATAATATCTACAAGCTTCCTTCTGCTTCCGAAAACACATGGCTGCAGATTCATACGGTTGAGGAGGAAGGCGAAATTCTGGGCACGGTCATGGATGTAACCCAAGAAATGCTGCAAAAGCATCAGTTGGCCTATGAACGGGATTATGACTTGCTTACCAATCTATATAACCGCCGCGGTTTTCAGGAACATGCTCAGCGTCTATTGCAATGCCCTGACAAAATGAAGATAGCCGCCCTGGCCATGTGGGACATGGATAACCTAAAATTTATCAACGATACTTACGGGCATAACGTGGGCGACGATTACATCCAGGCGTTTTCTCAGTGTTTGCGCGCATTTGAACACCAGCAATGCATCACTGCCAGGCGATCGGGCGATGAATTCTATGCCCTTATCTATGGCCTTAACAGCAAAGAATCTGCCCGGGAAATTGTATCACAAATTTGCCAGGAGATACGCCGCACGACTATTCTTTTGCCCACCGGTGATTTGTATCGGCTTCGGGCTTCTTGCGGTATGACTTGGTATCCCACCGATGCCATCCTATTGGAAGACCTGATGAGATATGCTGATTTTGCCATGTATCAGGTAAAGCACTCCCACAAGGGCGAATTGCAGGAATTTAACAGACTTTTGTATGAAAATAACGCGCTTATGCTAAATGGGCAGGAGGCATTTAACAGCCTGATTGACCAAGCTTTGATTGACTATGCCATGCAGCCTATCCTTTGTGCAAAAACAGGGCAGATTTATGGCTATGAAATGCTGATGCGGCCCCGCGGACATGATTTTTCAAGTCCCCGGGACGTGCTGCGGGTTGCCAGTTCACAATCACAGCTGTGTCGGGTAGAGCGTCTAACCTGGTTTGGTGCAATGCAGACCTTTGTCAAGTGCCTGGAGAATGACACCATTTCTCCGGACACCCGTGTGTTTATCAACTCCATATCCAGCTGCAATCTTTCAACCGCCGATATGGCTGCTTTTGAACGACAATTCAGTTCTCATTTGGATCAGGTGGTATTGGAGATCACCCAAGGTGACCCATCCAGCGAAAGCTATTTACAAGAGAAATTCCATACAGCAAGCCGTTGGAATGCCTTGGTAGCCATTGATGATTACGGTATGAACGACAATAGTGAAGTGCTGCTTTCAGCCTTAAGCCCCCATCTGGTAAAGATCGGAATGTCCATGACACGAAAAATTGATACGAATCTTGGCCACCAGAAGCTGCTGGACGGCCTGGTTACTTCTTGTCGCGCCCGAGGTATTCAAGTGGTCGCGGAGGGTGTAGAAACCCAGGAAGAAATGACGACGCTCATCCGTCACGGTGTAGACTATTTGCAGGGGTACTATATTGCCCTGCCAAGCATGCCTCCGATGACGCCCAGCAAGGAGGTTCTTGAGCAGATTGCCGCTGCCCAGAAGAGCAGGTAAAGCCTTGAAAGACAAAAATCCACCCTCCCCATGATGTGACACTGTGTAATCGGCGCGATAAAATTGTTTTTCTTGTTTACATGTTAAATTCTGCCTTGTGAAAAACAATAGATGTCAGTATAATCTATATTGGTCACACAGCCTTTAAATTGGAAACTTGTTATTCCTGCAAAGCGTATTCTCCAGTCGTGATGTATTGTTGTATCTGTACAAAAGCAAAGTCCAAACATGCAGGAAAGGTGGTTTTCATGGTGCTCGAACTGTTAAAAAAACAAGTATTTGACGCCAACATTTCCTTGTGGAAAAGTGGATTGGTAGTTTTGACATGGGGCAACGTCAGCGGAATCGATAGGGAAGCAGGCCTTGTAGCCATCAAGCCCAGCGGTGTGAGCTATACTGAAATGAAACCTGAAGATATTGTGCTGGTGCGCCTAAGCAACGGAAAAGCCGTTGACAGCGCTATGAAGCCCTCCAGCGACACTCCCACCCACCTGGTTTTGTACCGGTCCTTTCCGGAAATCGGGGGTATTACCCATACGCACAGCCGTATGGCTACCGCCTGGGCCCAAGCCGGTCTTGGTATTCCCTGCATGGGCACCACCCATGCGGACAGCTTCCACGGGACCATCCCCTGTGCCCGCCCCCTGACGGCCGAAGAAGTCGCCCGGGATTACGAAGGCGAAACGGGAAACCTGATCGTAGAAACCATGAAGGATATCCCGAGGTTGGAAATGCCAGCTATACTGTTGCATTACCATGGCCCCTTCACCTGGGGCAAAACTCCGGAAAAAGCCGTGGAAAATGCTATCATACTGGAGGAAGTGGCAGCCATAGCCAGCGCCGCCCGGCAGATCAATCCAACAGGTGAACCTTGCCTCGAGCACATCAGCGAAAAACACTATTTACGAAAGCACGGGAAAAATGCCTATTATGGCCAAAGATAATTACATTTTTGAAGGAGGAACACAGCATGAATATTCCTAAAATCAAACTGGGCCTGGTTGCCGTAAGCCGTGATTGCTTCCCCATTGATTTGTCCAGACGCCGCAGGGACGCACTGGCTAAGGCTTACACCAAGGCTGGTGGCCAGATGGTTGAAATTTCAACCATCATCGAAAATGAGAATGATACCGTCAAAGCGCTCAAAGAACTTTCTGATCAAGGCTGCAATGCCTTGGTGGTGTATCTTGGCAATTTTGGCCCGGAAGGCCCGGAAACGCTGCTGGCACAAAAATTTGATGGTCCGGTGATGTTTGCCGCCGCTGCTGAGGAAAGTGTGGATGGTTTGGCATCTGACCGGGGTGATGCCTATTGCGGCATGCTTAATGCCAGTTACAATCTTGGCTTAAGAGGCGTAAAGGCATATATTCCTGAAAACCCAGTGGGAACTGCTGCCGAGGTTGCTGCTATGGTTGCGGAGTTCTTGCCTATTGCAAGAATGCTGATCGGCCTGAAGAACTTAAAGATCATCACTTTCGGACCCAGGCCTTTTGATTTCTTGGCCTGTAATGCCCCAATCAAGGCTTTGTTCGACCTGGGTGTCAATATTCAGGAAAACAGCGAGCTGGATCTGTATGCCGCCTTCCATGCCCACAAGGACGACAAGCGCATCCCTGAAGTAGCAGCGGATATGGCCAAGGAATTGGGAGATGGCAACAAGATGCCCGGTGTACTGCCCCGTCTAGCCCAATACGAGGTAACGCTGCTGGACTGGGTAGAGCAAAACAAAGGCGCATCCCAATATGTGGCCATGGCAAACAAGTGCTGGCCTGCTTTCCAGACTCAGATGGGGTTTGTTCCCTGCTATGTAAACAGCCGTTTTACAAGCCGCCTGATGCCTATCTCTTGCGAGGTGGACATATATGGTGCCCTTTCAGAATACCTGATCGCATGCGCCACGGAGCTCCCCCCCACGCTGCTTGACATCAACAACACCGTTCCCCAGGATTTGTTTGACAGCGAAATTTCGGGGAAATACAGCTACAAACTGAGTGATACCTTTATGGGATTCCATTGCGGAAATACGCCTCTATGTCACCTCACCCGGGGTGAGATGAAATATCAGCTGATCATGAAGCGCTCCTTGGAGCCTGATACAGAGCCGGATATAACTCGCGGAACCCTTGAAGGCGATATCCGCCCCGGCGAGATCACCTTTTTCAGGCTGCAAAGCGCTGCGGACACGTCCTTGCATGCCTATATTGCCCATGGGGATGTGCTGCCGGTTGCCACCCGCAGCTTTGGCGGAATCGGTGTTTTTGCAATTCCAGAAATGTCCCGTTTTTACCGCCACGTGCTGATTGAAAAGCGCTATCCCCACCATGGCGCGGTTGCTTTTGCCAAGGTTGGAAAGGTGCTTTATGAAACCCTGAAGCTTTTGGGTGTGGACGATATTGCATTTAACCAGCCCAAGGGAATGCTTTACAAAACGGAAAATCCCTTCGCATAAGAATCGCCAATATACTTAAAAAAGAGCGTACCAGGCTGATGTTTTCATCAGTGTCGGTACGCTCTTTTCTTTATAATATTATGTTAACATCAATCCGCGATCGCTTCTGCCGCATTATACCCCGCCATACGGCCGGAGTTAATTGCGAAAGAAAGGTTCACACCTTCCATGGTGGGGTAGCTTTCGTCAAAGATCATGCCCACGTTGGCGCCGGTAGCATAAAGATTGGGAATAAGGGAGAAGTCTTTACGCACCACTTGCAGTTTTTCATTGGTGCTAATGCCGCCCGCAGTACCTTCACAAAGCACCAAAGGCTTAAGCGCATAGAAGGGACCCTTTTCGATAGAGTAGGTCAAGTATTTGGAATTTTTTAAATACATATTGTCTTTGCCTGTTTTGACAGCTTCATTATATGTCGCAACAGAGGCAGTAAGCCTGTCTGCGGGAACACCCATCTTCTGGGCAAGTTCTTCGATGGTATCGGCCTTCACCAGCCAGTCCACCGTGTTTGCCAGGTCATCCATGGTCTTCTTAATTTCAGGATCTGCGGCAATGGAATCCGGACCGTTTACCACGGACGGGAATACACTCTTGTCGAGGTTTGAGCCTACCAGGATGGTTTTCATAAAGCTATGCACAAAGGGGCAGCCTTCCGTGGCGAACTTATCCATGGCAGCACTGTCCACCACAGCCCAGTAACTTCCGCCTACCGCAAAGGTAGTGTTGCCCCACAAGGCAAAGTCATAAACCACTTCTTCATTTACAAAACGGGCACCGCCGTTATCCACCCACATGGGAGCGGCGGTCATCATCACAGGCGCAAAAGCAAAGCTCAGGCCGTCAGGCAGCATTGCACCATGGTATACACCCAATTCCAGATTGTTAGTTCCCGCTCCGGCGGTCATTGCCATCTGAATTCCTTCGCCGGTTGTTCCATAAGTCATGATGTCGTAGGTACCCGTCTTAAGCCCAATGTATTTTTCCACCATTTCGGCATTGGCCCCAAATCCGCCGGTGGAGAGAATAACTGCCTTGGCGTTGACGGTGAGCTTTCCGCCATCCGCCTTTTGCCCTACGATTCCAGCTATGCTGCCGTCTTCCTGCTGAATCAGCTCCGTGATCTTAGTGTTGAAGATCACGTTTACACCCATCTTAACCATGTTATCATACCATGCTGCAAACCCGGCTTTTTTATCATCAAACTTGTGATAAGTTTTGATCTGGTCTGCATGGGCAAGCTGTGTGTTTTCCATCAGGGTCGCGGGGTTTCCATACTGCGCTACCCAATCCACGGTACTCGCAGTCATGTCAAGCCACGCCCGAGTCAGAGGCCCATAGGAATTGTAATGGTTATAGTCCATAAAGAATTGGAACATTTCATCGGCACTCATGTCATAGCCAGCCTTTTTCTGCTGCTCACTGGCCACCGCAAAGAAGCCTTCCGCGCCCATCAGCGCAGTGCCGCCATATGAGGCAGTCTGCTCGACCACCACCACTTTGGCACCTTTTTCCGCAGCAGCCAAGGCAGCCGTCATGCCCGAGCCGCCGCAGCCAACAATAACGATTTCGGTATCCAATGTCTCATCTTCACCGGCAGCCTTTACTGCTTCCATAGCAGATACATCAATGCCTGCCTGAGTCAATGCAATAGACACTGCATCCAAAACAGCCTTGCTGGTGATTGTAGCACCGGTAATGGCATCCACCTTCACAGTTTGGCCTGCCAGGATGGCCTCCTTCAACTGGGGAATAGCCGCTGCACCTATGTTTTCGGTTTCAGTTGCGCCTTCAATCTCCAAATCCTCTATCACGCCTTGATCGTTTACGGTTACGCTAACCTTTACTTCGCCGCCAAATCCTTGAGAGACAGCCTCATATTTGCCTGCCGTCACATCAGCCAGCGCAGCAGCGCTGGCAAGAAGCAACGTAAGCCCCAGCAGATACGCCAAAAACTTCTTCATTTCTTTCTCCTCCTTTACTTCACATAGCCTTAGCGACTAATTTGTGATAGAATTATCATACTTGAATAGCCCTTGGCTGTAAAACAGCTATTCATTAACTTGGTACAACCAAAAGTTGTAGGGAGATGATGTGATGGACCAAAAAGAATTGAGGTATTTCCTTACCGTATGTAAGGAGCGCAGCCTTTCCGCAGCGGCAGAGAAGCTCTATATCTCTCAGCAGGGTTTGTCCAAAGCGATGTCTAAGCTGGAAGCTGAACTGCAAGTGCCTCTCTTCCTGCGCACCACTGCAGGCATCCGCCTGACACCCTATGGCCAGGAACTGGAAAAGTACGCCTCCCCATATGTACACCAGCACGAATATATGACGCGCAGAATTGCAGATGTAAAAGAAAACCAAAGAGAAACGTTGGATATAGGCTTCGCAACCGGTATGTTCGAAGTTCTTCCGCCACTATTCCTTAGCAAATTCTTGTCGGAGCATCCAAAAGCCAGAATCACTATCCGCTCTTTTCCCGATGAGCAATGTACACAGTCTATCCTGGACCATCAATTGCAGTTGGGCTTTTTTCCGGAACCGCTGGACGTCTCCCTATTCGATTCATTGTTTTCAAAAAGCCATCGTTTGTTTGTTATAGCTGGTAAATGCCATCCCCTCGCAAGCAGGAATTCCATTCGCATAGAAGAACTGGCATCAGAACGGGTCATTACGCTGAACACAAATGCAGGTTCACAAGACGCGTTGCGTACCATCTGCCTTCAGCACGGCGTAAAGCCTTCCATACTTCTGGGAGCTTCAGAAACTCACCTGATGGAAGAGCTTTGCTTAAGTGGCTACGCCGTTTCATTTTATGCAGGGCGGATGAGCCTTTTCTCAAAGGATATTGTTGCGATACCGCTTGAAAACGTAGACTTCTATTGGAGATTTCATCTTGCTGCCAACAAGAATGTTTACCTAACAGAACTAGCGCTAGATTTTGTTCAGTATACAAAGCAGCATCGTGGTTTTTCTTGGTGTGATTGATAAAGTGCTATATTAGCATATTGCTCATGATAGACATCTTGAGAAGCCCAACTTCTTTTTCCTGCCTAATAAAGGAAGAACCCGGCTGCCTTTCGGCTGCCGGGTTCCTTAAGCGACTTACACGCGCTTGGCTTCTTTGATTTTTGCGGCCTTGCCCTGCAAATCACGAAGATAATACAGCTTGGAACGGCGCACTTTACCGCGGCGAATTACTTCGATACGGTCTACACGAGGAGAATGCAACGGGAATGTACGCTCCACGCCAATGCCGTAGGATACGCGGCGAACGGTGAATGTTTCCCGGATGCTGCCATTACGCTTAGCCATAACAGTCCCTTCAAAGGCCTGCAGGCGCTCGCGGCTGCCCTCAACAACCTTAACCCACACGCGGATGGTATCGCCAACGCTGAACTGGGGCAGATCGGTACGGAGCTGTGCTTTTTCAATAGAACGGATGATTTCGCTCATTTTGGTGCCTCCTTCCCTCATAGACGTTCATGCTTGGCCAAAAATTATCCAATCAGAGGACCGTCCGTATGTCACAAAGAGAATTATATCATGGGATTTACATTTTTGACAAGGGGGGAATTAAGATTTTTGCTTTTCTATTTGTTTTTATTGGTGTAATTTCATGCTTCCATTATCCCACCCCATGTTATTCCCTCTTCAATAACAACTTAGCCAGAATGGAAAAAGACTTAAAGCACCCCCGTCCCCACACTCTGGAGCATATGTTTATACATTCAAGAAAGGAAACCTTCGTAAAGACATGAAAAGCGCTAAACAATGACGCTTCGTCTTCGAAATATGGAATAGGAAATCTGTTTAACTATCAATCCGGCGAAGGATGCTTGATTAATAAAGACGGCATTTCACATGAAATCTGTCTTGAGAAAGTATTGAGGTGCGGAAGATGAAACCTGATGACAGCAAAATATTATTGGAAAGTGGGACAAACAAATTTGGGCTTCTGGAATTTCTTGTAGGCGGAAACAGCTATGGCATTAACGTAGCCAAAGTTAGGGAACTGCTGCAGCACCGGCAGGTACAGCCAATGCCCCATGCCCAGCCGGGCATCGAGGGTGTATTCAGCAACAGGAATGAACTGCTGACAGTAATTGATCTGGCAACTTATTTAAACCATCCCGATACCGAAAATGCCGACAGGGACATCTTTATTATTACCGAGTTTAACAAAACAAGCTACGCATTCCATGTACATGAGGTGGTGGAGATCCATTGGATTTCCTGGGAGGCAATTGAAAAACCCAATTCTGCAATTTTCGGCGGCGACGACGGCGTAGTGACAGGCGTTGCTAAAACAAAAGGCAAGCTGATCTCCATTTTGGACTTTGAAAAAATCATGGCGGATATCAACCCCCATACCACGGTGGCGGCAGCGGCGGATGCCATCAAGCCTCCCATTACAGAGGATACCTCCCACAGCATACTGGTAGCTGAGGATTCCATGGTGCTGCGAAAGATGATTGCCGATGCACTGCATAAAGCAGGCTATGTAAACGTCATCACCAAGGACAACGGCCAGGACGCCTGGGACTTCCTGCAAACGCTGAAGGAAGAAAATGGGCCTGTGGAAAAGCAGATCAGCTGCCTGATTACCGACATCGAAATGCCTCAAATGGACGGTCTGCGCCTGACCAAGTTGGTGAAGGAGAGCAAGACGCTTTCCAAGCTTCCGGTGATCGTCTTCTCTTCCCTGATTACCGAGCAGATGGCCCTCAAATGCATGGAAGTCGGCGCGGACGCCCAGCTTTCAAAGCCTCAAATTCACCTGCTTATTGGGATGATGAAAGAGCTTCTAAAGTCAAAAGGGCTATAATGACAGAGTAAAAAATGTTGACTTGATTCTGTTTCAATAACCAATTATTTTGCTGCCTATAAAACGGAATATGTTATTTGCCGTGCTTTTTGAAGAAGGTATCTGCTTTCTTCAAAAAGCACGGCTTTTTACAAAAAGCTGTTTACATCATATGGCGTATGATTTGCCCCCATTTTTGAAAAAATAGTCTTTGCATTGAAAAAAAGCGTGGTGGATCTATTGGAAAGCAAGGAAATTCTAAGTCAGGAATATGTTGTTATGATTCTCACCGGCATTAT
This sequence comes from Bacillota bacterium, assembly GCA_023392515.1. Classification (GTDB taxonomy): domain Bacteria; phylum Bacillota; class Clostridia; order Christensenellales; family Aristaeellaceae; genus JAEVYX01. The sequence continues at coordinate 20,698 of JAEVYX010000073.1, read as the reverse complement.
AGCCGGGATGATCGCCAGAATGATCACACTGTATGTGGATTACCGGCAAATGCCCACATATCCGAATGGTGTATTCAATAATCTTGTCACAGGGTTCATTGCCTCTGCCCTTGGCTCCGTAGCCATTCCTGCTCTTATTGAGCAGGATTTTACCGCCATTACCTTTTTAGCACTGGCCACGCAGCACTTCCGAGACATTCGCAAGCTGGAAGGCGAAAGCCTTTCCAAATTGGATCATGTAGGGTATACGAAACGCGGAATCGCATATATTGATGGGATTTCCAAAACCTATGAGGCCAGGCACTACATTTCTCTTGTAACCGCTGTTACCGCCGTGCTTTGCATGAGCATTCTAAACAAGGAAGTGCTTCTTATACGGGTGCCCGCCGGCATCGCAGCCGGACTTGTCGTCACGCTCCTTATCAAGCGTGTTACCAAGGGGAAAACCGTTGGTGATATCTGCACACTAAAGGAAGGTAAAATACGCGTCGAAGGTTCGGAATTGTATGTGGATGACATGTTTGTCACCAGCGTTCTTGGCACCCGACGGAGCAAAGACCTTTTTTTGAAAGGTGGTTTAGCCGTTGTTGTTACCCCAAAGGCGGATGAGTTCCGTATAACGCTGGACAGCCTGGGACAAAGGCAGGCAATGCTCTTTGAAGCCTGCAGAACACTCGGCGTCAAGCGCTTTCAATTTACACGAAAAAGCTATCAGAAGGGCGTCATCATCATTGCGATTGTACCCATTATACGGGATGTGGACAAAATGATTCATGCTATCAAAAATACGCCTATTCTTGAAAATAGCCGAAAAATCCGCCGCATTATGTCGGCCGGATAATATGGAGGTAGTATGAAAGGCAATATGCAAATTTTGGTATATATTACAAATAAGCCAGATAAAATCATCGGCGGCGATCCTTTGTGCCTTTGCATCCCGGATGAAGGTGAAAAACAACAGCTGCTAATTGATATCGGCAGGGCGCTAAGAGCAAATGTCATACAGCTTAAAAACGGAGACTATATGATTGTAAGCGGAAGCTGAATCCTTACAGAGACGATTGATTATCTTCCCTGTATCATTTTAAGCGACTTATTAATATCATCAGCTTCTTTTTGGTCTAATCGCCAGCTTATCAGGTTTACCGCAAGATAGACAACAAATACCGTAAGAGCAAACGATAAAGCGTCGCTAAATCCGGGAAGTAACCCGTTCCAGACCCCAAATAGAATCAGTGTCGACTCCAGCAAAACAAAGTGGAGTATCTTGCGTAACAGCATTTGGCGGAAAGATAACTCTTTACGTGAATACATCACAAGAGAGGGAGCAGTGCCCAAGAAACCAAAGATGAGGGGGGAAAAGTAACCCTCATATCCAAACTTGGCTGTCCGGTCTATAAGCAACCCAAGAATAGCAGTCGCTGCCGTTACACAAGTGGTTATGATAAAGTATTGCATCATACATTTTTTCAAAAAGGCCTTGAAACTCATGCGCTTTCCCCTAACAATCGTTTTTTTAACTCTGGCACATACTGTCGTGAAATGATGACTTCCTCACCATTAAATAAAGTTGCAGAGAACCGCCCATTTAAAATCGGGCGCACATGATTAATTTTCATAAGATTGATAACAAAAGACTTGGAACATCTAAAGAACTTTCTATTCTCATACAGCATAACAAATTCATACAGTTTGCACTTGAGCTCATAGACCTTTTTCGCGGTATAAGCAAACACTTTATTATCAACCGCTTCCACAAAATAAATATCCTGCAAGGAAATCTGGCTTGCCCGTTCCTCAATGTATCCGGGAAGGGTGATTCCTGTTGATTTGATAAAGCTTACAATGGTCTTGACATCATCATTTACTTCATAGCAATGGACAATCACCTGTTCATCCCTGTCCCTGCCGATCTGTTTTACTGAGACTTTCAAAGCGTCACCTTCCAAATAAAGCCGTAAGCTGAATTTATATACCTTTTTATTATAGCTTACTTTGGAAGCGCCATCAATCTCATCGTTTCAAGAAGCAGTTTATTCTATTATAAGATTGTTAGGCGTGGATGAGGTACTTCCATAAGGAATCCTATCCACGCCCAAACATGATCGTATCTAACTCAATGATTTTCTTTGCCCGATCAATACTCTGTCTTAAGTTGCAGATCTGCAGCATCCTTTAGCTTGTAGTTAAAGAATTCCAACGCAGCCTGGTTCATTGTCTCAACGCAGTATCGGCTATCTACTTCGCCTGTGCCAAGCATATGGGCCAATGTCGGCGAAAAGAGAGGAAGATCGGTAAAGTTTAGGTGGCCTGAGCCACGAATCAGCATATCATAAGCCTCAAATGCATTTCTACTTGCAGCTATATTGTTATAACCGGTTCCCATCTGCTGTGCATCATCATAATGCTCCTGATTATACATGTTGAGCAGTGGAACCGGGTAGGGTGCATCTGTCAGCACTGCTTGGCCGTTTTCAAACCCGATCTCCTCACCAATCATGGTGCCGTCGATGACGATTACCGCATCAATGTCTGTGCGTTCTCTTCCCAATTGGGCGGCAGCTGCGCCGCCAAGCGAATGGCCGAAAAGTCCAATCTTTTCCGTATCGACAAGGCTGTATACGCCTTCCGGGTTATCAAGGCTCGCATTTCGCAAAATTTCACCAAGAATAAAACGCATATCGGCAGTACGCAGGCTTAGCCATTCGTGTGTCAGATCATAGGTCTTCTGCTCATCATACGCATTGTTTGTAATATTTACTGCATCGTTAAGAAAGTCTAAATTAACCAGCGTGATGCTGCCATCCGTATGCTTCGAGAAAAAGGCATGATAGCTGTGGTCAATACTGCAAACCACGTATCCATTGCTGGCCAAGTTTTCGAAGGTGGATAGGTTGCTGCCGCGATAGCCGAAAGATCCATGGGAGAATACAACCAACGGATAGGCATCATCATCCTTCTTAACATCAGGGTACCAGAACTGAACGGTCAGCTTTCTATTCTCTCCTATCTTGGAATAGGTCTCTGGGCGAGAGGTATCTACAAAGGTAACGCTCTCGGTTTTTATGGTATAGGGGCCGGATGGAGCAAGTTCCTGAAACTGAGGAAACATGATACCTGGCAGAATGCAGAATGTTAGGAGTATGCATCCGTTTACGAAAGAGAAGACAGCGCCTGATATCTTATAGGGCTTATCCGCTTTGGGTTTTTTTATAAAATACACGATGCTGAAAATGGAAAGGATCATCAGCAAGAGAAACAGGCCCATCCAACGAAACCCCCACCAGTAGACACCAGCTAAAGTAAGCAATAAAAATATTCCGAAGGCTGCAAGGCGAAGCATGTGCATCATCTTGGTCTGACGGTTTTTCGTCACCAACCGAAAAGCAAAAATTCCGATCTGTGTGCCAAGTGCAATCAGCAAAGTAATGATTCCCAACATAAGTAATCTCCCCTTCAAACTGTTGTCTTGAGGAGTATAGGACATGCGCTTGAGCCATTCAACTCTTTTGAGGTAAGTTGCGTTTATTCAATGTGAGTTGCGTTTTTTATTATGCATATCGCATTGCCGATGAAAGGATAATAGGCATAAGCTCAAGAATTATTGATTGCATAACGGTTGTTCTGTTAACAAAATAGGTATGGGATTTGATAAGAAGGATCATTTGCCGGGGTGAAAGTAGCATGATTATTGGTACAGCCAAAATCACTATCTATGCGCCGTGGGTCCACTCCCTCAAGGAGAAGCGCATGACAGTAAAGAGCCTATGCGCGAAGGTGCGCAACAAATTCAATGTATCCATCGCAGAGGTGGAGGAGCAGGATACCCATCAAAACATCGTCTTAGGGTTGGCCTTTGTTGTCAACGAAACAAGCGCTGCCGATAGTATAATTGATCATGTATTGAATTTTATAGAGGACAATACGGAAGGGGATATCATCGATATCTATCGGGAGTTAAGATAACTTTCTTTTTTCGAACTCTTTTTGATGTTTATCAAAAGCAAGACAACTTTTTGCACAACAAGTGACAATTAATATTTGGCCGTGCTCCTGCATTTACGAGAAGCACGGCTCTTTTTATTAATATACCATTTCATTCAACGATATGTTTATCCATAACATTGACCTTCCATTTGCCTGTAAAAAAGAAGCCAAGAACGAGCAGCAATGATCCAAAGGAAGCAACAGGGGCACCCAATCCAACACCCAGCAGCCCCCAATTCAATGCGACGCCAAAGATATAGGAAGCGGGAATGCGCAAAATCAATGATGAAATGGCGCCAGTGATGAGCGAGAATGCAGTATGTCCGGCGCCAGTATATAATCCATTCAGGCAAAATACAAAGGGTACAATGAGATAATCGAAACTGAAGGAACGCATGTATGACACGCCATTGGCGATCATATTGGCATCTCTATCAAACAGGGACAGTATCGCCTCCGGATAAGTCTGTGCCAGCACAAAGATAGAAATGCTAAGTGCTGACGCAATTACCATGCCAATCTTGCAAGACTTTAGTGCCCTATCCCACTTGCCTGCACCAATGTTTTGTGCGGCAATTGTGGAAATAGCAGCGCTCATGGCAATGGCAGGCATAATGGCAAAACCATTAAACTTGCCTACCACACCCACAGCTGCCGAAGCGGTAACGCCGCCAATCGTGTTCACCAATGCAGTAATAAACAAGAAGGATAAGCTGACAACGCTGTTTTGCGCAGCTGCAGGCGTGCCAAGCTTAACAATCATGCCAAGCTGCTGCTTATCCAGCCCAAACGAACTCCATTTAAAATCAAAGATGAACTGATTTCCTTTTAAATAGATAATGCACAATACCATAGAAAGCCCCTGTGAAACCACCGTTGCAATAGCCGCGCCCATAGCGCCCATATGCAAAGGCCCCACCAGGATAATATCCAGCACAACGTTGGTAACACATGCAATCGTCACAAAAGCAAACGGCCGCTTGCTATCCCCCATGCCGCGCAATATGGCACTCAATGCGTTGTAGCCAAAGATAAACACAATACCAAGCGCAGTACAGAATAAGTAATTACTCGCCTCTTGAAATGATTCAGGCGGTGTATTAATCAGCCTTAGCATATCATCCTTAAAGACTATTGCTAATAGAGTGATGACAAAGGCAGCAATGATTAGTCCGGTAATCAGCGTGGAAACTGTTTTCTTCATTTTATCTCGGTTTCCGCTGCCAAAATACTGTGCAATCATCACCGTACCGCCTGTGCATAGCCCAACAATTAAATTGGTAAGGATAAATGTTACTTGTCCGCCGATGTTTACACCTGACATGCTAGCCGTGCCACAGAAATTACCAACAATTAGCATATCCGCCACATTGTAAAGTGATTGAATGATATTGGATGCCAAAAAGGGTAGAGAAAAGCGGATTAATCCGCGGGCTACACTTCCTTCAGTAAGATTGTTTTCAAATTTGTTCATGTTTTGATTCCTTTTCTAAAATTTCAACTGATTCTAGCAGAACTTGAATTATATTGCAAGGATGAATATGCTGCAAGTATAATGCCTTTAAAATGGTGCCTTTGTCTGTTGACGGCTGAATGTTTCTTGTGCTATCCTTTTCCTGGTAGGCAAATACCGGCTCGGTACAGCGATTCTGAGGAGGAATGTGTGTGGAACTTAAAAGGATATCTAGCCGGATGTATTACCTGCCGGGAGAAAAGGAAACAGATCGGCCTTATTTGTATTACGTGCTGGGTGATACCTACTCGTTAGCTATCGATGCCGGCAATTCAAAGAATCATGTTGAGAAATTTTATCGTGCCATTGCAAACATGGGATTCAGACTGCCGGATTATACTGCAGTTACCCACTGGCATTGGGATCATACATTCGGCATGCATGCAGTTCATGGAAAGACGATAACCGGCCTAAAAACCCATCACCAGCTTCAAAAAGTCATGCAGTGGGACTGGTCTGATGATGCAATGAAGAAAAGGCTGCAAAGCGGCGAAGAGATTGCCATGTGCGACCGCGATATAAGAGTAGAATACCCCGATAGAAATCTCATAAAGCTTGTCCTAGCAGATATCGTATTTCATGGGGAATTGATTCTTGATTTGGGCAATATTCATTGTGAGCTGAAGGAAGTTTCAGCACCGCATTCGAGGGACTCCGTCATCATATACATTCCAGAAGAAAAGGTGCTCGCTATTGGTGATGCAGACGGCTGTAATTATTATGATAATGACGGGAAATACGATCGTGACTTATTGGAAAAAATGATTCTTCTTCTTCAAAATTATGATTTTGATACATACCTTATTGGCCATGATATACCGCAAAGCAAAAAGGAAGCTTTGGAATATCTGCACGAGGAATTAGCAAATTTCAAATAAATATGGTATATCACTCTGATATAATGGAGGGCGGTTCATGCATTGTCCGATTTAAGCACAGGCATTTGATTGAGATGGCACTGAAAAACAGTGTCAGGTTTGTTGTGCTTAAATTTTTGAAAGGGCAATGAATATGAAAATCAAAAGAAACGTATGGCTGCTGTATGCCATATCGTTGCTGCAGGGCATGGTATTCTACGGCCCAATAGCGACGTTATACCGGCAGGCTGCAGGTATTTCAATATTTCAAATCACTATAATTGAAAGTATCTCTTTGGGGCTTTGCATTGCGATGGAGCTTCCCTGGGGCATTGTATCAGACAGAATTGGATATAAGAAGACTCTGCTATTATGCAATGGGTTTTACTTTGTATCAAAGATTGTTTTTTGGAAAGCGAATGGCTTTGTAGCTTTTTTGCTGGAGCGCATTATGTTAAGCGTGGTTATTGCAGGCTTATCCGGCTGTGATGTAAGCATGCTGTATTTGTCTTGCAATAAAGGCGACACCCAAATGGCCTTTTCCGTTTACAGCAATTTGGGCATGATCGGGCTTTTGGTCGCCTCCCTTACTTACTCCGGGCTAATTAAGGAGAATTACCGTCTTGCCGGTCTTTTGACCGTATTTAGTTATGGATGCGCGGCGATAATGGCATTTGGCCTAAAAGAGGTCCGTAATACTCCTGGTGCCCGAACCCAAAGCATCGCTGAAGCTAAAGTGCTGCTTCTCAATTTTTTTAATTGCAAACGCTTGATACTCTTTTTGGTCGGTGTGGCCTTTTTCAATGAAACACATCAGACTATTACCGTCTTTCTTAGTCAGCTCCAATATGCAAAAAGCGGCATTTCGCCTGTGGCAATGGGATATATTTATATTTTCATTACACTCATAGGTTTGATTGGTCTTGCTTCCGCAAGGCTGACGAAAAAGTTGGGTGCAAAGGCCATAGCATCCCTCACTTATGGCTGCGCAACATGTGCATGCCTTGTCATGGCTTTTACAAGTAACGCCGGTCTCTCCGTTTTGGGAATTGTTGTCCTGCGGCTTGCTTTCAGCCTGTTCCAGCCATTGCAAATCGAATTGCAAAATCAGCAGGTTATGACGCAAAACCGAGCAACAGCATTGAGCATCAACGCCGCTTTGATTGATGGTGTCGGCATCTTTACCAATATTGTATTTGGTAAGGTCGCGCAGGTTAATTTATCAGCATCTATGCTGTTTGGTGCAGGTTTCTGTGCAGCAGGCCTCCTTTTGTTCTTTGTATGGCATAGCAAAAAGACGATAACCTGTTAATGATTTGAAGGCTATCCTCTCTCTAAGCTGCGGTTACAGTGTACAACCGCAGCTTTCTTTTTGTACCGTTGATTACAATAAACCCTATTTTATGCCGACATCGGCAGTTGGCGGAGCTTTGCTTTCCCCTGCTTCTATTGCTCTGAAATAAGCATTCAATTGGACTAGCACCTCTTCGGCAGATGCAATCAGGGCCTCATCCTCCCCTGTTTCCGTTGCTTTCTTCATGTCCACGGCGCCTTTTTCATATTCTTCCAGTCTCAGATAGCACACGCCTCTATTGAAATAGCACTGCTGGATCATATAGGACTCTTTAAGGGACGCGGTAAAGTCCTCAACCGCCTCCTGATACCGCTCTAGTACCAGGGCACAAACGCCACGATAATAGAGATTGCCTTGGGCTGCATCCCCAAGATCAATGGAATGTGTAAAATAATCCAAAGCGTCGGCATAATCCTTCAGTGCCATGGCGGCAAGACCCATCTGTTGATATAGTTGTCCACTACCCGCGGAGCTGTTCCTATTCTTTAAGGCATTTTGACCATCCTGAAGTGCGGCCTCAAAATTTCCCAGCAAGTATTGGCAGACAGCCGTCTGTTCATAACATAGCGCCGGATCCGCATAATGCAGCGCTACCGCTTGATAAAAATCATCAACCGCTTCTTTATACCGTGCCAACTGCATAAAGCATGCAGCACGCATGACATGAACAGAGCCGTCTTCATCCTTGGCAACCGTTAGGTATGTACCGTAATCCTTTATTGCATCCTCAAATTTTTCCGCCCGTATTTGCAAACGGGCCCGATTAAGAAAGTAACCCATGTAATCGGTCAGGTCTTCCTGTGACAGCACAGTATTATACGCGACAAGAGCGTCATCATACCGCCCCAGTGCTTCGTAGACTTCCCCCAGTGTACCTTTTGCGCTGATGTCCTGCGGTGACAAGGCAATGTATCTTTCCAAATCCCGCAAGGCCGCTTGATATTCTGTTTGCTCTAGGCGTATTTGCGCCTGGAGATAATATGCCTGGGCAGACTGATCGTTAAGAAGGCGCACTTGGGCAAAACATTCCAAGGCGTCCTCATAGCTGTTTGTTAAAGCCAGGAGCGCGCCCTTTTTCATCCATAAATCTTCCATCAGCGCCTGATCTTGCGTATCCGCCAGCTCCATGCATTTCATAATTTCCGTCAACGCCTGTTCATACTCACCTTTTGCAATGCTTGTGGATGCAAGATTATAATAATCAGCGTATGTTTTTCCATTGGTTAAGGCAGCATTCAGCAATTGGATCATGCGTTTCAGGCGATCCATTTGCAGATACTCCGTGTTCTCCTCAACATAACTGGCAGCGGCTTTTTCCACGCTGCCAGCCTCATAATCATTGCTTTTTATACGAATGTTTGCAGCATCGGTTAATATGCCTATAGAAACGAGAATAACAGCAAGAAAAATGGCCAGAACCCGCATCCATGGATGTATGCGGGTTCGCCTGGCCGTAACCTTTTCAGGTTGCATTGATACACACCTCAATCTCTTTTTGAGTTCAGGCGGCAATCGCCTCCTGTTCCCCCATGTAAGTCAACACAACGACATACAGAGTAAGAATAAGATTATCCCTGCTCTTGTATGTTTTATCAAGATCAACATTGTCCGACACCATCCATGCCAGATCAGCCACGGCATCGCAAAGCCAGTTCATATCCGAAGGATCCAGTCCCAATTGCACGAGGTCTGTACCCAGGGAAGCAGAGATACCCGGGTATGAACTACTCCATTTCTTGGCAAACTGCCTGGCCAGCTCCAACTTTTCAACTTCATCCCCGGCAGCAAAAATGTTGCGGATATCCTCCAGGAAAGTCTTCATATTCTCAGCGGTGATCGCTAAAAGCGACTGGAACACCTGGATTAAGGCAAAACCTCGCATGGAAGTATCAGGGAAAGATTCGGTAAGCGCCTGACTGAATCCTTCCATTTGGCCAATAAAGACTTGACCAATTTGCATTACCCCACGGTTTTTCAGTTCCTGCATTAATTGTGCCCGGAGCTTTGCCAGGTCGCCATCCCCACTCCAGATGCCCAATACTTCAATGCTGCCTTTTTGATTCAGCCCGCAGCCAATAAGAATATGAATCTGCATTACCTGCCCGCCAATCATGACTTGGAATGGCAATTCGAGTACAAACACGGCATCATATTTTTCGTTTAAGTGCCTTGTTTGCCAGGCTTCGAATTCATTCCATTGGCTATAGGAGTTATGGTAGTTAACAATACCCTTTTCGGAGTTGAGGCGTACAGAAGCCGGCACATGGATACGCAATACATTGTCCATCAGGCCTATGGAGCCATAGGCGTTGATTGTTAGCGAGTTGGCACGTATGCCTCCGCCAATGATGCTCCCTTGTGCATTCAGAAGAACATTCCATCCAGATAGACGCTGAATATTCAAGATACTCGCAATACTGCTCAGGCGGATGTTTCGGCCTGTTGCATACAGGTTGTTCACATTGATGAGCATCGGGAATCCCTTTGCGCCAATATGACCTTTCACTTTCAAGAGGAGCGAATCAGCAATCACATGGGCCTGATCCGCCGCATTGTCCAATATTCCGGTAATGTTTCCGGTTGCAGTAATTTGGGCTGTGTTCGCAGCTGCTATAAGCTCAATAGCAACTTTTCCATCCAGCAGGAGATAAACGTTTTCGCCGATGGCCTGAATGGTCTGCGTGCGGACACGAATAGGATACATGGTGCTTCCCACGTCATACCCAAGGCTGAAAAGGCCTACCTTGCTGCCAGTTATCCGAATGCCGGATGCCGCTTGAATATCGCCAAGGCTCGAAATCCAGACATTATCCGCAGTAAGATTGTCATTCAGCCGCAGATTACCGCTGCTGGCTAGGACTACATAGCCTGACGGGCTATTATGCAGGCTCAGGTTTCCATCTACACACAGCACCAAAGCGTTGTCCGGCCGGCCAATGTTTCCGGCTACATTCAGCATCAGGTCACCGCCTATATATATTTTCCGAGCCATATTCTTGGCGTTTAGCAAGGCTATTTGTGCAGAGTTCTCCGCATCCTTCAATGCTGCCAAATATCCATCTGCCACCAACTGTGCCGCATCTGCTTCGGCTTGGGCTGCTTCATACATGCGACGTGCTTGGCCCACAGATGCTGTCGATGCGTTCCATGCATTCAGATACTTGAAGTCGCTTCTTTGTTCTTTTACAAGCTCCCTTTGCAGCCTTCTAACCTGAACAGTATTTATATGTTCCGCCCGTAAAAGCTCATCAATAGCCGCCTGCAAAGCTGCCACTCTAGCCTGGGATTGTGCATAAGCATCTTGTGTGGACAAGGTAGACTGGATTGCCCGTTGCCAATCCGCATATCTAGCATTGGCATAAGCCTGCAATACATCCGCCCTGGCTTGTTTGCTTATATACGCATTATAAGCTGCATATACCGCAATCTTGGCGTTTACGGCTTGCTGCATTTCATACCCGCTATTGCCCCAAATATCTCCGGAGGAAGATATCGAGGCATTTCCTGCAGCATGGATTTCGCTTAGCAGCAAGTCGCCGCTGATTTCCCGCAGGAACAAGTTCTGTCCGACAGCGCTAAGTGTTCCGCCGTTCTGGCTCTGAGTGTCCACCAGTAATTCAGCCGTTTGGGCACCGATATCCCCCAGGATGGATTCAATGCGAATGCTGTGAGCGGATACATGAGCGGGAGCCAGGAGCCGTTCACCGGCGTTTACCGAACCCATAGCGGAAATCAGAACCATGCCGGGTGCGGTAATATTGCCTATCACAAGAGGACTGCTAGGGCTTTGGATGATGGCGCTATTGCCTGCCAAAGCATACAGTGCGCCGCCAAGAATATCGGCTGTAAGAATCATATCCCCTGTATCTGTGATGAACACATCATCTTTTGCCGTAACCAGGATGCTTCCATTTGTATCTATATGGATCGGTTTAGCATTTGAACCGATGCCACCGCTTAGCGCAACAAGGGTTACATGAAGCGCTGTAATGTTTGGCGCAGTCAAAACATTGGAGGTATTGAAAATATTAGTGTCCGCTGTAAGTTTGACGTTCCCTGCTGCTGTAATAGTATCTATCCCCATGCTTCCTGAAAGTTCACGGATGTTTACATCTCCTAAGGCTGATACGTTCAGGAAAGAAGCCCGGTTCTGATAAGCCGCCCGCAAGAGGTCATAGCGGACATTTACATCAAAAGCATAACCTTTGCCATCCGCCCAGAAGATGCTGGGCGCCCAACCTACCTGCCCAAAAGCAGGCTGAAGGATGTTGCCCACCACAACGGAGGGGCTTGACACCTGGTCGATGACCAGTTCGTTGAGTATACCAACTCCTCCACCGGCAACGATACTAATACGTTCACCGCGAATATTGGGCTGGCCAGCATCTGAATGCTTGAATGCCTCAATCGCACCCCTTGAAGTAATTGCAACATCTCCCCATTGGGATAGAATTTGGCCAGCCGTAAAGGTGCCCGTTTCTTGGCTGATGAAAATGCTGTCATAGTTGGTTATATAGGTACTCCCGGTGGATTCGCCGAGCTTGAGTTTTAGATCATGCACCGGCATTCCCGCAATACTAGCGGGATATTCCGCGTATGCCCATGCCTTTTGAAGCAGATCGCGTACTTCCGCATCGGTCATGGTTTGCACAATCTGTTTCAATATGATATTTTCCGGGATATTGCCACGGGTCATGAGGTGAGCGAGAAGAGCTGTAAGCTCACCTTCCTCAGTATCCCGATCCGGAACTACCTGGCTAATGGCTTGAGCCATATCCGCACGAGCAGAGCTGCCGCTCAAATTCAGTTTTTTAAGCAAGCTGCGCAAATCCAAATCCGCAGGCCTTTGGTTTTTGTCCAAAGCTGCCAGCAGTGACGCGTAAGCCGCATCATCCCCCGGTATCATGCTTAATAGCATACTGACCAATTCCGAACGGGTAAGCGCTTGGACGAACCTCCGGCCGAGTTCGCTGCCTGTTTGATCTTTGATGGGGACCAACACGCCTTTTATCCCAGCCGTGTTTTCAAAGGCTCCAATGAGCCATTCTCCGTTTTCCGCTCTGCCGGAGATATATTGATCCGCTTTACGGCCAAGCACGACACCGGCAAGATAAATATTATTGACGTATTCTACGGATACTGTCAAGCTCTCGCCGGGGATATTGATGCGCACCGGCAGTGTAATAGAACCAATATCGCCATGGACGATGAAATTGTGATTGCCATTTTTATTTAGGAGCATAACCGAATCTTGCCCAAGCACGCTGTAGCTGCCATCCATCAGTGTGATATAATAGCCGCCCATGGCAGAGCACTGATACAAGAACATACTGCCGTGCTGAATGAAGATACGGAACATGCCGCCTGCTTCAACAGCAAGGTCGTTCCACCGGGCATTGCCTGTGCCCATTGTAATCTGAACGGATCCGGTGTTTGAGATACGGAAAGGAGAAATTGTTGTCTCCGCCGTTAAATTGCCCAGTCCCATGTTGAGGACTAAGCTTCCGCGAATGTCTGCTTCTTTGATAAGCATATCGCCCCGGTTTAGCAGAACATCCGCTGCGCCGCCTTGTGCAACAGTCAAGCGGCCAAGGTTCGCGCTTCCCAAGACAGAAGTAAGATTGAATTTGCCCAGAGAGCTAATTTGTATAGCAGAGTCGTCGGCCATCAACACCAAACTGCCAATATTCATGATAATGTCCGCCAGCCCGTTTACAACTGCTTGATGCAGCGTTACATTGCCGGTACCATAAAGGGCAATATCTATCTTGCCATATGTGCCATTTGCACCTTCAATCGTCAGGACGCCAAGATCTGCGCTACCTTCAACAACATCAAGTTCAAATACTCCGTTTGTGCCAATGCGGATAGCAGAGTCTGCATCCTCCAGAATCAGGCTGCCATGCTGGATGGCAATATTGGCAAACCCATTTACCAGGGCCGAACGCATCGTTACATTGCCATTGCCTTGAAGCGCTGCATGCAGACTACCGGCCGGATCAATTGAGAGGAAGCCAAAGTCCGCGCTGCCGTTTGCAATGCTCAAGGCGACCATGCCCTGTGCGCCAATGCGGAAGACAGATTCCGTATCTTTCAGGACCAGACTGCCTTGGTTTATGATTATGTTCGCCAATCCATTTACAAGAGCCTGACGTATTGCTACATTCCCTATGCCATGCAAGGTGATGTTCATATTGCCCTTGGAGCCATTTTCTTCATCAATTGTGAGCATACCAAGGTCCGCGCTTCCCTGCGTTATATTCAGGATAGCATTCCCTCTCGCGCCCACACGGAAAGCGGAATCCGTATCTTCCAGGATCAGGCTGCCCTGATGAATGGCAATATTCGCGAGCCCGTTTATATGCGCTTGACGCAACACCACATTTCCCGTTCCCAAAAGAGCCGCGATGAGCTGACCAAACGAACCGTTTTCCTCATCAACGGTGAGGTAGCCAAAGTCAGCACTGCCTTGGGAAAGAGTCAGGAAAACCAAGCCCTTAGCGCCAATATGAACGGCGGAATTGCTGCTATACAGGAGGAAGCTTCCATCTGCAAGCTGGATGGTGGCTGTGCCGTTGACATCCGCATTTTCAAGCACCATATCTCCAGAAGTGAGGACTGCGTTCAATATGCCGCCTTCTTCAATTGTGAGCCTTCCAAAGCTTGCATCGCCATTCAAAGAAGTCAATGTATAGGAACCACTCTGTCCGATATGGAAAACGCTGTACGGAGCGGTCATTATTTGCCCGCCATTCATTAGGTCAATCTTCGCTATACCGTTTATGTATGCATGACCAATAGTTAATGCGCCGTTCAAAAGTGTCAAATCAAGCATTCCAAAGGTGCTGCTTGCTTTGCTGCCATCTATTTGGAGTACGCCAAATGCCGCATCTCCAAGCTGCGATTGTACTTTCACGCTACCGGTCTGCCCAATTTGGAAAACGGAGGTTTGTTCCGCATTGGTAAAGCTTCCGTTTTGCAGTTGGACTTCCATTGCACCCTGAACCAGTGCGTTTCCAATGGTCATATTCCCACTGAAAAGATTGGCTGTCAATTTACCTGCCTCCTGAATGAGGAGTTCATTCAAAAGGATGGAACCGTTGTGGGATATCAGATCCACCAGAGCACCAGTGCCAATCTTCATATTTTGAGAAGCATAGCTGCCAATGATGTCCAAATAGGCTTTGCCCAGATAGGCAATTCCAGCGATATCTTCCAAGGAAAATTCACTTAACAACCCATTCTCATTCAAAAGCACCAGATCAAGCCGGTCAGTTTCTGTTCCAAATTGTACGCCACGGCTCTCCCCTTCTGCAGAAGCGCCGGACACCTGACTGGTCTTTAGATGGATATTTTGTGCAATGATATTGGGGCTGCCTGCTTCGCTGTTCCCATCAATAATCCTGCCTCTGGCATCCTTTACTTCCAGCACCACGTTTTGCGCCTGAATTTGTCCAATGCTGTACGTGCTGTCCGCGGCATACAGGATTTCCTCGTTATCTCCAATATTGCTCATTGTCAGTTCGCCTGCTGAAGAGATGGTGCTGCCATCCGGGAAGATGTAGTACACCGTCTGCCCTACCTTGGCAATAGTCAATGCAATACGACCCATATCGGTTACAATATTGAGGGCGCTGATTTCACTGCTCCCGGCCACCTGTTCCTTTGAAAAACTATGCCCATCAAAGTACAGATTCGTTTTGGTCTTCTTTGCCACCATCAATTGATCAAATTGATCGTACATCAGGTACGTGGCATCGCTGTAATTTGCACCGTTAAAGGTATCCGCTGTTACGTAAATTCCTTCCGCAACCTCCAATAGCTGGGTTTCTGTTCCGGCCGGCAGTGTTGCCTGCACATTCCCCTGGCTGTCATAGCCATACTCAGTATAGGCTCCTTCTTTCCCCATCAAGCGGAATGTACCGTCGGGTTTGTAATAGGCTGATACATTTCCATTGTTGTCCAGATAGACAAGGGTGCCTACCGGCAATTCAGTGGTAGCACTGTTCGCATCCACCAGGCGAATGTATTGGCTGATGATTTTGTAGCCGTTGCCATCAGTGGGAAGCTCAAAAGCATTGCCCTTTTCGCTCGAAGGCGTTGCGAGCACGGTGACAACCGCCCCATCTTTGCTTCCCGTAGTGGTGGGATTCAACAGGATCATCCATCCATCAGTTATATTGTTCACTTCATAGACGGGGTTACTGCTGGGATCGTATATAAAATCGTCCCCATGTACACCCGGGTTGGCCTCAATTTGTCCGTTTAGGGCCAAATGATCCCGCACATAATTGTATTCCCAGTCGGAACCTGTAGAGTAGAACAGAACCCATGCAGATGAATCTCCATCCTTTGGATGGTATCTATACTGCTTCTTCGCATAGATCAGGTTGCCATAGGAATCCTGCTTTTGCTTAACATTTCCTACATCGTAAATTGGCGAGCTGGAAGTGTCATAGATATATACATCTTTGCCGAGGGTTGCATCATAAACCATATCCGGTTGAATGGACCCATATTCCGCCAGGTTTTGCTGAACATTCACATAGACAGGATCCTCTGGGCCCATGGCAATAAAGGTCGTCCAGATAAATGGATTACTTATGGGCCTATACTTGTATTGCATCCGTGAATAGACGAGACTGCCATTCTCATCCCTTAGTTGCTGGATGTTATCGCCTACATACAGCGTAGCTGTTTCGATATCCTGATCGCCATTCCGGGTAACACCTAACTGAACAGATACATACTTCACCGTACCATCTGGGAACACAGCGACTGCCCGGTCAAGCAACAGCAGAATATCATCGGTAAGATCGTTATCGTCGGCTTTTACAAAGCGGTAGCCGCCATCAATCTTGGTATAGCCGCCATTGAGTTTTTTCACCGTGCCGTCCGTATTATATTCAATTTCTCCACTTGCACCCTGTGTCAATTTTAGTACAGACATGGCAGCGGATCCGATCGTACCGGTCGAAGGCTTAAAGGCAAACAGGATACCGCTCAATTTGTTATAGTAGTCAAGCATCGTGCCAGTATACGTTGCCTTTTTTACCTGATAATAGGCAACGTCCGCCGTAGTGGTCAAGAAACTCAAGTTAAAGCCATATGCTTCAAATTGAAGATCATAGGAACCATCGCTATTGCAAACTACACGTCCATCAGTCCAGCGGATATTTGTTGCAGTTGTCACGATATCGTCTGCTGTGTAAGTTGCCTTTGCGCTTCCTGTACGCGTACCTGCTTCTGCCGCGAAACTTTCGACTGTTTCATCGTTTAATGTAGCATTGCCGGGCAAAGTGGAAAGCGTCCAGTTCCAGGTAAGCGTCTGCTTCAAATCGGCAACTTTTTTCCCGCTTTGATCCAGCGTGCCATCCCAATAGGAAAGTGTAACGGTTGCAGCCTTTCCCCCAATGACGAAATGGGTTGTCGTTGTCTCGCCTGATGTTACAGTATACTTATATTCCTTCAGCGTTAAGGCAACCTCTACCAGGATATTGCCTGTCACCAGGTTTCTGATAGCATCTCGAATAGTCTGAGCTGTTGCAGTTCCATCCAGGCCGTTGATAACCTGCTGGGCAATATCTTTAGCCTCTGCAAGTGTGTCACGGTCTTCCATCGTCTGGCTTTGATTGGATGTAACCAGCATATCCCTTGTGTAGATATACCCACGCACAAAGTTCAGGTTTTCTCCGTCGGGTGCCATCTCTACAACGTGGAAATGGGTTACGGTCTGATCTTGCAAGTCCTCCAATACAAAGAGGCTGTTTCCGCCGGCATTTGTACCAAGGAAAGTATAGACCACAACCTCCCCATTTTGGATGAATGCCTGTTTATAGAATACCTTGACACCGTTAGGCAGCATCCAGCCCAGGTCGTTTTGTGCCCGCTCTACATAAAGCGTCACACCATCCTGATCAATCGCCATGGTGGCAATACCGCTTTGATTAAAGGTGATATTCGATTCCACTCCATTGGGATATGTGATAGTAACTGTTTCCACATTGCCGTTTGCATCCAGCGTAAAATCTGCGTTGGACAAGGTGAAGGCAGTTCCATTCTCACCGCTTACCGTGATAGATAATACTTTCCCGGTATTTTGATCGACCGTAAGCACAACACCATTTGGCAGGCTATAGTAACGGACTCCGCCGACGGCATCCCCCGCAGGATACTGCCCTACGTCAATCACCGCATTCTGGGCCAGGGTAATCAAACCATCGCTGGTCAGATAGTATTGGGATTCAACCGCATTGCCGCTTTCATCATAATAGTACACAGGCCGCTTTGTCCCCTGTTGCAAATCTGTTGAGAGGGTTATGAGCTTCATAGGCTGGCCGGGCGTAGTGACAGTAATAACCTCAATCGGATCTTCCTCGGCTGACATATTCGTATAGTAATAGATGCGTTGAGCAGGCTGCAGCACCACCGATGCCGTGCCGCCCGCCTGAATACGATCGATATACAGGCTGTTTATCGGTGTCGCCAACAACTGGTCCTTTGTCATATGGAAGTTGCTCACTGTTATCATTGTTAACAACAGGTTCGCAAACACATCATTTGCAGCCAGCATGGTCAAATGCGTTTCTCGTGCCGCCCTTGCCACGCTGATACCCGGGATTTCCGGAATCGCATCCAGTTTCACCATACGCGCCGTAAAGGGATTCGCAGCGCTTCCGATATTGTATGCACCCTGTATATTGAGCTGATTGACCCAAACATTGGGCAAGCCTGTTGATGCATCCAGCGCACCATTTGTCATGAATACACTGCCGCCATTGAGCAGAATGTTCAATATACCGGTGGATATATCAAACATGCCGTTGAATGTCAAATTCGTATTTTGCGCAGCGCTGATGGTTACCTGAGGTACATCCTGACCAAATTTGCAAAGCACGGTAGCGTTTGCTACTTTGGCATTGATATCTATGGGCGGCGTTTTGGCATCCTCATTGCCTATCTGAATATCACCCAGAACCAAACTGTAGCGAGAGTGGTTGTTGATGATGACTTCCGGCAGATAACTGTTGTAGTAAACAACTGCGCTGCCTGACACATTCCCGCTGGGCGCATTAATGGTTACAGAGCCCATGAGGGTATTATACAGTTTGGCGATGGTTGCGGTATACAATGAATGGCTGAATGTAACCAGATTGCTCAATAATTCCGCAGGAACGCCTACGCTGGTAAAGTAACCATCGTAAATATCAATTTGCATGCCGGCAGCGCCTCCACCAAGATGCATGCTGCCGTTAAGCGTTACATTGCCGGTGGAGGTATTGGAGTTAAGGGTGGAGGTCACATTGCTGTCTGCATCCGAATAGAACACATAAGTAACAAGCACATCCACATAGGTGATGATTTTTTCAGTCACCCACTTGACGAACCAACCGATGATTGGAATCTTGCTGACCTTCTTGACTACTTTTTCAATGATCTTTTTGATCGTTTCCCATACTTGGTAAACCACGGTATTGGCAATAGCATCCGCAACCAAGGAAACAGTCGCCGATTCGATCACCGGGGACTCTGCGGTAATATTGATCGCCAGACTGGCCAAATGCGCAAGGCTTCCAATTGCGATATCAGCAGAGCTTGATCCTTGGAGGGTGATATAGGCATATACATGGCCTGTAAAGCCGATCACTTCAGCTCTTGAGCGTACATCCAGGTGCATATTGTATACGCGGGACTCTATGGTGAGGCTGTCAATACCACCAATATAGGCGTTGCCAACAGACACATCCAAATCGTTATTGAAACTTTGTACATCCGAAGTGGATTTGGTATTGGAAGCCGCCGACCGAGTGATGGAAGATGTCATGATATTGAGAATCTGCTTGCTGATGATTGCGGCAATCAAGGTATTTTTCCCGTTGATATAGCTTTGATCGGCACCGAATTCATTCACCTTGACATAGACAACATCCTTGACATTGGCTATGGATTTACTCTCATTGCTACCGCCAAGGGCGCTTGCATCCCTGCTGGAGTTGATGGATATACTGCTTTGGCTGTCTGCAACAAGGCTCACATTGCCATATGCCGCACGAATGTAAGCACCATTCAAGACAAGAATACCGGTTGTGGAATCCAGTTTAGCCGAGGCTACCGGGCCGCCGCCTGCAGCAATAACACTTCCGCTGAAGCCGATGGCACTGGAGTTGAGAATAACCTGGTTTTTGGAATCCATACCGCTTGCCCTGGCATAGATATCAATATTTCCGTTGCTGGATATGATTCGGGCCTTATTTCCAATGTGAGTTTGGGTAATGCGATACAGAATGTTGTCTGCCTTTAGTACAGACCGTGTGCCCGCACCATAAGCAGAATCACGAATAGAGGAAATAAGAGAAGCTATCCCCTCAGCACCGATGTGTACATCTTTTATTGCTTCAATCCTGGCATTTTCTCCAATGATTACTGATGCCTTCTGCTGGGAGACTGTATTCATGCAGGAGGAATCTGCAGCTGCTACCAGGCCGCCGTTGGTAACGGATGCTTTTGCTGAAGCATCAACCTGATCCAGGGAAGTCACATGGACATCCGTTTGTGAATCCGCCTGGCCTGCAAAGGAAGCCTCCGTAAGGATAAGCGTGGCGTTGGTTTTTACGTCATAAAAGCCTAGTTGAATCGCGCCAATATTCGTGTTTCCCAAAGATTCAGCCAACAGTGCCGTTTGGGAGAACGCATAGACATGAATTCCATTGAGAAGATCGGTAGTTCCGGTACTGATCAGATGAGCACCACCATCTACATAGGCTTTGGTGGTTTTTGTCCCTGCTTGCGCAGATACTACAACATCTTTTGCCCCCACAAGCGATGCGGCAAATAAAGGCGGTGTATTTTGCGCCTTGATGTTGGAATTGCTTTGCGCAACCACCATCACCGCGGCTCCGGTCAATGTGGAAGCGCCCGTCACATATGCCTTTACCGTATCCGATCCGGTAGCTATCACCCGAACGGTTCCCATGTTTGCCATACTGA